>JAAXHO010000120.1:0-467 GCA_012270795.1 Candidatus Poribacteria bacterium
CCTTGTAAATCTTAACATATTCAATCAAAAGCACATTTGCCCGACTTAGCCTGTACAAAGGAAAATTCAAGTTCATGAGTATTCTAAGAACTTTTCGATAATTACTACTAAAAAAGTGATAGTCATGATATATGTCTTCACGCGAGCGTTCCACAAACCTCTGACTCTTAACATCTTCAGCCAAAAGCACATTTTTGCGACCTACGCCTGTGCAAAGAACATTTTATGAGTCTTTTAAGAGCTTTCCGGTAATTACTGCTAAACGTGAAACAGATAATCGGGTTGAAAGCACAGTACGGGTTAGTCATCTAAAAGGTGACTGCGTGGTATATCCAGAAACTACACGATAAATGCGTGAAAGTGTCCGGATACCATAGGATTAAAAAGTTGATAGAGTAAGGAAACCAGCAAAGCACAAACACTGTTACGATAGCAAGGGACATTTGAAGCACGTTTCGGTTTCTTCT
>JAAXHO010000120.1:568-790 GCA_012270795.1 Candidatus Poribacteria bacterium
GGAGTAAACAATGACTAGCAACAGCACAGGGATGTACATAAACAGAATGTAGAAAGCTAGACGGTAACTGAAAAAGGATGAGGACTCTCCGAATGCTGTCTTCCATTCCTGAAAACAGAAGGTTCTCTCTCGGTATTCAGAGAGCTTGAAAGTGAACAAGTGTGGCGAATTGAAAGCTACGGCAACTATCCATGTGGAGAGAATGAAGAAGGGACACAGCTT
>JAAXHO010000120.1:876-1029 GCA_012270795.1 Candidatus Poribacteria bacterium
GAATCGAAACGGCAATGGAAACGTTTGCAAAGAAGGGGACAAGCTTACAAAAGGCTTGGCCAAGCTGACCACCGATAAGAAACGAGGTGGTATACAAGCGTGACAGTTTCAAAGGTATCCAGAATATTGGAAACAACAAATCAGATGAGGCCA
>JAAXHO010000246.1 GCA_012270795.1 Candidatus Poribacteria bacterium
ATAGTAATTAGCACAAGTCGTTAATATCGGTTATTGATCCATCCGCAATTTTAAAACCCAATTCAATAATTGAATCATCAATATCAAGACGTAGAGTAAACCGTTAAATTCCAAAAATATGATTGCACAGTTCATACCGATACGTTTATTTCCATCTAAAAAAATGTGTCCAGCAATCACATGATGTGCGTAAACAGCAGCTTTTTGGAACAGAGTCGGATACAGTTCTGTGTCATCAAATTTTACGCTAACCACATCTACCAAATAATGTAACTGATTTTCATTTAACAACTGGTAGCCACCGACATGTCTCTCGGCAACCTTCAGAATTTCTGCAATTGTCAAATATCTCAAACGTTGCCGAGGGTGCTCCATGCGCGACCGTAGTTTTGTAGTGTTTCATCTAAAGCTGTACTAATATTTATCCCGATGTTACTTGCAATCTTCATATCTGATTTTGCTTTTTTCTTTTCTCCGAGGTGTAACCATGCCTTGCTGCGATAGTAATATGCATTAGCATTATTAGGATTGAGTTCTATTGCTTTCGTAAAATCTTCAATAGCAAGGTCAACTTCGCCTTTATAGCGATATGCATTGCCGCGAAAGGTGTACGTCTCGGCAAAATCTGGGTCAAGTTCTATTGCTTTGTTATAATCTTTTATTGCTTTATTAATCTTCCCTTTGCCCATGTAAGTTAAACCGCGATTATTATAGGCTATGGCATAACCAGTTCTCATGCCTATCGCCTTGTTAAAATAGGTGATGGCAAGATCGTACTCTCTGTTTTTGGCAAGATTAATGCCTTGATTATTGTATGCCTCGGCACTATCCTGTTTACGAGATGGTGTATTATTAGCATAAATAAAACTGGAATCATAAGAGGCATTAACAAGCTCTTGATTCAGTCCTTGCATCGCTTTTCTCCTGCATAATTTGGGTTGCTTGCAGGTAATGATAACATATCTAACAAACAGATTTCAACTGAATTTTAAAGTGTTTCCCAGTGGAATTCAATTGTCAGGTTTCATTACTGTTGGAGGGGTTTCCAATCCCGATTTCAGGTACACAACATGACAAATCGGGGTTAGAAACCCCTCCAACAAAGATGTATTGTGACAATTGAATGCCTCTGTTATGGTTGTCAAGGCTATTTAGTTTTAAGAATTATCAGTTGATGAGTGTTACTATCTGTATATATCGTAGGTCGGGTAGAGCTTGCGAAACCTGACAGATATTGATTTTGGTTATCATGTCGGGTTTCGCAAGCTCTACCCGACCTACGCATCTAATTCACGAATGTTATGAATATCTGCCAAAATACAGAAAACTAAATAACCCTGTATGGTTGTATTTAATACTTTTTACTTTTCTGCATTCGTGGTATGATAATGTCCAAGTAATGTTTCAGTTAAGAAACTGTTAAGGAGAAAATGATGTTAAACTTTACAAGTTTGCGTGTCTTTTTATTATTGGTTTTCGTTTTGGGATGTGTATTGAATCAGACGGGTTATGCCCAAGATGCTAACACTGTGTTACTTTATACATTTGAAACTGGTACTGGTGATGATGTTAAAGACCTTTCTGGTTACGGTAACGATGGTAAACTCATGGGAAGTCCGGGATGGGGTGAAGGAAAGTTTGGGAGTGGACTTGTTTTGGGTGGTAATGCGCCAAGAGATTTTGTGGAAATTCCTGACAGTGATAGCCTTGACTTGGAAGCGGGGCTCACCGTTGAGATGTGGGTTTACCTAAATTCTGCGCCAACAGCGGGTGGAACCGGTGCGACAAAAGAGAGTACCTATAAAATTGGTCCGCGAAGCGATCAGAAAGTTCTTATGCGTATGATAACGTCCACTGTGGGTTGGACTGCTGCAGTAGTTTTCAGTGAGACTACATTGCAACTGAACACGTGGATACATACTGCTGCAACCTACGATGCCACCTCTGGTGTTGGCAAGATTTACATTGACGGTGAATTGGATGCCGAAGCAACCATCGGTGGCGATATTGTACCGAATGATCGTGAACTTTGGCTTGGCCGTGGGGCAAGTCCGTTTTTAGATGGTAAAATAGACGAAGTGCGAATTTCCAATGTAGCTCGTACTCAGAAAGAGGTGCAGCAGTTGATGAAGCCCGGCATTGACGGTGTGCTGTCAGTCACACCACAAGATAAGTTAGCAACGTCATGGGGCAAACTGAAGAAGGATTTTAGGTTATAAAGATGTAAACTTTGTGCGGAATTCGCCTAAAACAGAAATTCCACCACTATAAAACAGCATTGCTAGAGGAATCAGAAGCCAAATAGACAGTCTCTCTTGCAACACTACCAAACCTAATCCCATTACAGCGGATAGCAGCAGTACTTTCATAATAAACCCTATTTCGGTCAGTTTTGTAATTTTTTTGGAAATGTAACCGAATCCAACGGTGAGCAGATATACCTCGGTGATGACCATAGCGATTGCAGCTCCGATGTGACTCAAACGCGGAATGAGGATAAGGTTTAGACAGATATTCAAGAGTGCGGTTGTTCCCATAAGTACAGCGAATGTGCGGCGTTTGTCTGCAGCGCGCAGTACTGTTAGTACAACGGTAGTTAAGAAAATCATACCTCCCGATGCGCTTAGCCATCGTAATGCTATTGCGATCTTCTCCACAGTGTCCGGGGGATAGGCAGGGAACAACGTTTTTGTTATTTCGTGTGAGAGGGTTGCCATGCCGACTGTTAACGGTACGGCACATATTACCATCCACCGCACACCATAAGTATATACTGCGGATAATCTATCCCGTTCATTTTCGTACGCACGGGATAGCACAGGGAACATTGCACCCATCATGAACGCGCCCGGTAGTGTGGTAAATGCGTTGACAATCGTATATGCTAACCCGTACCATGTATTTGCGTCAATGCCATCTGGGCTCAGTTTTGACAGCATAATCGCATCCACGCGAAAATAGACGAGATTGAACAGATTACCGATTGCGAAGGGCAGTGCCTGTTGCATCAGTATGGATATAATCTGACGGTTCGGTTCAAAACGGAGCGAAGTGAAACGGTATCGCGTAAATCCGATGCTCAGCATCATGTTGACTCCGCTTGCGATTAGCATCACTTGACACACATTCACTAGATCATATCCGAGCAGAATTGCTGCACAACCGATGAGAAAGAATGTGCCGCGTTCTGCGACCACCGTGAATGCTTCATATTTCATCTCCTCATGTGCGCGGAAAACGCACCTATAGAGTTGTGCGATTCCGTTGACAATTTCTGCCAATCCTAAATAGACAATCATTGTCACGATAATTCTGGTATATCCGAGAAATGTACCGCTGATGACCATAAGTGCATAAGCGATAACAGAAAGGATAAGACGGACGAGGAGGGCATTGCCGAGGTAGTGGCGCGTTTGGGATAGGTTGAGTGTCATCTCCCGAATTAACGGGTTATGTATACCGAGTTCTGTTATGCTTGCAATGAGGTTTGTTAAAGCGATTGCGACAAAGTAGCCGCCTAATTCGTTCTCACTAAAAATACGTGGCATCAACCAGATCGTTAGGACGAGTGAACCGAGGCGGCCCATCAGGTGTGCGCTAAACAGCGAAGATGTGTTTTTGAAAATGCGGTTCATTTAATTCGGTAGCGTTGACTCCCGTAAATGCTTAATCAATTTATTGTCTGAACCAGGATTTGCAGGATTAGTAGATTTTCAGGATTACCTTATCAAGGGTTTTTGATAGGCAGAGGGTAAACTTTAACAATAGAACTTGATGAGAAAAGTCCTGGAAATCTGTAAATCCTGCAAATCCTGGTTCAGACAATGAACAGGTATATTATACCATTTCTAATATATTATGTCTCATTAGTTACGGAGATTCTGGTAGGAGCGACCTCCCGGTCGCGACCTGAAATCAAAGGTATGAATCATGGGGAATGCCATGCGCGCATTCCCCGGGTCGCTCCTACCTGTGAAAGTGTGTAATTATAGTAGAATCCACAATTAAGTTTACACATGAAAGACTACCCCCCTTTATCCCCCCGCAAGCAAGGGGAGATCAGACAGATGCAAAATGTATAGATAATTATAGATTTTACTATAATTCCATAATCTACTATAATCTTCATTCAAAGGGGATGTGAAAGTCCTAATACAATCCAATTCTAACATAGTTTGGTACTAAAGTCCAATAACTGTCACTATCACCTTGCTTTAGCCGTTTTGCGCCGAGTTTTGCGATTGTTGCGCCGCGCGGGACGTTAAAGATAGTGTCTGCGAAATGAATTCCTTTGCCAAATCTTTCTCGGATTGCATTTCCATAACTTGCAAGTCCGTCACCAACGAAAGTTACAACACTATCATGAGATAGATGTGTATTGAGTTCATCAAGGAATGCATCAATCGGCATGCAGAGATCGTCAGTGAGCCGTTGCCATTCTGCGCCACCGTGGAAGATACTGCCATAGATTTCACGCCTGCGTGCATCAAGGATGGGACAAACGAATCCATCTGTCCACCGCAGGTTATAGGCGATTGCTGCTAATGTGGAAATACCGATGATGGGGATATCAACAGCGTAACAGAGCGATTTTGCTGTTGCTACGCCGATACGAACACCTGTGAACGAACCCGGACCGATGCCGACCGCACAACCGTCTAAGTCTTTCGGTGTAACTTCTCCCCATTTTAGGACGCTGTCAATCGCTGGCATCAGTCTGGAGGCATGTGCTTGGACGATATTGAGTGTATGCTCTGCGACTATGTGCTCTGCTTCTATGAGTGCAACGCTGCCGATAGGGGTTGAGGTGTCAATGCCTAATATTTTCATTTATGTGTCAGTCAGATACGTTAATATATGGAGATATTATATACTGTCAAGTTAGATGAGTCAAGAATTACAAACAAAATGCCAGGGTTATTTAGTTTTCGGTTTTTCGGACGATTTTTTAACGCCTGCTATATATCCCAGGCCGGTAGGTGCGATTTCCTAATCGCACCGGATTTACCTCAATCCGCTTCATTCGAGGTTTTCGCGTAGGTCCTGGTGTGATTAGGAAATCGCACCTACCGGCCTGGGATATATAGTTTCGTTCCTGTCGGGTTTCGCTACGCTCTACCCGACCTACGATATAAACTATTTTTAAAGAGAGCGTAAACGCGCATCAAAAGCCCTTGATAAGGTAAATCCTTGTAATCTGATAATCCTGTAAATCCTGGTTCAGACAAACATCCTACCTACCAACCCAAAGTACGCCTCTACGTACAATCTCCTGAAAGCTTGGGTTCTCCAAGACTGCCATATCATGCCCTAAAGCGAAATAGAAAACTTTACCGTCTCCGTAAGTGTGATGGAACGCCATGACATGCGTTTCGTCTTTTGTGGTGTCATACGCTGACATCAGATGCTGTGAGGTAGCGGGGTTGTGTTTAAGGTAGTAGAGTTCATCTGTCACCTCAAAATCGGTTAACCCTTCGGTGATGGGATGTTCGGTGTTTGTTACCTTAATAGTAAAGTCCATATATATGGGCTGTGTCCGTTGAAAAAGCCGTTGAGCATGCTGTGGTAAGCGTGGGAGTCTCTGAAGGAGGCGGCTGCGGTGTGGAGTCCGAAAAATCCACCGCCACCGCGGATATAGTTCAGCAGACCGGTTTCTTGTGCAGGTGTCAGTTCTCCGATGTCGGTATAGAAAAGCACTGTGTGGTATTGCGAGATGCCATCAGCAAGGATCTGATAGTCGCGTGAGAAGTGGGCTTCAATTGTGTCGGTTCGGTTGAGCATTGTTGTTAGGTATTGTCCGTTTCCCTCGTGGTCGTGGTAGCGGCCTTCTGTCCCAACGAAGATTAGGGTTTTTGTAATGTCCATATTTGTCTCCTTTCTGTGTTGTTGTGACAATAGCATATACGGGTTTTTGTGTCAATATTGTTGGAGGGATTTGAAATCTCTGTTGTCTGAACCAGGATTTTCAGGATTAGTAGATTTTCAGGATTTCCCTCAACAGGTTCTATTCCCAAAGTTGACATCAATCCGCATGAAAAAGCCTTGATGTGGTAATCCTTGTAATCTGTAAATCCTGGTTCAGACAAGTGAAAATAATATAGACATACGAAAAAAGATCGTGGACAAAAGTCATATCAATGTTTCTACAAAAACTTTACACACCCTTTAACACAATTTTTCTTAACAATTATATGCAAAAATGTTAAAATATATAAAATTTCAGTATAAATTCCAATTTTTAACGATATTTTTCTTTTAACGATATTTTTCTTAAAATCACTTGACAAAACTTGAAATGGAAGGTATACTTAATAATGTGGTATGTGATAAATTGAATTTATTGCACGCCTACGGTCTCTTAAATACTTGACATAGTTTTACAATTTGTGTTACAATTCGGTTACAATAGAAAACTTGGCAAGTTTTGTAACCAAACTTTTATGGGAAACGTTTTTACCAAACGTAATACCGAATATAATTTTTGGGTTGACTTTTTTTGAAACCAATATTATAATAGGTAACGTTAGTTTAAAGAATACGATATTCGGTTTGGCAGAGATATAAGGGATTTTGATATTGGTAAGGTTTTGATCCCGAAGCACACAAACCGAATCCCAAAACGAAGGGTCTGACGCAACGGCAAAACGCACGGATCCGACACTTTTATAGGTTAGTTGAATAGATTCCTACCGAACCCTGAATCTGTTCCACATTTTTCATTGAGTTATTATAGATACGGATGCACAAGCTGGGAAGTTTATGCTACGTAAGATGCAGAAACTGGGAAGTTTATGCTACAGATGCAGAACCTAACAGGTTATGCTACAAAAAGTACTTATCTATTCGGTTTGATGTGTTGTGAGAAGGGTTTTCTTACGGCAAAAAAAGTGAACAACCCAAGATGACACAAACCGAATTCAAAGAACGAATGGACTGTGCAGTGGTAATGCACAGGTCCAAGATATATTAAAAAGGTTAGTTGAATAGATTCCTTCAAATCCCTGAATCTGTTCTTAAATTACAGATTGTATTAGTGGGCGCGATTGTGTGGCAGGCCACACATCGTCCGTGCTAATGATATAAGATTTATATTATATAGGAGAACAAATAAATGAACCTGTCAAATAAATTGACATTTTCTTTAGTTTTTTCTGTTGTGTTCGTTGCACTTATTGCTTTTGCCGCAACGCCAGTGATGGCGATTACGACCGTAACCGCACAAGTTACAGAGGTCGTAGATGCATCATCTACGACCGGTGCTATTGTGCAAGGTAAGAAGGTTGTGACGATTAAGTATAGTGAAAACGCTGACCCCAAACCGACCTTGGCTACTTTTACAAGTGGCACTAGTGACCCTAATGACCTTGAGACAGTAGCGACAACCCCTGATAGCACACTCTCGGTTACGTTTGCAGAAGTTGATGCTTCAACGTTTCTGTTGGCATTTTTAGGGCCAACTGATGGAACTTTAGATCCTGTCATTCCTTCCATCAAACTTCCAGGTTATACGGAAATTGCAGGTAATGAATTAACCGGCGATGCCGCAAATGATCCTGCATCGCCTTTTGTGCTTGAAGGGAATACGCTTGCAGGTAAAGGATACGCCATTGTCGCAACTTATTATGAGCGGACCGCCGATGGTGATACAGGAAATTTAATTTCGTCTGTTAGTGGGGCTGCAGTTGATGTTAGTACTACGACTAATGGATCTTTTCCAACATTGCCAACACGTATTGCTTCTGGTGAGCCCATCGTAAGGCTTGATTGGAATAATCATTTTGACGCTACCAGTACTACTGCCGATCTGATGCCTGATCTCTGGGCACACTTCCAACTAAACACTCGTGGAACACTTGATCTCACAGTTGTTCACGGTGATGCTAGTCCTATTGATGGCACCTTTACGCCTACAGATGAGGGGGCAACCACCAGAGCTGGTGATGTGAACGCACGCACAGTCGTTATTAACGAAGTGATGTGGGCCCGTGATAACAGTCAAGTCGGTTCTGATGGTTACATACGTGAACAGTGGATTGAAATTTACAACACCAAAACCACACCCGTTCCGTTTGAGAATATTTGGTTTACGCTCTCAAATGATAATCCCGCACCAACCAATGCATCCACAGATAGACTGAGTACGAATCCAACATTTTTAAGCAAGGACATCTGGGATATAACTGGTAAAGGACAAGATGGTAATGCTGTCAATCCCGATAACCAAGCGGATAAAGAGTTTATCTCCATGCAGCGCACAAGTCATGGTAATGGTTGGGCTGCCGGAAGTTGGGGCAAATCTGGCGATCTGTTCCTGCCAAACTTCCGAGGCACGCCAGGTATGGCAAATAGTCCTGATACTCTTCCTGATGGCCGTAATGCTCCCGGAACAACCAATCCGCCCAAAAACAAAATCGTCATTAACGAAATCGGTAATTCAAGCACAGAAAATCATGATTGGATTGAGCTCAAGAATGTTACCGATAGCGATCAATCTCTTAAAGGATATTCATTGACCCTAGTGACTGGATACGATACTGAAGCCGATCTTTTCGACTTTGGTAATGATGATAAAGTCTTAGCAAATGGACATCTGTTGCTCCTTAATTCGCATCCCCAGGATAACAAACACAGCCGCGGTTTTGATATTCGTACAGCCGTTGGTGACCAGTTGTTCGGTGTTACAGAAAGTACACATCGTTATCTCGTTGTGGGTAGCAATAAAATCCAAATTCCTGCTGATGGTAATTGGATGCTTATTCTACGCAGTAGTGCAGACAATAAGTTCCATAATTCAAGCCATAATATTCATGATGTTGCCGGTCCTGGTGGAGGTCAGGGTACTTTTGTAATCCAAGACCTAGAGGCGGCTTCACCAAGAAAAGATGATAAAAGCGATGGTGCAGATGACGCAGGTGACATCTGGGATACACGTGTTTGGCCATTAAATGGACAAAGAGGTGCCGACGGTACCCTCCTTCGCATAAGTGGCGACAACAAAGTTTGGGCACGTGACACAGGTAAACAAGGATTTGCAAAAGATGCTTTCAAGGCTGCTGGATATACCGGTATCGGTTATGACCGTAAGACACCTGCTAATGATGAAAACGGTGGTACTCCCGGTTTCCCGAACGATGCTGCAAAATCCACAGTTGCCGATATTGGTGGTCGTCTTATTGTGAGTGAACTTATGCTCACGACCGATGATGGACGCTATCCACAGTGGATTGAACTCAAGAATACCTCCACAACACACGGCATTAACTTTGGTGGTCCTGCCGGTAAACGGTGGCGGATTGAATTTGAAAACCATAATTCTGGTACGTGGCAGAGTCGTAACCGTCCGCTCAACGTAAAGTTTGACCTGATAGATCTGTTTCCCAATGGTGTTCCGCCAGGTCAGACGCTGCTTATCGTTTCAACCACAGTTAGAGGCAACGCGATGTCGAATCCGGATCATTTCCCCGCTCATAGAGTCGCAAGTATTGAGCAAACCAAGAAAAGTGCCTTTGGTTTGGCGAATAAACGCGATGTGTTCCTCAATGTAGAAGGCGGTTTCACTATCACGATTAAAGATAGTGCGGGGCAAATTTCTGATATGGTTGGTAACTTAGACGGTAAAGAAGCAAGCGTCCGTGCTGGCATTCCTCTTGACGATCCGTACGGTTGGGATTGGCCCACGACCTTGGCAGCAGACGGTTCTCGTACTTCGTTGATTCGTTTGAAAAATGACGATGGCACACCTCGTGCTGGTACACCTGTTCGACCGGTTGAAGATGATCCTGCAACCGTAGATGATCCTGAAACCGAAGAAATTGAAAATAATGAAGCTGTGGAAGCCAATGAAGCCCGCGGTGCTGTCCTGCCAATGGGTGAAAGATGGCGTGGGGCTGGTCGAACCGGAACGGGTGAACAGATGCTGGTGTGGGCAAAGTATAAGGACTATGCTTGGGTGCATGCTGTAGATACAGGTGGTGCTGCATTAGAAGAACTTACCTATTACGGTAATGAGGATGATTACGGTACCCCCCTCTATTCTGCTGGTGACCTTGCAGTTGGTGCACTACCCGTTCAGTTGTCCTCTTTCCGTCCAGTTTTGGAAAACGGACAGGTCGTTATCCGTTGGACAACCGAATCCGAACTTGATAACGCAGGATTTAATATCCTCCGTAGTGATACTCGGGACGGTGAATTCAAGAAGATTAACGCTGAACTGATTCAAGGTGCTGGTACAACGGGTGAACGTCATGTCTATAAATGGATAGATGCGACAGCGAAACCGGTGCTGTTTACTACTGCCAAATTGAAGATGTATCTTTCGCTGGTGAGCGTCAAACGCTTGCAGCTACTAAGTTGAAAGGCTTGATCTCGGCCAGGAACAAGGCGACAACTGTGTGGGGCGAATTGAAATCAAAGGACTAACTTCAGGGTATTTTAACTAACCTACCCAAACGTAGAGAAGGATGCCCCACGCGGGTATTCTTCCTACGTTTTACTAAATTTACATGAATTATGAAGCACAACAAAGTTTGCACATTAAATTCGGTTAACTATATGTTGGTTCATCCCTTGTTACGTTGCGTTGATTTTATATATTTACAAAATCATGTTAGTTATGAGCAGCTGCTGTTTGTTGTTATGTTGTGCCCGCGTATGTCAACGCGGGTTTTTGTTGTTACAAGGGACTTACACATTCCCTTTTGGTAAGGAGGTTCAAAAGTCGTTATTTTATAGTGAATTATTGAATACACCTCTTCTGTAGGAGCGACCAAAGGTCGCTCCTACAACTCAGTAATGTAGAATTAATTGTATAATCTACCATAGTTATTATCCCAACAAATACGAAAGATCTGAGCAACGGCAAAATGCCGGATCTGGCACTTTTAGGTTAGTTGAATAGATTCTTACCGAACCTTGAATCTTTATTCTTAAATTTCAGATTATATTAGTGGGCGCGATCGTGTGGCATTTCACACATCGCCCCGCAATGATATAGAAAGATTCATGACTTACGCATCTCCCTTGATAAAGGGTTTTAGGGGGTTAAAAAGTCATTATTTCACAGGACTTCCGCATTCCGGGAACAACAAGCGAATTGACAACATAAAAAGAGGATAAAGAGATGAAACGTTTTTTAAGAGTTTTTCTTATCGCATTCATAATTATATTTTATTCGGGTTCTGTTGCGGCACAACTTGTTCCTATTGATCCTGATCCTGATCCTATTACTGGTCCTGATGATCAGACTTTAGAATTAGAAGTTGTCGGTAGTTCGACACAGACAACTGTAGAGTTTGATACTGAAGATATTACTTATACCTTGAAGTTGACAAATAGCGGCAACACACAACTTAATGTAACCCTCAGCGTGTCAGGTGATGTTAATACGGCAACCCTAAGTAAAGATTTATTTTTCTTGCAGGGAGGTAATTCTGAAGATGTAACATTGACGCTTCCACGCACAGCACTTTTGAATCTTGGCACATACGAAGTTCAAGTAGTAGCATCAGAATTTAATTTTGGCAATACTACTGGTTCGGCCAATTTATTAGCTTCCGCCACCACAGAAACTATTGTCTCAAATGCTTTTAATATAAAGTTAGAAAGCGTCGGAAGTTTGACACAGACCTCTACAACGAGTGATACTGAAGATATAATTTATACTTTGCGTATAACGAATAGAGGCGAAGCATTAGATCAGGCATACCTTACAGTATCAGGCGATCTTGAGGATGCAACGTTAGATTCGGAGGTAGTTGCGTTTGAACCAAAAGTTTTTAAGGTTGTGACATTGACACTTCCCCGCACAGCACTTTCGATTGCTGGCACGTACAGTGTTGAAGTCAAAGCGACTTCCGAAAATGATTCGGCGGTAACTGCTACTATCATCACCAAGACCATTATCACACCTGGTGAATCTGAACGACCAGGCTCGACGCCTGACCTAACGCCACCCGAACAGACAACCCACCAAGTTATCCTTAGCGAATTTATGTTTGAGACTGGGGGTGGAGAAGCAGCCTTACCGCAATGGATTGAAGTCTATAACAACAGCCGCTCAGCAGTAAACCTACGTGGATGGAAACTCCATTGGAATTGGAAAAGGTCTACAACCATCCTATTGGAAGCAACAACTACGTTTGATGAGGACTTCCACATTCCGCCACAACAAATGAGATTGATTGTTACCACTTTAGACAGACATTCAGGTGGTGGTAAACTTTCTGATGACTCTGTCTATCAACTACCCTCTTTACGTGTGGAAGGACTCACACAAGAAATAATAGAAAATCACATCCAACACATTACTGGTAGCGGTTTCTCCCTCAAACTGCTAAATCCTGAAGATGTCCTGATTGACCAGATCGGCACACTTAACGGTGACAAGAAAACATGGGAACTGCCAGAAAGCTTGATTGACGGTGTTCGTAGTTCGCTGATACGCCGTTTTGACGAAGAGGTGCCGCGTTCAGGGTTAGAAAGGCGCGGTTGGATTCGGGCTGTTGACGTAAAACGACTCGTCGCAGGCATTTACTACGGAAGTCCGAACGATCTCGGCACGCCCGGATATCGGCGTGGCAAACCTTTACCTGTCCGACTCTCACAATTTACAGCAAAGTTTGTTAAGGATGAGGTGGTTATCAGCTGGACAACGGAATCTGAACTTGATAATGCCGGGTTCAACATATACCGCAGCACCTCTCCAACAAAGAACTTCCAACGTATCAATACCAAGTTGATCCAGGGTGCCGGCACTACGGGTGAACGAAACACATATCAATTTATAGACAAAACCGCTAAGCCTAATGTCTCGTCGTACTACTACCGCATTGAGGACATAGACCTCTCAGGCACGCGCGGCATTCTTACAACGTATCGGCTCCGGGGCGTTATCGCACCCACCGGCAAACACATAACAACATGGGGAACACTCAAAAATAATAGATAGTTCATCTATCGGGGAGAGTGTCCCCCCAAACCGGTAGGTGCGGTTTCCTAACCCCACCGATATTCTCAGTTCGTAGGTCGGGTAGAGCGTAAGCGAAACCTATAGGTGTCGCTTACGCTCTACCCGACCTACAGAAATCTGCAATTCATAAACAAAGGACAAAATATTTACACACTCCTAAGAGGAAATACAATACATAAATTATATCAAATTAAACTATTTTATTTACAAGGAGTTTAAAATGCAAAAATTAGTATTTAATCCTATTTTTTGTTTTTTACTTATTACAGTGCTCATATTCGTTGCAACACCTGCAATAGCTGCTCCTGTTGAAATATCAATAATAGGTGAGTATACACCAGATGATCCAAATACTTCTGAAGTAGACGAACGACTTGTTGTGCAACTTGTATATAGTGTCGATCCCGACCCCAAACCGACAGAAGACGATATAACGTACGTGACTGGCTTTGAGCCTTTTCTCCCTTCTGAACCCTTGAATGAAGGTGATGACAACAATCCGAGAACATACTTTATAACTTGGAGTGGTGGAATTGCAGCTAGAATTACCCATCCGACAGATCCGTCCCCTCCTGTATTTGTCTTGCGAGGTTATGACGTGATAGAGGTTACAAGTGTTACTCCCCTTGTGCTCTCCTACGTTCCCCTCCCCATCATTATTGATGAGCTTGCGGATATACCTGGACCGGCAGATAAGACACCAACAGATAAGCTTGTACCTACTCAAGGTTACTTGCCAGGTTTAGGTTATGCGATTGTTGTTGCAGATCCAGAGGCGGATGTTCCAACACTCCCAACGAATAATCCACCCTACGAAATTATCAAAATTGCGTGGAGTACTTTATCAGATGAACCTATGCCGAATCTCTGGACACTTTTTCAAGGGGGTGGCACTCTTAACTTACGCGTGGATGCCCCTGGCACCGTGGCGGGACCTCCCAACTATGAATATATACCATCTACAAGTAGATTGGGGAGTCAACGTCCAGATGGCACTTATGATGACGACCACGGACGGAATCAACGTCAAGTCGTTATCAACAAAGTGATGTGGGCGCAAGATGAAAGTTTTATCGGAAATACCACGAGAATCGCCGAGCAACAGTGGATTGAAATTTACAATAGAACAACCTCCCCGATTGCGTTTGCGGCTCCAACACAACTATCTGCAGGAGTTCTTCTAAATATACCTGTGTATTATTATTCTGACATCAAATTCACCACTTCAAAAAGTTTCCCCGGTCCCCCTGCTGAAACCGATAGACTCAGTAATGTTCCGGAGTATGATTTAACTTGGGAAATTGGTAGTAAGGGACAGCACGGGAGCAGCCAAACACCGAGGCGAGAATTCAAATCTATGCAACGTGTTAACTATGACAACGGTTGGGTGCCCGCACATTGGAATATTGCTTCACTTCCATTTCTGCGAAACTTCCTAGGCACACCCGGCAAACCAAATCAGGCTGCCAGCGTGCCAACCCCACGTACAAGACCGAGCCAAGATACCCCCGCAAAGAGCAAGGTTATTATCAATGAAATCGGAAACTTTGAGGACGACACGTTAGATTGGATTGAACTGCGCAATGTTTCAAATACTGCTCAATCTCTTAATAATTGGGTGCTCACCAAGACAACAGGATTTGGCAATGAAACTGAAATCATTCGTTTCCCAAATTATTCCATTGCGGCGCGCGGTTTGTTATTATTAGTCAACAAACACCCAGGTGAAACACCGCTATCTGTTGGATTTGATATCGAGTTTCCTGCTGATGATCAAGCGTTTGGTGCCGGTCCACAAAAATTTCTCATGGTTGATGAAAACGCACTCGCAATTCCAAATGATGATGCGTGGCTGCTGCTCATACGCAGAAATAAACCTTGGGATGTTGGAGGGGGTAAGGATGTCTACCAAACAGGATATCGTGTTGAAGATGCTGCTGGCCCCGGTGCGCTACACACCGATTTCCGCAGGCAGGATCTCAGATCCGGTTCCCCTGAATACGAAAAGAAATCAGATGGTAACGCTAATGGTGATATTTGGGAAACAAAGGTTTTCCCACTGAACGGGAATACGCAAGCCAATGCTGATTTCCTCCAAAGTGATCGCTTGAACACTGCAGGTAAAGTGTGGGTGCGTGATGGGAGTAAACAAGGTTATCTCAAAGATGCGTGGACGGAAATCGGTTTCACAGGTGTCGGTTATGACCGTAGTGTCCGAGCAGACGCTCAATACGGCGGCACACCCGGTTATGACAATGACGTGGCAAAAGAAAAAATATCACAACTTGATGGCGGTAAACTGATCGTCAGTGAATTGATGCTTACCGCTGGAAACAAAAAGTTTCCGCAATGGATTGAACTTCATAATACTTCTAAAACACGGAGTATTGACCTTGCAGCTGATAGTAGCGGAGATCAAACAGGGTGGCAGCTTATTATAGAGAATCATAACTCAGGTTCATGGAAAGAATTTAATCGTAACCTGAACATCACAGTTAACTTAAAGAACCTATTCACTTCCTATATTCCACCGAATCAAACTTTGCTTATTGTCGCATCTAAGGGGCACTTTTCAATAAGAGATTATTTCCCAAATTCACGTGTCGCCAGTGTCTATGAAACGCAAAAGACTCAATTCAGCATGGCGGACAAAAAAGATCTTCTTTTAAATGCTGAAGGCGGTTTCTACATCAAGATAGTTGATGGGGATGGCACTGTATCCGATGAAGTCGGTAACCTTGACGGTTTAGAACCCAATCTGCGTCAAGGTATCGGTCTTGACGACCCGTTTAGTTGGAACTGGCCAACAGACCTGACGGAAGATGGAGAGCGAACATCTTTGATACGTATAAGAGACGAAAACGGTCGTCCACATATCGCTGTGCCGAATCGCAGTATTGAAGGCGATCTGACTGGTGCTGTGCTGCCACTGGGGCAGCAAAAAACTCGTCTTGACCAGCATGCCAAATACGCGTGGGTACACGCTGTGGATACCGCATTTAAGCGAGTCCCGAGAGAAGACCTTTGGTATGGAGACAGTAGCGACATCGGCACACCCGGATTTGTCAAAGGCACACCGCTTCCCGTTACCTTGTCCTCCTTCCGTCCAGCACTGGAAAACGGTGAAATCGTTATCCGTTGGACAACCGAATCTGAACTTGACAACGCAGGATTTAATATCCTCCGGAGTGATACTCAAGACGGTGCGTTCAAGCAGGTTAACGCTGAACTGATACAAGGTGCTGGCACAACAGGTGAACGCAACACCTATAAATGGATAGATACGACAGTGAAACCGGGTGTTGTGTATTACTACCAAATTGAAGATGTATCTTTCGCTGGAGAGCGTCAATTGCTTACCACCTCACGTCTGAAAGGTTATGTTTCTGCAAAGAATAAACTGACAACGACGTGGAGCGAATTGAAATCAAAGAACTAACTCAGGGATCTTCTAACTAACCTACTCGAAAGGCGGGCAGCGAACACCAGTTCGTTGTCCGCTTTTCAATAGTTAGAGGGGTTAGAAACCTTGAACTGAATAAACCTATTTCATTCTATCAGCAAACATGCTATAATTATGACATAGGAGGTTAAAGAGATTGCAAAAAGACGACAGAGTATCTATACTCAGTGTAAAACGGATATGGATTGATCTTGCACTGACCGTATTCTCGCTACAAGTCATCGTTTTCGCTTTTTTGGTTATTCGGCATGAAGTAGCGAAAGGTAACGTACTGGGCAACGCACCGATGGATACAGTACAAGTTATTGTGGTCCAACTTGCTGCTGCAATGGCTGTTGCGACTGGAACCACATTTATGATTTTTCAAGGAGTAGACTTTATCATGTTTTTAACACAACTTTACAAAGAACGCGTACAACGCAAAATCAAAGAAGCTAAAGCTGAAGGCAAAGCGGAGGGCATAGTTGAAGGCAAAGCTGAAGAACGAGAATTGTGGATAGACTGGAACAACCGCAGATTAGAAGCAGAGGCAAAAGGTGAACCCTTCAATGAAGACCCACCTGTGCAGTCCAGTAAATAGCAACTAACTATGATGAAAACTAAATAACCCTGCATAAATTTGAATTTTAATTGACATTTCACTTGTTACATGTTATGCTGTACTTGTAGTGAATTTTGTGGAGGACATTTTGGAAAGACCCCACACATTTTGGCAAACTATCAGAGAATTTTGGAAGACAGGAAAAGCGGGTATCGCCCTATTTCTCATTTCCGTTTTTGTTCTAATATACGGATATATCGCTTATAATTATGAAATCGGGCGCGGTTGGAATGGACATGAGTCAGTTCAAAATGTCACAAAAGACATATCGGCATTTGTCCCTGTAGGTGGGACACTCGTAGCCATGATAATAGGAGGTATAGATCTAATGATGTTATTAGCAGACTTTATTCAAGCAAGACGTGAAAAACGGATAGAAGCCGCCAAAGCAATAGCTAAAGCCGAAGGCAAAGCCGAAGAACGCCAAATATGGATAGACTGGAACAACCGCAGATTAGAAGCAGAGGCAAAGGGTGAACCCTTCAATGAAAACCCACCTGCCGAACCAGAAGTCACCAATAAACAATAACACAGGAGGATACACACAAATCGATGAAACCATTCTTACTTATTTTAACCACACTCACACTATTAGCATCCAGTGTGCAGTCAGCAGAAGTCACTTATAGTGAACATATCGCACCCATCCTACAGAAACAGTGCCAATCCTGCCACCGACAAGGCGAGGTCGCACCCTTTTCGTTGACCGACTACCGAGAAGCAAAAGCATGGGCAACCGAAATCGCAGAATACACCGAAGCACGTTTGATGCCACCTTGGAAACCCGCACATGGTTACGGAGAATTCAAAAATGAAAGACGGCTTACGGACAAAGAGATCAAAATGATTACCGATTGGGCAGCAGCAGGCGCACCCGCAGGTGACCTCTCCAAAATGCCACCCAACCCGAAATTCCATCAAGGGTGGATACTCGGTGAACCCGACCACCTCGTTGAAATGCCTGTTGAATACGAGATTGAGCCGGAAGGTGAAGACGAATACCGACACTTCATTATTCCCACCAACTTTGATACAGATATGTATGTCCAAGCCGTGGATGTGCAACCAGGTAACCGCAAGACAGTACATCACGTCATCGTCTATCTGGATACAAAGGGACAAGCACGTAAACGTGACGCAAAAGACCCGAAACCCGGTTATGTCACACAAGGCACAGGTCCCGGTATTGAGGCTGCAGGCACACTCGGGGGATGGGCTCCCGGTGTCACACCCTCTGTTCTGCCAGAAGGTGTCGGCTACCTCCTACCAAAAGGTGCGGACATTGTACTACAGGTGCATTACTACCGCACAGGACACACAGAACGTGACCAGTCCAAAGTTGCACTCTACTTCTCCAAGACTGAGAAAACAACACCCCTGCATATCGCAACGATGATAAATGACAAATTTGTAATCCCACCAGGTGAAGCAAAACATGCTGTCAGAACATCCAAACGAGTGAAACAAGATTCTTACCTGTTAGCCACCATGCCGCACATGCATCTCCTCGGGCGCGACATGCGAATCATCGCCAAACCGCCAACGGGCGACCCGATCGATCTTATCTGGATACAGGATTGGGATTTCAACTGGCAGGACATCTACCACTACAACAAACCGATTTTCCTACCGGCTGGTACCCACGTTTCCCTCGTTGCCCATTTTGACAACTCTGCCGAGAACCCCGCAAACCCGCATGACCCGCCTATCCCTGTCGGGTGGGGTGACAAAACCACAGATGAAATGTGTATCGGGTTCTTGTATCTTGTTGATGCAAATCAATTTCAACCCGCGGAATAGAATGTTGGAGGGGTTGGAAACCCCTCCTTTTTCCGACCAACAAAATACACCGCAGATGCTAAAATATGTGAATGCGGATGCAACATCAACAACATATCCAGCAAAACTAAAGGAAACGTCAACCAACCAACAACAAGCGAAACCGCCTTAGCGACCAACAAACTTCCAAAAGAACAGACAAGTCCGACATACTCGCAAAAAATCCAATGGAGGGCAGCGGTAGGGCCCGCGCACGCACCGCTCTCCATCTCCTCAAACTGAGAAAACAGCGTGACAAATCCAGTTGTCGTCCAACGTTGGTAGTCGTGAGGGGAAGTGTGATACCCTTGCAAGAACGGCACCGCCGCACACACATAACCACTCGGTTTTAGAACACGGTGCATCTCTGCCACAACACGTTGTGGAGCACGGACATGTTCCAACGCCGCCTCAGAGATTACCGCGTCAAAAACGGAATCCGCAAACGGCAAAGCGTGACCATCACCGACAACATCCACTGCAGGTGTTGACTCAATCTCAAGGTTTATTACATTCGGAGCGCGTCGATGCGTCCCAGAACCGAGATCTAAAATACGCGCATCAGGTCCCAGTTCGCGTATCACACGTTTCACGGACCGATTCCATCGTGGTGCGGGATAAGGACATCCCATGACGGAAGATAGAATTCGGTTTTTTCGTAATTGCCGTTTAATCTGGTCTATCATGATTAGGGTACAAAAAAACGGGGTCAGACTGCTGACCCCGCCATCACTTCTTTGTCTTATATGTGAGGAAACTCTATATTTGCTTCATCCGCTGCCTTCACCAAATCCCTCACGATCCGCATCGTCAACTGTGCCAACTTCCGTGAGTATTCAGCATCGGAAACTGATCGGTATCGTGAAGGTTGCGCTGTGCTGAGACGCTCATTCGCCACCGTCAAGGCACTGGTAACAAGTGGCAATGCAACCTCAATCGGTTCCTCAAGTGTCGGTATTTCAACTGTTTCTGTATCTTTGCCTACTTGTGCGTCAATCTCACCAGCTAACAACCGTTCCCGGTTTTCATGAATCGTCTCAAGTATCTGTTTCGCGGCCAATTGATGCGCCCCTTTCTTTGCACCCGGTATCGGCTCTGCTGTCTCGTGGACACGGTCTCCATATTGTACGGTAACCTTCCAACTCGGTGCATCTGAGGTGCCATGTTGCGTTTCTGAGAACTGCGGATAGCTTAAACCGCGTTCTTGGCAGTACTGAATCAATAAACCCTTATAATTCCCATCAAGTCCCACAACATCCCCAACGTGCATATAATACCTCCTAAAACCGCTTATCTGCTGTGATCGTAGCGTGGGCGGTACTCTGTCGTGCGCGGTTTGACTTTCCGCTGACGTTTCAGTTCAATTCGGCGACGCTTTTCGCTCGGTTTTTCATAGAAACTACGCTTTTTTATTTCTGTGACAACACCCGCTTTGCCACACTGCTTTTTAAAACGGGCAAGTGCCCTATCAAAAGATTCTCCGGAATCTACTGTGACTTCAACTTGTACCATTTGACATCCCTCCATCATAGTGATCCACAGCGTAAACGCTGGGTTTGTGTTTCCTTGCGGACAGCCGAATCCCACAAACTAAAGCATGGGGATTTGACAGGTTTTTGTTAAGAAATTACCTTATTAGTATATCATATCTGAAGGCAGATGTCAAATTTATTGAAGGTTCTACCCAACAATCACCTTGACAAAACCGACAAATTCCATTATCATAAATCCCAGAACTTGTCAAACAGTATCAGGAGAAACCTTATCTACGAAATCATAATCCTCTGTTTTGGGACATGGTTGACAGGCGTTAGCAAAGCAGGTTTCGGGGGCGGTGTCGGCATGATAGTCGTGCCGCTATTCACACAATTTCGACCAGCAACAAACGTTGTCGCACTCATGCTTCCCTTACTCTTTTCAACAGATGTTATCTCGTTCGGACACTACTGGAAACAGTGGCATCGTCAAAGTATATGGCGTGTCGTGCCCGGCGCAATCATCGGCATCACGATCGCGAGTTTCATCCTAAAAGACATATCAGATGTCCAACTCAAGAAAATTATTGGAGGTATTGCCTGTTTATTTGCAGTATTAGAATTTGTCCGGACACGTATAAGACAACCCTTTGATACGGATTCCACAGATCGAACACCAGCAATACGATTCAAAGTCTGGTACGGGGTATTATTAGGCATCATCGCTGGCATATTCTCAACACTGGCACACATGGCTGGACCGGTCATCGTCATGTATCTGCTACCACAAAGATTAGGTAACCGCACATTCGTCGCAACAACTACATTACTCTACTTCTTTATCAATCTGGCAAAGATTCCCGCTTATTTCCAACTCGGACTATTCTCGGTGGAAATCATCATTGAATCCTTAGCACTACTGCCATTTGTTGGAATCGGCGTACAGGTTGGTGTATTCCTGAATAATCGTTTCTCAGAAAGCAACTTTTCCAGAATCGTGTTAATCGTCTTGTTCGCAACAGGCTTACATTTACTACTGTTTAGTTAGGTTTCTTTTGTAGGAAGGTTTTGTAAACCTCAATACCAAAAATTATCAACTATGGAGCAACAAAATGACATTAAAATGGGGCGTTCTCGGTGCAGGCAGTGTCGCGCAACGTAGAGCAATGCCCGCGATCCACAAAGCGTCAGGGGCAGAACTCCACGCACTCTTCTCGCGAAACGCAACACGCGCACAACAACTCGCAACAGAACACAACGCAACAAAAGCATACAGTAGTGTTGACAATCTACTCGCTGATTCCGATCTGAATGCAATTTATGTCTCAACACCTGTCAATCTGCATTGTGAACAGGTCATCGCCGCTGCAGAACGTGGGCTGCACGTCCTCTGCGATAAACCGATGGCACTCAACACCGAAGAATGCAAACGGATGATAGATGCCTGTGACATAAACGATGTACATCTACAGGTCTGCCTCCTGTTCCGATTCCACTCCTGCTTTCAGCAGATTAGAAACTGGTTTAGAGAGGGCAAACTTGGACAGATAGTGCATGGCAGGATGCCGTTTCTCAAAAAATACCTATTGTCCGCTGACGAATGGCGTGCACAACCGGACAAAGGCGGTGGTGGTTGTATGATGGACTTGGGACCGCATAGCGTTGATATGTTGCGATACCTCATCGGTGAGGTCACAGAGGTCACGGCATTTTGCGATAGTAATATCCACAACTATCAGGTGGAAGAAACGGGTGGCATCTTAATGCGATTTCAGAACGGGGCACAAGCATTTACGGACCTGAGCTTCTCTGTTGCACAATGCGACATCGTGCTTGAACTCTACGGCACGGAAGGTGCAGTCACCGTTCTCAATGAAGATGGATGGAAAATTTGGACATATTTCAACGGTGAAAAGCAGGCCATTGCTTCCCAATATGAAGACCTGTATCAACACCAGTTTGAGCATTTCGCTGAGTGTGTTGCGTCTGGCACCGCACCGATTGCCAGTGGTATTGACGGACTAAAAGCAAATACGATCTTAGCTGCCGCCTACCAATCCGCACAAACAGGCAAAGTGGTCCAATGTTCCTGACAACAAACTGCTATCTTGTTCAGATATGTAATACCATTTCTAAACGATTATGTAGCATTGTTTCGTAGGTGGAGAATGCCTAAATAGCATTCATACCGTTGATTTCGGGTAGAGTTTCGAAACTCTAAAGGTATGATCAATGGAGGTTTTTCATGTCGAGTTTCACTGACGTTCTACCGGACCTACAGAGTTTATAATTTAGTGATGTATGTTAAGTTAAATAATACAACATTCGGCTTGACATAAATATCAGGGATTTTATACATGGTAAGATTTTCAATCCCAAGAACACAAACCGAATTCCAAATACGAAGGATCTGAGCAACAGCAAAATGCCCCGATCCGACACTTTTAGGTTAGTTGAATAGATTCCTACCGAACCCTGAATCTGTTCAACATTTTTCATTGGGTTACTATGGGGTGTGAACGTGCAATAAAATGCACATCAACCCTTAAGTGTTAATGTAATACCAACATAACCCTTGTTATTTATAGTAATTTGCCAATTAGAAATGGTATAAACATAAGTCATATAAATTGCCGTGAACCTCAAACCGCGCCTCGCGCTCTATTTCCTCTTCCCGTTTCTTCTCGGCATCATTGCAGGTGGATATTCAGCAGTTCCTATCCTGTGGTTATGGCTATCTGCGTTAATCTGCTTTGTCGGCAGTATCCTATTGCGAAATCGGATAAAGTATCTCTGTTACGTATTGTTGCATGTTGCTGTGTTTGCTTGTGGTATGTTGAGACTGGAACTTGCCACCGTACCGTCAATCCCTTCCCATTTTTTTGACCAACCTGTCAGTTTTTCAGGTGAAACCATCTATCAACCGGAACGTGGCGAAAATTGGGACGCGTGTTATGCAGCTGGAGATGTGCAACTACTATCAGACCCATCGCAACAGGTATCCGCAAAGTTCCTCATCAGGTTTCAGGAGCTGCTTCCACTCCGATACGGCAAACACATCACACTCACAGGTGTTTTGCGTCAACCCGATACACAACGAAATCCAGGCGGTTTTGACTATCAAGCCTTTCTTGCCAGAAAAAATGTAACCGGAATAATATATCATCAAGGACTGCTGCACGTTGGTGAACAAGCTGGATTTCCTCCGTTACGTTGGATAGAAGCACTCCGCCACAAAACAGAGCGCATTATTGATACCGCTTATGCAAGGGAACAAACTGCACCCACAGAGGTAGACGCACTGCATGCCCAATTGCTAAAAGGAATTCTACTTGGAAAACGGGGAGATGTGCCATCGGAGACGCTGGAAATCTTTCGGAACAGTGGCACATTTCACGTGTTGGCAGTATCAGGTCTGCATGTCGGACTCATTGCGCTGTTTTGCTATCTTGGGTTATCAACGTTTCGCATTCCGATGACATCATTTCGGATACCTGAGAAGGTGGTTTGCCTCCTGACGATTGGTGCAATCCTTATCTATGCGTGTTTAGTCGGTTTCCGTCCATCTGTCTTCCGTGCTGCACTCATGGCAATCCTATATCTATTCGCAACTATCATTGATCGGGATGTTGATGTCTTCAACCTACTTGCAGTTGCTGCCTTGGTGTTGCTCCTTCTGAACCCGATGCAAGTGTGGGATGTCGGTTTTCAGTTGTCGTTTGTTGCGGTTGCTGCCATTGTCTATTTTGTGCCAAAAATGGAGAGACCTTTACGACACATGTGGGAAACTCCCGAATCCGATGATGTCAGTTTTGGACGCAAACTCAGAAACACTTTTCTAAAATGGTTGGTGTTATCGTATCTTGTGACATTTGCAGCGCAGCTTGGCACAGGATTGCTCATCGCTTTTCATTTTTATAGAGCATATCCACTCGGTATCATTGTAGGTCCGTTTGCTGTTGGACTTGTCTCCTTAATCGTTGGTGTCGGAATGGCCTCGGTTTGTGTGGGGTTTATCTGGCTTCCGCTTGCTAAGCTGTTCGCTTTCGTCAACCACGCGCTTTTCTTCGTTTTTCTCAAACTCATCGGCATTTTTGGGCAGAACTGGGGCATTATGAAGGTTGCACCACCGACATTAGGTCTCATCGTGCTCTACATGGCTGTCTGTTTAGGCATTGCACATTGGCGGTTCGTCCATAGGCAGTGGCGAGTCGCAAGTCTTATCGGGTTATCGGTCGTAGCATTCTGGGTTTGGGACAGTGCATTTCATGAAAAAGGTCGGCTGTTAGAGGTGGTCACGCTTGATGTAGGACAGGGAGATGCCGCAATTATCAGATTTCCTGATGGGAAAACGATGTTGGTTGATGGTGGTATTCAACGTTCCTATTACGATGAAAAGCGACAACGTGAGATTGAATATGACGTTGGGGAACGAATCATTGAACCTTATCTTGATGCACACGGCATACGAGAACTGGATTTGGTAGTACTTACGCATCCAGACATTGACCACGGCGGAGGACTTGCGTATATCTTGCAAAACTATAAGGTAAAGCAGGTGCTTGGGATACCCGATATGCCCCTTGATTCCCAAACGCATCGTCAACTTCGCAGCATTGCAAAGGAACGGGACATACTTTATGGTTTCTCATATAAGGGTGAAATAGAACTGACACCGACTGCTACATTGAATCTCCTACATCCAATTGACCCCGCATCCACTAATCTATTGGACGATGATAAGAATGATGACTCACTTGTCATAAAGCTCAGTTATGGGGAAGTAGACATCTTGTTCACGGGTGATATTGAGACGAAAGCCGAAAACCGATTGATTGAATCTCAGCAAGATTTGAGGTCAGAAGTGGTAAAAGTTCCGCATCACGGCAGCCGAACTTCAAGCAGTGCACCGTTCTTGAATGCTGTTCAACCGCGTTATGCTCTCTTTTCTTTGGGACAAAGAAATCAGTTTCAATTGCCGCATGCTGAAGTCGTAGCGCGGTACCAGGAACGAAATTGTATTCAGTTACGAACAGATCAACTCGGTGCGATTATTCTGAAGACCGATGGCACGCGATGTTGGTTTTGGTATGCCGTTTTTGCCAAACGAAATTAGTATCAAAAACTGATGCGTTTTTGGAGGCACCCTGTGTTCACATCCCACAGACGAATGGTCTGATCGTAACCGAGACCGATGATTGTAAAACAATTGACAAAATGGTGTATTCATGCAAGAATTATGTTGGAGGAATTATTATGAAATTAGCCCGATATGATTTGAATGGAAAAGTTGGATATGGAATTGTTGCAGGAAGTCATTTACGTGTGTTAGATGCATGTCCATTTACTGACTATAGTGAGACTGGAGATACCGTTTCTTTAGAGGATGTAAGACTGCTTGCACCTACGATGCCATCTAAGGTATTAGCGGTTGGTTTGAATTATCGGAGTCATTTAGGTGATGCGTCTGAACCGAAAAATCCGGAAATTTTTATCAAGACACCATCATGTATCAATGATCCGGAAGGGGATATTGTGCTGCCAGAAGGTGATGCTGATGTGCATGCAGAAGGCGAATTGGTTGTGATAATTAAAGAACGCACAACGAAAGCATCTCCCGAAGAAGCGGAAAAAAACATCTTAGGGGTTACCTGTGGTAATGACGTGAGTGCGCGGACATGGCAACAAAATGATTTACAATGGTGGCGTGCGAAAGCATCTGATACCTTTGGACCAATAGGACCGGTTATTGCTACTGATGTTGACTACAACGATCTACAATTAGAGACGCGTATCAATGGTGAAGTGGTTCAGTCTCAGACGACTGGCGATCTTATTTTTCCTGTCCCAGTGATTGTTAGTTTCATCTCGCAAGCCATCACTTTGGAACCGGGGGATGCGGTTTTTACTGGAACACCGGGTACGACAACTGCCTTGAAGTCTGGTGATGTTGTTGAAATTGAGATTGAAGGTGTTGGTGTTCTGCGTAATACTGTTGTAGCATAGAGATATAACGACTTGTGCC
>JAAXHO010000114.1 GCA_012270795.1 Candidatus Poribacteria bacterium
TTGGGCACATCCGGCACAAAGCCCTGATCCAGCACCCACTGGTGGTACCCACACCCATCCGCAATACTGCACCACTCGTCAAACCCGTGCTGACAGTTGCCATCATCTCCCAAGTGCCACTTGCCCACATACCCCTTGCGGTACGTATCGGGCATCATCTCCGCGATGGACAATGTCTCCTCCCTCAGCGGAATACCATTGACCACACACCCATGCGAATGCGGATAAAGCCCGGTAATCAGCGACCCCCGCGCCGGCGTACAAACCGCCTGCGTCACATAAGCATTCTCAAAAACAAAACTGCGCGCGGCCAGCGCGTCATGATGCGGCGACTGAATCCACTCATTGCCATAACACGCCATCGTATCCGTGCGCTGCTGATCCGTAATCACAACTACTATATTTGGTTGACGGGACATTGCTATCTCTCCTAAGAAGCTGTCTTAAAACCCCCAGCGGCCTCAAGCACGGCTGCAAAAGCGCCGGTCTGCGTTGGGCAAACCCACCCGTATCTTGAGATATGCGTGGGTTCACCCGCCTTGCCCGACACGTTTTCGCTCGCGCTGAGGACTCACCGGGATTTTTAAAACAGCTTCTAAAAAAATGAACTTGCATAAATATGCTGAATTTAGCATATTATATCTTATGTATGCAAAACCACAAAAATACTGGAAAATAGAACATGAGCGAAAAAGCAAACTACACCGTAGGGGCCGGCAACGTTTTTAAGGACCTGAGATTTGATCGTCCTGATGAAGAATTGGCAAAATCAGACCTGGCAATTCAAATCAGTAAAATTATCCAACAAAAAGGTTGGACGCAAAAAAAAGCCGCAGGTGTTCTCGGCATTGACCAACCCAAAGTATCCGCACTCAAAAACGGACGACTGGGCGGATTTTCTATTGAGCGTCTGTTGTCTTTCTTGCGGGCATTGGACCGGGACATCGATATCGTCGTACGTCCCAAAACCGAGGATGTAGCGCACATCCAGGTCGCAGAAGTAATCAATCGTCCCAGATATGTAACGCGCTAAAAAAGGATGTTTGCTTATTTAAAAAAAGGGGCTTATGTAGGATAGTGCCGAAATGCTGTACATACAAAAAATTACTTGACTTGATGTCAAGGAGTTTTTTATTCTTCAAAATACAGCGCAATACGCGCATACACAGCAGAAGCCACGCGCCAATAGGCGCATACAAGGAGACAGGTGTATGGAAAAAGCAGAGAATGTGCTACCAGAAGAGAACACTGCCTCTCGCTTCCTTTATCATTGGTGGAGAAATCGACTTACGGATGACAACAATGAAAGACTGCTAACGCATAAGTTGCCTTTTGCAAAAAAAAATAAAGGACAAGGTATATCTTCTCCAGTCCATGAATTTCAAATTGATTTACCCCTGCCTTCCGGACATTGGCCTATCATTTTTGAAGAATTTTCAGATGGGTCTTGGGCGGTATATTTTAAGGATTTTCCAGATATTATCGCCGGTAGTAGTGATAATTTGGAAGAAGCATTAGAGTGTTTAACAGAGATTGTTATTGATGAACTTTCAGACGAAAAAAATATTTCTGATAACATTTCTCCATATCAGAAAAGACGATATCAATTCTTGAAAAAGGTTTTCGGGGTATGAATGTGAAAGAACACCGAAGAAAGGTACTAAGAAAGCTCAAATTTGTTAAAAAAGAAGGAAGAAAACATGAAATATGGATATTTGACGCTGGAAAAGTACGTGTAAGGACGGTTGTAAGCCGCGGCACTCAAGATATTGGAGATGGACTTTTGAAAACCATTTGTCGCCAACTACATGTTTCAATAAGTCAATACCGAAAAATTGTATCCTGTAAGATGTCGAAGGAAAGCTATTATAAACACCTTGTTGACACTGAAATTGTTTAACTCCTCTATTTCCGAAATCAAGATACTCAAAATAGATATAAAGGGGAAATTCTCTAATATCAGCTATCCAGCTATTCTGGATGCGAGTCTGTTTGGCCGTTTCATTTTTTGGAAAGATCTATATTCTTCAGGCTTAACATACCGCCATGACTGAGGAACTGCGAAATTCGGAAATCGCTTCCTCAACCTATTCAGATCAACCGGATTTTCATATTCCCAAACCTCCGTGATTTGCAGGGCATAAGCAATTTCACGCCCTTCATAATATTTATCAAAACCTCGCTTATCGACGCCAGCGAGTTCAGATACCTCGTTCCAAACTTCTTCAGGCGATCCACGCCACACCTCTCCCACGCGGAAGCCTCCACGAAGTTGCTTGACAGGGCTTGACACATAAATAAATACATCGCGGCCCTCTATACCCGAAGCAATACGCCTTCGCAACTCAGCTTTTTTTCGTCCTTCAAAAACCAAGTCTGCATAATAAGGTTTCAGGGACAAGAGCAAAGGTTGTGTTATTTTGTTCATGGCTGATTCGAGTATCCAAAGTGAAGAGTTTAGAGAATATTTCTATGGAGATTTTTCTTAAAAAAAACAAGCTAGATTACTAGCGTTGTGCTGCGTGTAACGGCTCAAAACCATCTCGCTAAACCCGCCAACCTCCATCCTGTCCATCCTCCCATCCTGCCTATCCTGATTCAGACGGTTTTTTGGGATTTATATACTTCAATGGTTCGGACACTTTTTGATAGGTCATCAATGAGTCAAAAATTCTAAATTTCTATAATACAAGGGGTTATAGAGTTGCCTGCTTTTTTTTCAATGTCAGG
>JAAXHO010000284.1:0-3103 GCA_012270795.1 Candidatus Poribacteria bacterium
CACGGTTGTACTTGTCAATTGCTTTTAGGACGTGAACTAAATTGGGTTGTCTCTGTCAATATCAAGTTCGGATACGTCTATTTCGCCAGACATGAGTTTGGGGAGGAGTAGGTCGCGGGTTTGGCGGAGATTGGCGTTTTTCAAATTTATAGCATTTATGTTTTCAAAATTAGGTTGAATTGTTTCCTCAAATAGTTCTAACAAGTTTTTTGGTGGGAATATGACTGGAATCCTATTTAGATTTTCTTGGTTAATTTTGGGTTGTGCGGCACCGGTAATGTAACCTGTAATGGTTACATTTGACATGAACAAATAGAGAAGGTTTGTAGAAAATGGATATTTTCCTTGAACTACATGTGTATGGTTGTTTACCCAAAATTTACCGGTTACTAACTGTAAAACAGGTTTTCCATCTTTAGTAACAACACTGCCATCTTCACCAATCAATAAATACCTGCCATCAAATAGATAGTCATTGATATAATCCAAGATTTTTGCAGCACCAAAATATGGATATTCACCCTGCATAGTTGATCTAACTTTACCAGATAATGGTTTTCTCAAACGATCGAAGTTGTGAGAAACTTCTCCAAATTTCTTAACTTCCCACCCCTGCGGTATCGGTCCTAACTCGGATTCTACGATTGGCACGTTCTCATGTCCGGGAAATCGGTAGTGNNTCAAGGATTTTGATGCGGCGGGTGTTATTTTCTATAAGGTCGTCGTAGGTACTGAGAATGGCGGCGATTTTTCGTTGGTTTGGAAGTGGGGGAACACAAACCTTAAGTTTCGCAAATGTAGTCTTATTTACTATAGGCGTAGCAACACCACCCGCGACATTATGAAGAATATTTGGCATAGTTTTGAGAAGGTAATACACAAAATATGGATTGTGTTCTTGCTGATTTACCACGACACTGTTGATTTGCTGGTTTGTAACGCTGCCGACAGTCGTCATGCAAATCTTTCCCAGACTACTACCAATGCACGTCACACAAACAGCATTGCGTGGCAGCAAACGTTTTTTATTATATTCATATCCTTTCTGCGATAAAAATCGTTCAGTGTGAACAATGCGAGAATCTATTTCTATATCTGTTGGAGTAATGAAAGGATATTCATTACCGTAATACTCTGTTTTTTTTGTGGGTGGAGTAGAGCCTGTGATTATCTGCCCCAAGTCGTTTATGGTTACGTTACGCCACGTATTCATACTATGTCCTCTAAATCAAATTAAATCCAATTTACATTATACTAACTCAAGTTGCTACCTATTACTTGTATTACTTGTTGTAAGTAGCAACTTAGGTTGGTATAGCAAAAGGATATAAAGTAACAATATAAAAACACTCTGAGAGTAATATCAAGTAATCCGTTATTCAATAAGTGAAACTTTTTCAAGAACCTCTGCTATTTGAGAAATACGCACCATGCCCCCATTAAGATTGTTGTCATCCAACAGTTTTCTTAATGGTTCGTCAAAATACCCATTTGCATACGGTGACATTGCGACAGTCTTTATTAATGTTCCTAAGTTGACATTTATATTGAGACCTTCTTTAGGGATGTCTTTCAAAATGTTAGTTTTTCCGGTATTGAACAATGAAAAGTCATATTCGTATAGTTTATCATTATAAAAAGGAATATTTGAAGTGTAAATCCGATCTAAGTACTTATTACATATAGAATCAAATGAAACTACAGCTTGGACTTCGTGTTCGTCGGCATATATATTTCTTTTATGCATAATAGGTGCGTAAAATAATTGGAGGACGTTTTCAGGTTTGTTTAAGTTTATTGACGTAAAATCCTCATAACCTTCAATATGTTCATTTTTATAATCTTTATATTTTACTGTTCCTATATGGATATCGAATTCAGTCAATTCAAAACTATCAATGAGATCGCCGACAGTAGTTTGAATTGCTATTGATGTTGGACTTTTATCCCCATATTCTGCCCACATAGAATGGCTTTCATTATCACTTAGAAACCAGCAATTACAAAACATGAGGTGTTTTGAGAATTTTGTTAGTAGCGTATCAATTGAATGGAAAAGAGATAACATTTGTTTTTTGTGGGGCCCATCATACTCTTCCATTCTTTCTTTTTGTGTTCGGAAAACATCGTCTTGTTCTATAGGAGTATTTTTATCATCTAATAAGTTTGTTTTATAGACTTCTGTTCTGGACTTATCTGATAGTTCACCTTCATATATGTCATTAAATACAGTAATTTTCGGGAAATAGAGGAACTGTGTTTTGAGCATTGACATAAATTTGTCTATATGCATATATCTCCATAAAGTTTTTGTACGTGATGGAGTATCAAAATATGGGCTTTTTTGGTAGGGCATTTTGTATTCTTGATTGTACCGAAATGTATTTACTATCGCATTGTTTGGTCGTTGAGAGGCGGTTTAAAATGTTGGACTAAAAGTTTCTCAATATTAGCGCGCGATTCGACTGGGTAAGGGAAATAGACTGAAATATAGTTCATTCCATGACGGAGTGCTTCATTCCATTTATGATGACTTGGGCCCAATCTATCTCTAAGACCTTCTGTTTCACCAATGTATAAAAATTGGTGATCGTTTCCACCTTGTGCATTAGGGATGCCTTTTGAAAATATATAGACCCCTGGCGCATTGTATTCTGGTCCCTCTAAATCATAAACAACAAATTGGTATGTCTTGTTCCCGTCGGTGACATTCATCGGTCCTATCCGTGCCATTTTTAGCCTCCTTTACATTATAAAAACTTAGTTATTTCGACTCAACGATAGTAAAACGATTGGTTCAAGGATAAAAAAGTTAAGTCGTAACGACTCGCAGGTGTCTGCCTTTTTCGTTGGAAGGCTTAATATGAATTTCAACGTCACGGTTTAGCTTCTTCAGAATTACAAGCAGACGTTCTACGGTAAAATATTCAAAATTCATTTTCTTCAGACGTTTCACATCATTCGGATCAAGTCCGAAACGTTTAGACGCTTTTGCTGGTGTCAGTTTCACTTCTTTAAGAAGGCCGTGGATTGCAAAAGCGAGGTCTACCCTTAACAACTCACGTTCCGCTTCCTCTTCAGAGAAACCGATGTCTAAAAACAC
>JAAXHO010000284.1:3163-6755 GCA_012270795.1 Candidatus Poribacteria bacterium
AGTTGGTGTGCTTCGGCGTTTAGGATTTCTAATTCCTCATTGAGTTCTCCAAACCGTTGTGTGAAGTCAAAATCTTCAGTTTCTTGTGTTGCAACACCGACATAACGCCCGGGGTTTAAGCTCCATCCCTGAGCTTCAATTTCTTCTACTGTGGCAACCTTACAAAGACCTGGGACATCAACGTATTCTCCATCAGGGAATTTCGTTTTGAGGAGTTCTTCACTGTTGTGTCTATTTTCAGGCGCTTCATTTCGGTAAAGGCGCGCTATGTTTGCCAAGAATTCCAGTTGCATGGGGGTGAACTCACGGTGTGCGCGGCTTACTTGATGATAGAGATGGCGGGCATCAATGAATAGCACTTTATCGTGTCTGTCAGTGTCCTTTTTAGATTTGTCAAAGAACCAGAGGGTGCACGGCAGCGTGACTGTATAGAAAAAATTTGATGCAATGCTAATCATGACATCAACAACTCGGGATTCAATAATCTGTTTGCGAATTTCTAATTCGGAGGCGCGTGCATCTGCAGCGGAGTTTGCCATCACAAAACCTGCTTTACCCGTTTCATTCAGTGAGCTCAGAAACAACTGTATCCATAGGTAGTTAGCATTATCTACGCGCGGCATGCCATAAGGGAATCTTGGATCATCCTTTATACGTTCCATGTCTACTCTGTCCACATTAAAAGGTGGATTCGCCATGACGAAATCAAATTTACCTAAAGACTTGTGTGGGTCTTCATAATAACTGTTCGCTTGCCTTATGTCCCCTTCATGCCCATGCACAGCGAGGTTCATCTTGCAGAGTCTGATAGTCTCATTCACCCGTTCAACACCATGAATGCTAATACGCTCTTGGTTACCGTTTTGTGTGTGATTCCGAACAAACTCTTCGCTTTGAACGAACATGCCACCAGAGCCGCACGCTGGATCAAGAATCCGTCCGTGAAAAGGTTGGATTATTTCCACGATGAGTTTAACAAGTGAAGTTGGCGTGAAGAACTCACCCCCTTTTTGCCCCTCACTCATAGCAAAATTACCGAGAAAGTATTCATATACTTTTCCAAATGCATCCCCTTCAATGTCCATCGGAATTTGTTTCATAATGCGCAGCAGTTCAAAAAGCGTACTTTTTTCAAGGCGATTGTAGTTTTTAGGTAAAACCCCTTCTACCTGTTTATTTTCCGCTTCAATTGCCTTCATCGCGTTACTGATAGCTTGTCCAATGTTTTCGCTTTCTGGTAAATTCAGAAGATGTTGAAATCTTGCCTTTTTTGGCAAATAAAATGCGCCGCGTGCTTGGAATTGTGTTCTTTCATCAATTCGTATTCGCGCCCCTGATAGTGTTTCTGAATTGAGTTCTTGTTGCACTTGTGTGAACTTCTGATCTGCGTATTTTAAAAAGATAAGTCCTAAGACTGGGGTAGAGTATTCGAAACCTTTGAGACTTGAATTGGCTCTTAATTCATCTGCTGCACTCCATAGTTGATTTTCAATTTGAGTTATGTTGGTATTCATAATCTTTACAATATTCCTGCCTTTTTCGTGCTTAATGATAGTTATGATTATATTCATAAATCTTTTTCATCAAGATATATGATAACTAAAGTTTCACCATTTGAGTAGATACGCTCACTTGTTGAGAGGTGAGGAATACCTGCTAAAACCTGATCTAGCTGTGCAGTCCAACTAATTAATACCTTCCGTTGCGGTGCATTGTCAATCTTAAGTTCACCTTTCGCGTGCAATAGATATTGTAGTAGACCTTCTTGTTGTAGGATTTTAGCAAGCTCTTTTCGTGTGCCATCAAGCCCTTTCAGAGATGGTATTTTTCTTATCGTTTCGCTTGAAGCCGCTGATGGTGACATGTTATTGCTTCCGAGTGAAACTGTGCCTAAATAGGTCGATGTATTGCCTATAATACTCCAGGTATTCTCTAAAGTTATCTCAGTTTTTTGTATATCCAATGGGAAGAATGTTTCCTTTATATAAATGGAAGGGCTCCACGGTTCTATGGTGCCCTCTTGTAACTCATCAGGTTTCCCTTGAAAGAATTGTGATGGTTTTGTGATGCTATTATACTTTAACGGACGGATTACGGTGTTTTGTGTGAGGGGAATTTGCGTTTTTGTGTGAGCAGCAGCCCTAAACGACACATAACTTTGGATATGAGCATTTTTTCTTTTAGGATAAATTGATAAGATTGAAAAGTGTTCTGTTGCTGTTTTCTTAGGTAAAACCGCCCGTGCAACACCGATCACGATCACGGATACAAATACAAAGATTAACCCACTCATCCAATAACCGCTAAATCTCTTTTTTAGTGAGGTGTTGTGTCTACCAAAATAGAAGGTAATCCCACCTAAACTGAGTAAGTATAGAGGTAACGCAACCGCTAATAACCTAATGAGGGGAATCTGTATTGGCATTTTAGACAGAAATTGTTTATGTATTTTCTCCTCGTGTTGCCGAAACGGTGCGTACCTTTCAGATAACAGTTTCGGTGATTTTCCGTGTTTGGCAAGTAGCCAACGCCAAAATGTTTCACCTACTTGCTGGTCTGAAAATGGTGGTGCATTATAATCAAAAGCAAGACTTATGATCTGTCCACTGCCGAAGTGCCTTTTCGCGATGTAAATCTGTTTATCTGTGCCAAGTAAAGTGTGACATTCGGGTTTCGGTTCAAAATGAATGCTTTTAAACGGAGAACCCCCTAAATTCCCCTTATCGGTGGGACTAATATTGAAACCGAATTGTTGTCGTAAAGCGGGTGGTATTTTATCAATTGTCATTTCATGTATCATTTTGACTGGAAGATGCTGTTCAATAAAACTACCTTTCAGGTAAGGAAAGTTGCTGCTGCCAGAAACAATGAGTGTGCCTCCACGTTGCACCCATTCTAATAGAGCTGCTTGTTGTGATTTTGAGATGTTCCTGTGCGTAAGTGAGATCTCACGGATGACCATCACATCAACAGCATCATAACCTATCCACTTCTTTGGTAATGCGCTTGAGCTTGGTAGGTATCTGATGTGTGCTTGTGTGTCTTCATCATCTAACTGTTTTTTGTCAATAAGTTTCTGTATTTTGTCTCCACTCGGTGCTAATACCAGGACGAAGTAGTCTTTTCTTGCAATGGGTGTTGGAGATACGATTTCATGCATTGCAAGCGGTTCTGAAATAGGTGTCTCAATCTCTTGATCAGACTTTTCTGTTCTAACAATTTGAATAGCAAGGTTTAATGTGGTTTTTGGACAGTGGATATAAAATGTTTTGTGCTTTCGGTCAGTTTTACTCAAACGCAGTGGTGTCGCATAGCGGTATATAGGTTGATCTGAGAAAACGTTACGAATTTCAACAGTGAGTTCTCCACTAAACGTGCTGGGTTCATTCTGGCTACGCACGGTAACACTTAGGGGTGTCCATTTTCCTGTTTTATATCCATTGTTGAATCCAAATGTTGCGTCTTCAATAGTCACCGTGCAGAAAGCAACAGATGCTGAAAAAAACGCGAGGAAAAGTGCAATGATCATTCTCATAACAAATCCAACATGTTGATATGGTTAAGTGTTTATAGTGAATTATTGAAATAATTA
>JAAXHO010000284.1:6785-71358 GCA_012270795.1 Candidatus Poribacteria bacterium
ATTCCCCGGGTCGCTCCTACAACTCAAAATGTAGAATTAATTATATAATTCACCATAGATGCCAAACTTATGTTTTAGATGAGGCGTGCAGGATTAATCACAAGTTGTGTCTCTGTAGCTCCATTGAATGCGTATGTGCTAAAAACTCCGTTTCCCAACATAATCATGGAAGCAACGCCGCCTGCTGCCTCAATTTGTGCAACTGTTTCTATCACTCGTTTATCGCTCAACAATCTACTATCCACTGAAAATTGCTTTGCAACTGCAAAACATTCAGTAAATAGATCGGGATTTGACTGAGTGCGTGCGAGTTTTTTCAGTATAGTTAATGCCGTATCTGCTGCACAGTTGATATGTTTCGTCTGTTCCTTGTTTCTGAGAACTTCGCTTGTGTGAATTGGACTAAAATACCGAAAATAGATAGGTTGTTCGGGTATCGGCAACTTGTCTGCGACTAACGGTGCGCCTTCCTTCAACTTTACGAGGCATCCACCGTGGTATTGTGAACATACATCACCTAATCCGGTTCTGTTTTCAACCTCAGCTACATGGGCAATCATTGCAAGTTCTTTATTTTCCTTTTCTGTCCCCATCAACTTGTTCAGTGCGTAGACTGTTGCAAGTGCAGCAGCACCACTCAAACCGAAACCACACCCCAAAGGTAATGGGGACGTTAAATCTACGACTACACCTGAAATGTCTGTGTCCTGTATGAGTTGATGAACCACCGCGCGGACAGTTGGAAAATTGATGTCCTTGCCGTTGAAAAGTACCCTTGTTTGCCGTTGTTCAGAAACGGAAACTTGGACACCTTCTTTGATAGTAAAACCCATGCCGAGAGAATGCATTCGTGCTGGGTCTGGGTGCGGGATGATTTTAAAAACACACGAAATGTTGCCAGGGGCAAACGCACTTGCCATATTACTCCTTTCAATTGACACGCCTATAAATATAGTTTAGCGACAATTCACAACGAATTGAATCCAATTTCAAACTGGAACGTTAGTAATTTTTGATAAATAATTCTTTGCCTATAGCAGCTGAATCTTTGCCGTAATTATTCATGCCGTATTGTAGTGACCATTCATGAATATCTGCAAAGTCAAACAACTTACGGATCATGGGGGAGTCGTCATAAGTAATAAGCCATTTATGACGACACTTTTTCATGTTTTCGGCAAACGTTTTATGATCAAATGATGTGTGTAGTGAGCCTCTTGTACCGTATAACTTAGATTCAGTCGATTTCCAATAGGGTGGGTCAAGGAATATAAAGACATTGTTGTTCTCATCAAAAAGGTTTCTTGTGTAGTCCTCATTTGTTATTTTTACATCAGTGAGTGCCAACGAAGCAAGTTTGACACGTTCAATGGAGGAAAGTGTAAAACGTTTCTGATATGCACTTTGAGAATACCCCCCTGAATCTACTACGCCTGAAAAGGTAATGCGGTTCAAGATAAAAAATCGTACAGCGCGGTCAAATTCAGATAACATATCCTTATCTTTACACAACAAATCTTTGTCCTTTGTCAGCTCCTTAAATAAGGTGCGACCGTCTTTAGTCTTACTATGTATTTTTGTTATTTCGTCTACGAGTTCAGTAACGTTATCTCTTACCTGTTTCCAAAAACAGTAAAGGTCATAGTTGAGATCGTTGATCCAATATGATTTTATGTTGTCTTTAAAAATGCTCCGGAGTGCAAGGTAAACAGAGCCGCCACCGACGAAGGGTTCTCTGAACTCGTCAATCCTTGTTGGAATAAGCGGAAGAATCTGTTTGATTGCCCTGGATTTTCCTCCTGGATATCGGAGGGGGGTTTTAATTTGTTTTACCATTGTTTTTTGCAATCAAAATTTGCAGGTTGTTTTCAGCAGCTTCTTGGTTCAGTAGTCTGATTGTTTTCTGCTTAGCTTGTTTGAATTCATTTAAATTACAAAAATTAGAAACAAGATCATCAGAGCAAGGGAGTTTTAGCTTTCCGATAAGGTTACCTGTCAGTTTTAGACGTGTGACGAATGGTACATTTATATTATTTCCGAACCCTACGTTTTCCATATTCTTAAATAGAATAAGTTTGAACAACCCATCCCTGATGTCAACGTCAGATGGAAGTTTTCCTGTAGTCGTATTTTTAGACTCTTGAATGACTAATTGTTCATCTTGCCAATAAATTTCATCAGCAGACAAGTGGTATTCTCCACCTAAATAATTTGAAATATAGAATACACCTTTAATCCCTTGGCTTAAAGACTCAAGTTCATGTTCGGTCACAACTTCTCTATGAACAGCACCTAATGATCTGGGTAAGGTTTCCTTTTTAAATGCATCAATTGAAAAATGATTATCAACCTTAAATTTTTCAAGCATATCCAAGTGATTTTTAGGTTTGTGCATCGTAACGTTTTTCTCCCGAGAAATTTTTTGATAACTTGCAACTGCATTGAGATAGACTTTCTCAAAATCCATTTTAAAATGGCGAGTATTCCAGTGCAACGCAGTTGCTTGGTATTTACTAATCTCAAACAATTTCTCTTGCACATATTCAGCATTTAAACGTTGATTGGTGATTTTGTCCTTCTTCTTTGGATTTCTTTGGTTTATATCCGCATCTTCATACCAGCCCAAAATTATATAGACGTTGATGAGGTTCATCCATGACAATGTGATTGCGTTAATTCTATCATTTTCCCCATCTTTGCCTTCATCTTTGATAATTGGAATAATTGTGACTCTTTTAGCATTAGAGGAAAAGGTATTGTATATGTCCCGATACGGATATGTACGCGTTCGTTTTGGCGTAACCCATTTTGAATATGCTATATAGTTCCCAGGTATTCCTAAGCCGATCAAACCGGACTTTTGAACAGTATTAACGTTAAAACCATCGAAATCATAAATCTTTAATTTCTCCTTATGCATAAATGTTGTGTATTTAACATCTGGCACGAAACCTGTTAGAGAATACCTATTCATTATCTGCTCCAATTTGATAATACATCTAATATGAAAATTAATTAATACGATATTTATCAAAATTCTTTAGATTTCAATATTTATCAATGTTTAGCTGGAATTTGTTCATGAAAATGCTCGTTGAGATCAAAAAAGTATTACTTTTTTCGGTAGAGAAAAGTTTGGGATAAAGTCGTAATTCTCCATCTTTGATTGGATTTTCTATTACTTCATTTGAAACATCGAAAAGGTGATTAATCACTTGTTATCTCCTAATTTCGGATCTGAAGTTAGACAAATATACGTGATGAATTAGTCATGTCTAAAAGGCCTATCGCAGATTGGGCCGGGATATATCTGTAAAACGGACACGTCTATAGATATGACTCAAAGGTAGTTCGCAGCGAATTGAATTCAGTGGTAGTATATCCGCGAGATTCTGAAATTCGATAGCCCTCCACAACGTTCCTAACCGCAAATGGCGTTCAACGTTTACTCTATCTTGCGAAATAAGGATGTATTCTTGTAAGGACTCAATCTGCTTATATGACTCAAATTTCTTCCCTTTGTCATAAGCTGCAGTTGATGGAGAAAGTATTTCTATAACAACAGTTGGATTGAGGAGCGTATCAAACGCATCATCTTCAAAACGGGGTTCATCACAAACAACCACAATATCGGGATAAAAGTAAGACGTTATCGGGTTTGCCTTCACACGCATTTCCCGGGTGTAGACCTCACAATCCCGGTCCACCAACTGGTTATAAAGTCCATTAAATGTATTTCCTGTGATAAGATTATGCGCGCGACTGGCACCGGACATCGCGAGTATCTGTCCGCTGAGATATTCATTTTTGAAGGGTGCTTTACGTTCCCAAGCGAGGTATTCCTCGGGTGTCAGGTGGGTTTGCACAGCAATAGTTGTCATGGTATTCTCCCTAATAGAAAGTTTATGCGACATTGTTCATCAAAGGCATTTGTCCTAATGAATCAACAAAACCTGTTTTCTATCTATTTCGTCTATCTTGTAGACGGTTTTGGTTTCTGATTTTGAAGGCATCTTCACCATACACTCCATCTCCGATTTTTGCTGCCTGTCCTCCACCTGTAACAGCAAATCTTGAACCGTCTAAACGTGGGATGACGTAGCGTTCAAACCATGCTCCCATCTGTTGACGCATATCGCTAATCAGTGCTCTTTGAGATTTTTCGTATATCAGGTTTTTCCGTTCATCAGGGTCTTTCACTAAGTCGTATAGTTCATGCGGACCGTAAGGGTAACGATGAACATATTTCCACTCTTGCGTGCGTATCATACGGACAGGACCATATTCATCAAAGACAACGACGCGATCTTGTGCATCGTTTGTTTTCCTATTGAGTGCTGGGACGAAACTTCTACCGGGTGACAGATCGTCATTTGGGTCGGGTAACCCGAGATAATCCAGCAGTGTGGGCATGAAATCGTATTGACTTACCATTGCTTCACTGGTGCGTCCCTCTGGAATTCTACCCGGATGGCTCATGATAAAGGGAACTTTCACCGAGTTTTCATACATGTTCAGCGGGAACGTGCCGTTGCCTTTATGCCAAAATCCGTGATGTCCACATGAATAACCGTTATCACTACTAAAGACAACAAGGGTATTTTCTCGGATACCTAATTCAGCAAGTCGTTCTAAAATGCGTCCGACGTTGAGATCCATTGCTGTGATTGCAGCGAAATACCCCTTTAATGATGCGCGATTGCCCATGTGTTGTGCTGTTCCTCTTCCTGCCCACGGGTGTAATGCTTCTTGCGGGCATGTCTTGAATGGGCAATCATCATAAGAATCTACGATGTCTTGTGGGTGTCCGTTAAACGGCGTATGTGGCGCGTTGTAGTTGACGCTAAGATAGAAAGGGCCCTCTTTATTTGCAGAAATGAAGTTTAGTGCGTTATCGGTGATAACATCTGTGAGATAGCCGGGTTGCATCTCCACCTTACCATCTCTAATCATGTTGGCGTTGTTATATTTGCTTCCGCCTAAGGGTAATGCGAACCAGTGACTAAATCCGTGTTGTGGCGTTAAACTATCACCGAGATGCCACTTGCCACTTAGACCGACGGTGTAATTGTTTTTAGCAAGAACATCGGAATAGCAGGTCAATCCTTCAAGATAACGTTCAGCGTTGGGGGGCATGCTGCCATCTCGGCAAAAATCATGCACCCCGTGTGCTGATGGGATACGACCTGTCATCAGGCTTGCACGTGCGGGTGAACACACGGGGGTTGTGCAGAAAAAATTGGGAAGACGTGTCCCTTCTGATGCAAGTTGGTCGATAAAAGGTGTGCGGACCTCATCGTTGCCACAGCAACCTGCTGCCCAAGGGCCCTGGTCGTCTGTCAAAATAAAAATCACATTTGGTTGGTTTTGCATTTGATTTTCTCCTGTTTTTTCTGCACCAAGTAATACCGTTGGCGTGAAGGCTGCAGCGGCAGCACCTGTGCCGATGTTTTTCAAAAAACTTCTTCTTGAAATATTTGCGCTCTGGGATTTATTCTGATCTGCCATGCCTTCCTCCATTTGATATTACCAAATCAACAATGAATAGGTCAACTACACATTACGTCGGGGTGGAGCGTATCTTGGATGGAACGAATCTTCGCCATAATTCCCATCACCTAATTTTGCTGCTTGTCCGCCGCCTGTCACCGAACATCTTGCCCCATCCAATTCTGGCACGACATACCGCTCAAACCATGTGCCCATCTGTTGACGCATTTTGCTTATCAGTGCGTTATGCTCGTTATTATCAATCAGATTATTGCGTTCTTTTCGGTCCTTTTTCAAGTTATAGAGTTCGTGCGGACCGTAGGGATAGCGATGCACATATTTCCACTCTTGTGTGCGAATCATGCGAACAGGTCCGTATTCATCAAAAACAACGATCTCATCTTGCGCATCGTTTGTTTCTCCCGTAAGTGCGGGGACGAAACTTTTACCTGGCGACATATCATCATTTGGATCGGGTAAACCGAGATAGTCCAGTAGTGTCGGCATGAAATCGTATTGACTGACCATTGCCTCACTGACACGTCCTTCGGGAATCCTACCGGGCTGGCTGATGACAAAGGGAACTTTGACCGAATTCTCATACATATTGAGTGGGAACGTGCCGTTGCCTTTGTGCCAAAATCCGTTGTGTCCGCAGGAATAGCCGTTATCACTGCTAAAGACAACAAGGGTGTTTTCTCGGATACCTAATTCAGCAAGTCGATCTAAGATGCGTCCGACGTTGAGATCAAGTGCAGTTATCGCAGCGTAATAACCTTTCAACGATTCACGATTCCCCATGTGTGCTGCTGCGCCTTGCACCGCCCACGGATGTAACGCCTCTTGTGGACATGTCTTGAACGGGCAATCATCATAAGAGTCTACGATGTCTTGTGGGTGTCCATTAAATGGGGTATGCGGTGCGTTGTAGTTAACGCTGAGATAGAAAGGTCCATCTTTATTAGCAGAGATAAAGTCTAACGCATCATCTGTAATGATATCGGTGAGATAACCGGGCTGCATCTCTACCTTCCCATCACGAATCATGTTTGCATCGTTGTATTTGCTGCCGCCTGTGGGTAAAGCAAACCAGTGGCTGAATCCGTGCTGGGGTGTCAGGCTATCACCGAGATGCCACTTACCGCTTAATCCAACGGTGTAATTGTTTTCTGCAAGTACATCGCTATAGCAGGTTAATCCTTCAAGGTATCGTGAGGGGTCGGGTGGCATGTTTCCATCGCGAATCCAGTCGTGGACACCGTGTGCTGAGGGGATTCGTCCGGTCATAAGGCTTGCGCGTGCGGGTGAACACACAGGACTCGTGCAGAAGAAATTTGGAAAGCGTGTGCCTTCGGCGGCGAGTTGGTCAATATAGGGTGTGCGGAGTTCGTCGTTACCACTACAACCCATTGCCCAAGGGCCTTGGTCGTCTGTTAGAACAAATATGATATTTGGTTTGTTTTCCATGTTGAATTCTCCATTTTAGTTGGTAAATTATTGTCGTAGTTTATATTTGCTTATTCGCTTGCAATTCTTCAAGGAGACGAACGATTTCTCGATAGCATTTGTCAAACGAATCTGCCTGCCGTGCTTGTTCGAAGTCAAAGAGTACTGCGAGTGCGGGTTGGTCGCGTGTTTCACTATAAGTTTCGTTATTTTCCGTTCGTCGATCCAACCACTCTTTTGCCCCGCGGATTTCCTCTGGGTTGTTTGGTGGAGTAATATCGCTTTTTAGTCCTCTTCTTCCACGAAGTGACTCCGCTGATGAAATGAACCATGTTTCAAACTCGTGTTTGGCAAGAACAACAGCAATCGGTAAATTGTTGCGTACTTGTGATGCTCGATTTAGTAGTGCTGGACCTAATTGTGCTGGACAGTCATCGTCACTGTCAAGGAGAATAAATATTGCTCCCCTCCCTCTAATTTTCTGGGCAGCTAATTCTACTTTTCGCTCAAGTTCACCTGCTTTAACAACCAAATTTCTTGGTGCTCGGATTGGACGCTCAACAATAATTGGCATTTCAGGATAGAGATCCCACGCAATACGTCGAATCAATACAGGGACAGCTTCCATTTCGCCATATCCCTCAACAATACAACTGATTTTCACTGTCATCAGTTCCATTCCATGTTCTTTGGTTTATTAGAATTTTCATTCTTTTTATCAGAAAGAATGAATGGTTTAGTTTTTGCGGCAGCAGCCACAGATGCTGGGTCAGGTTGTAATTGATCAAGACGTAGAAGTTCACCAGTTGTAAACAATTTATCTTTGATCACAGACCGGCATGCATCATCTACAGGTGCAATTGCAGTAGTTCCGTCATGTGCTTCAACTGCGAGAATAGACTCTATATCAATGTCCTTATTATCCAGCAGATCCGGACTGTGACTGGTAATAATAACCTGTGTCCTATGAGCGGCATCCTGAAGTGCATCAAGCAACACGCCAGCAGACGCAGGATGAAGGGCAAGTTCTGGTTCTTCTATTCCTACAAGTTTTATGCGATTTTCAACGTCAGGATTATCCTGAAAAAGTGCTACGAGAATCCCCAATGCGCGTAGTGTCCCATCAGACATATCGTTTGCATAATATTTCCAGACATAATCACCATCTGCGACCTTCTGCAAAAAAACTATTGTCTCTCTATTTCCAAGTATTTTGACCTTAACTTCACGTATTCCGGGTGTAACTATTCCAAGATATTCCTCAACGCGTGTTTTAACGGGTTGAGAAAGGTTGGCAAAAACACTTGTAATATTGCTGCCATTTCGATTTAGTATATTACCAGAATCTGGCACTTGAGGATCTCGAATTTTCTCGGGATTGAGATTATAAAACTCCATCCGTGAAAATGCATCGTAGACTGGTTGAAATTCAGGTAGACCTGATACGTTTACTAAGTATAGTCGATCTTTTGTAGCCGCTGGAGTTACTTTAACACTTGAATCTTTAACTATTCCACTTTCAACTCTATAATATGCGTCTGATATACATGATTGTTTGTTTTGAACGTGACAAACTTCGTTCTGTACCTCAAAATGCTTGCCAGGGGCAAATTTAAAACGGAAAGCATAATACCCTGAAGAACCGTCAGTTAAAACAAAATTCAGTCTTATACTTAGATTGTTTGGGCGTCTCCGAACCTGTCGGCGGATACCGTTATACCCACCACGATCACGAATTGCGTGTTCAAGGGAGTAATTCAGCGCATCAGAAACAAAACGTAGTGCATCAAGGAAATTGCTTTTCCCTGACCCATTACGACCCACAAGGAACGTCAAAGGCTGCAACTGCACATCACATGCCGCAATGCTTTTGTAGTTTTTTAGAATGACTCTTTTAATAAACGTTGAATCTTGCATCTCAATATCCAAACCTTGTTATGCCACCGGGAACACATCTCCGACAAGAGGTTCGCCATCTGCAACTTCTATTGTCGGAACAAGGACGTGTCCTGGAGATTGTGCGTTGTTATATAGAACGCCTTTTGCCATGAAGATCATGACAAATGCGCGCCGTTGACGATCCGTAACATTCGGCGGCGTGCCGTGCCAGTTTAGGCAGTGATGGAACATGCACTCTCCTGCTTTCAACTCCACTGGAATGCCATGGCTGATGTCTAAACTCCGTCTTTCTGCCCATGGGTTTGGTGGTGGTTCACGACCTTCTTCGCGTGTTTTTGCTGTCTCTGCATCAAACGCTGCTTTTGCTTTAACTGAGAAACGTTCGTCTTTGTGGCTTTTCGGTATAACGTGCATGCAACCATTTTCAACCGTTGCATCGTCCAATGCAAGCCAACAACTGACTATGTTGGGAGGACTCAGGGGCCAGAAGAAGAAATCGTGATGAAAACCGAAGTGTCCGTTATCTTGTGGGGGTTTGGAAATAACTTGATCATGCCAAAGCCTGATTTCGGATGTTTCCAACAGTGCGCGGGCAGCTCCTGCAATTAGCGGATTGTGGATTGCTGCTTCATAACTGGGTTCACGTTTCCACATATTGACGAATTGATGGATCGCACGTGGGTGTCCTCTGCCTCTATTGAGTTGTTGCCCTTTGCGGTCATGCCCGTACTTGAATTCTGGGGATGAATCATCACCTTCGTTGAGTTCCAGTTCTATGATGGTATCCAATCCATCCCGCATGGCTTGGACACCATCGCTGTTTAACACTTTGCCGAACTTGAGGTATCCGTTTTCTTGAAAAAAGTCAATTTGTTCTTGTGTTATCATTGTGTCTCCTGCGTTAATGTTCTGTTTCAAGTGTCTACAAGGGTTTATGGGTATGTCCACTGTGATTAGTATACCATATTTATTGTTTTTGCGTAAGGTATTATAACATAGTTTCATTTTTGCCTTTACCAGTCACACAATGTTGTTAATAAAAAAAGCATTATGGGATGTTGATATGTCCCATAATGCCCAAATAACTATGTTGTAAAATGTATGTATTCCGATATTTCTATTTCAGAGCCTACCGTGGTCCGAGAGTGTGTATTTATTTTGAAAATCCACCATAAAAATAAAGGTAGTTGATCCTTTACGCCTTCTTTCCATACGTTGGGTTCTCAAGGATTGATTGAACTTCATAGATTGAACCCTTCTTCTCCGAATATGGTTGTGGCATACGAACAGGCGTTGATACAATGCGAGGTTGGTTTGTCGGTTCTCCTTGTATAATAAACTCGTTAAATGTATCCCAATCTGGAATACCTTTCAGCGGCCATGCATCCACCGCACAATACTGGAATAAGAGCAAACGGCGCGGTTTAGCTGACGTATTCGGTGCAGACCCATGCAACGTTCTAACATGATGAATCGTAATTCCGCCTGCTTTTATTTCTATCGGAACAGCCCCTTCAGGCGTAAAGTCAGGTTTGGTCACTGCACCAACAAAAGCACCATTCTGATGATGATCCAAGGTTGGTCCTGTGTGTGAACCAGGCAATACCATCAATGCCCCGTTCTCTACAGTCATATCATCAATGACAACACCAACAGCAAGTAGATCATCATTCGTGTGTGGGTAAAACGCCCAATCCTGATGCCATTCAACAGGACTACCAAATTCAGGATACTTCATATTGAGTTTGTGTCCATTATACCGAATACCAGAACCGATAAGTTGAGCAACGATGCCAAGAATATTCGGATGACGCAAGGTTTGATCATAGACTGTATGATAAAGACAAGGATTCTTGATGCGTCTAACACGAGGATTTGTTGGCGAATGTCCTGGTTCCAAATCAAAAATGTCGTTATGATCTGTTACTTCTCTTGATTTTTCTACAAACTCATCTGTTACCCGCCGCAATGCTGCCACTTCCTCATCGGTCAGCACAGCCTCAACCCCGATATAACCGTTTTTATTATATAAATCAATTTGTTCCTGCGTAAGCATGTCTATCTCTCCCTAAAACCCTAAAGAACTCTAAAACCAATACATCAACTGACTATTCATTTATATTCTAATTCTCAAGTACTTGTTTGAATTCCTCATAACTTCGCACCTTTGACACTCTACGATGCAACTGTTTCAATCTATCCAATTCATCGATTTCCTCAAGTACCGGTTCCAACTCATGCACTTCATCATCTGGAAATTGTTCGTTTAACATATCCAATATTAGGTCAATTGCACACTTTTTCTGACCGCGTTCTAAACCGCGTTCTAAACCGCGTTCTAAACCGCGTTCTATACCACTCGCCATCGCATCTTCTCTTGCTTCTTTTAGTATTTCCTGGATAAATGGATTTTCTTGCATAATGCCCTCCGGTAAAATATGTCTAATCAATTGTGCATCATATACTAAACCACAAAAGATACCTAAAGCTCCTAATAGCAACTGTCTATTCTCTGAGTCTATTCTTGCGGTAAATGTTGCGTCAACACACGTTTCCAACCAACGATCAGTCTTCACGCCTGATGGGGTTTCATTAATGGTGTTAATGGCAACAAACCCGGAACTTTTGCTTCTAAAATTGACTGTCCTTCTATATCAATTAATCGTATTACCCGATATTTGAGTCTATATTCACAACCATACCTACTATACTCATAAAATCCTGGGTCATTTTTACCTGCCTGCGGATGTAGGTAAAGAACACTTGAATAGACATTTAACTGATATTCTCTGATGAGAAATCCATTATAACCCGCAATACGGAAAGGCATAGGCTCCTGACTGTCATAAGCCTGTACCTCATTATGAAGTATTGCAACCTGATCTGGAAACTCTACTTTTATGGTACAATCAGTCTCACGCGATTTGAGTGTAACTTGTTCTGTTGACAAATTCTCTAACACTCTTACATCTTTATACCCGAGAATAAGTCCAGCAAAAGGTTCAGCATACTCAGTAGTCACATATTTGGTAACGTTGTCATAGTGTTGACTCATATTGACAATTATACTCCAAATCTATGATTCCTGTCAACGTTTTTGTCTTGAATAAATAACTTCAGTTCCTATCAAGCAGCTCCATATATATGTCTTGTATCTTTTGCACATGCCTATCTATACTAAATGTTGATTCCGCGTGATTTCTGGCAGCATTTCCCATCTGTATACACAACTCAGGATTCTTTGCAAGCTGGACAATCTTTGCTGAAATATGGTCAATTTTGTCAGTAGGAAAGATGTAACCTGTCACACCCTCTATAATCATCTCATCGGTACTCCCAATGTATGTTCCGATAACAGGTAAACCAGATGCCATTGCTTCTGCAATGACACTCCCAGCAGATAAGGTCACTAATAGATCAAGTTCCTGCATGACTTGGGGCATATCGTCCCGGTGTCCTGTGAAGTGTATGCTATCATTCAAATTATACTTTGTTACTAATTCACGTACCTGCTTCGCAAACGTACGATGTTTTGGTGTGTCAAGGGCAGCACCAATAATTTGAAACGTTACATTCTGACATTGTTGGATGACAAGATTTGCTAATTCAACAAAAGTATCTTGACGCTTAAATGGTTCAATTCTGCCTACCAAACCAACTACAAATTTGTCTGACTGCTTACCATTCTTTTTAGATTCTGGCTGAAACTTAGACAGATCAACACAGTTTAAAACAACATCTATTTTGGGGGTTGATACTTCCGATTTTACAAATGGTTTCTTACTTTGATGAGAAATTGATATGATGCGATCCATTAAGTCAAAACCATATTTGGATACTTGCATTGGTGTCAAGAGATTCCTCACATGCGATATGATTGGAATACCTATATGCTTTTTTATATGTATTAGATAATGGTTCAACCATGAATCAGAAGTATGAACTAATTGTATATTATGTTTTCTGGTAAGGTTGGTAAGTTTAGCAGCTGCTCTATAACGAGATAATAAGGAGGTCGTTTTTCGCCAAGATGGGAGATGTAAAATAATAGTTGGGATTTTTGTGTTGCGTAATTTCTCTGCAAAAACTCCATCATCAGGACAGACAATAATTGGTTGATATTTATCCCTATCAAGGTTTGTTGTCAAATAATAAAGTTGTTTTTCGCCCCCACCGATACTTGACCCGCAATGACTAAGATAAAGAATTGGAATCATCTGTTATTCAGTAGGAGCGAAATGTTGTCTTATACTGCAAAATCAAGGTGTTGTTCTCTGAAAACTTGACTCACAGACCTGTGTTGATGAACTCTTAAAATGGCTTCGGCAAGTAAGGGTGCAATTGAAAGCACTATTATTTTGCCATCAAGACGTTTTTGTGCTGGTATTGGTATTGTATCAGTTGTGACTACTTCACGGATTGATGGATGACGGAGTCTTTCCAATGCTGGCCCCACGAGAACCGCATGGGCAATACTAACATAAGCGGGTTTTGCCCCCGCTTCAGCTAATGCCTGAGCCTGTTGGAAAATACTACCACCTGTCGCTATTTCGTCATCAATAACAATTGGTGTCTTATCCTTAACATCTCCAACAAGTTCAACGAATTCCACATCCTGACCATCTGCTCCGTTACGACGTTTGTGCATAATTGCCAACGGTAGACGAAGTATTTTTGCATATTTTTCTGCAAGTTTTGCACGACCCACATCCGGTGCTACGATAACACCGTTTTCTATCTGTTTTTCACGAAAATAATTGGCTAATGTTGTGAGGGCTGTGAGATGATCCATAGGTATATCAAAGAAACCTTGTATTTGTGGAACATGTAAGTCTATTGCCATGACACGACTTGCACCTGCGGTCGTCAAGAGATTCGCTACAAGCTTGGCACTTATCGGTTCACGCCCTGTTGTTTTATGGTCTTGTCGTGCATATCCGAAGTATGGAATAATCGCTGTAATCTGTCGTGCAGATGCACGCTTCATCGCATCAATTGTGATGAGTAATTCCATCAAATTTTCGTTAGCTGGTTCGCATGTCGGCTGAATTATATAAATATCAGTACCACGAATACTTTCATCTATTTCCACCCGAGTTTCACTGTTGGGAAATGGTCCAATTGTAATTCTACCTAATTCAACACCCAGAATTGCTGCGATCTCTTTTGCTAATGCCGGATTTGCACGTCCAGCAAACAATCTGAAATCGGAGCGAACATGTCGGTCTTGGTCTATCAAAATGGACATACCAAAATCTCCTTGTTATGTTAATACCAACTCAGTTGGTATTGGGACAATTATAGGAACTAACTATACTAAGGATTCACCTGTCATCTCAGTAGGTTGTTGTAAACCGAGAAGATGCAACATTGTCGGAGCAATATCAGCAAGACGACCACCAGTCCGTAGTTTCTTTCCCTTAAATAGTTCATCAACTACGATAAGATCAACATCATAAGTCGTATGTGCAGTATGAATACCACCAGTTTCAGGGTCAATCATCTGTTCACAGTTCCCGTGATCTGCTGTGACGATGAGGGATCCACCTTTTTCTAACACGGCATTAACTACTTCTCCAACTCCAACGTCAACTGTTTCTACAGCTTTAATTGCTGCAAATAAAGAACCAGTGTGACCTACCATATCACCATTCGCGTAGTTGAGCACCATGAGATCGTATTTTTCTGATGCAATTCGTCGCAACATTTCATCTGTAACGCCCGGTGCCGACATTTCCGGTTTCTGGTCATAAGTCGTGACATCACGTGGAGATGGAATGATTTGACGGTCTTCACCCACATAAGGTGCATCTCGGTAATCATTGAAAAAGAAGGTAACATGTGGGAATTTTTCTGTTTCTGCACAACGGAATTGAGTCAATCCTAATTCACTGACGTAAGCCCCAAGTGTATTCAGCATTTTCGGTGGTTTTGTAACTGCTGCTTCTACAGGTAAATTCTGTTCATATTCAGTCATCGTTACAAATTTAACGCTCATTTTAGAATTCCGTTTAAAACCCATTAAACGTGAAATACCGTCTTTACCCTCTGCTTGATATGGAAATGTATCCAAGCAGAATGCTTTGGTGAGTTCTCTGGGTCTATCACCCCTAAAGTTGTAGAATATAACAGCATCACCATCACATATTCTTGGGAGTGCATGGCCTTGACTGTCAACGACAACTGAAGGTCTAATAAATTCATCTCCTTTACGATTATCATCATCTGGGTTTTTGTAATAATCACTATAGGCTTGCTTTGCAGTGCAAACCAGTGTTCCTACACCTTCGGTTAATAACCGATATGCAGTCTCAACACGTTCCCATCGGTCATCACGATCCATTGCATAAAATCTACCGATAACAGAGGCAATCTGTCCAATACCGATTTCTCTTGTTTTTTCTTCTATTTTTTCACAAAACTTAATCCCAAGATCAGGCTGACAATCGCGACCATCGCTGAAATTATGTATCAATACCTGTTCTTTCTCCAATCCACTGTTTTTCGCCAGAGTGAGTAACCCAAATAGATGTTCAAGTGAACTGTGAACACCCGCATCACTCGCTAAACCCATCAAGTGTAAGTTTGTTCGGTTGTTTTTGACATGAGTAATAGCATTTAAAAGCACATCGTTCCGATAAAATTCACCGGAACGAATCATTGTGCTGATACGAAGAAGCTCTTGGTTGACTATTCGACCTGCTCCTATATTTTGATGTCCAACTTCACTATTGCCAATTACACCTGGGGGTAAACCGACATCTTCACCAGAAGTGTGAATTAAGGTATGTGGATAATTTTCTCGCAACCAGTTATCTACAGGTGTTTTTGCCAAATGAACAGCGTTAGACTTCTGATATTCAGGATACGGATTGCTGCCCCATCCATCCCGGATAATGAGAACGACAGGGCGTTTATGTAGGCTTGTCATTTATATTCCTTATAGACCTTTTAGTTTCCCCCATGTAATAGCAAGTTTTCCTTGAGGAACAACATCCTGCGGGGTTTCCATGACTCTCTGGATGTTTGCTTCTGTTAACACCTTATTGTAAAGTCGCACCTCATCAATTTTCCCTGGAAAGAAATCTGTTGCACGCCCGTAGTCATCACCACCTATCCACAACTCTAAATTTGATGGTGTAATCGGTGTATTATTCGGAGCTTCACCTTCAAATTTGCCATTTACATATACCCTCAATGTACTCCCATCAAATGTTCCAGCGAAGTGATACCAATTCCCTATTTTCCAATCAGTCGTTTTTGATTCAGCAAAGTTATTGGTCGGTTTTACGAGAAAATCTATTGCTGTTTCATTGTTGAAATCAAAGATCACGAAAATAGAATCATTTTTTACCATCAATCGTCGCCGCGTCAGGTCATCATTCGGACTGAACCATGCCATTAGGGTTATATTCTCTTCTATATCTAAGGCATCGTTATCCTCAACGGCAACATAGTCATCTACACCGTCGAACTCAAGCGCAGAACCGAATTTCCCTGCAACCCATTTGGGTGCTCCTTCAAATCTTCCATCATGTCCATTTCCAGTAACATCTCTTGCGGTATTACCTGATTCTTCATCAAACGGCCAAAATGCAACTAAACCGTCTTCCGCTACATTGGCATCAACGAAACTTGAAACAACAAGCAGCAAACATAGTGATAATAAAAAGGTAACTTTAAACATTTCAACTCCTCCATTAGATTATGTAATTATTTAGATTTTATCTTGAGGTCTTGTTAATATTATATCATGAAGTGCTGTTTAGATGGGAATTAAAAATGCGGAATTTGTTAGGATTTTATGAATAGGTAATTTCAGAGTTTTTAAAGAAAATAAAAAAATAGTAAATCAGGAAATGGTTATGAGCTTATTCTGTGTATGGGTTTATGAGAGATCGAGACGAGATATGATATGGTTTTGAACAACTCTGAAAATTGGTAAGTCGTTTATTAATGACTAACGTTTAGATTCTTCATAAACGGATCTTAAGAAGTCAACTCCTGCCTTTCCAAATCGATTGCAAATTTCATTAGCAATATTCTTATACCCTTTTTTGTATAGAATTCGAACGGTTTCTTCAACTTCGTTTTTTTGCGTATGCCCTAAAAGCCACATTTCACGCGTAGGAATTTCCAGATAAATTTTCCCAACTTTTTCAGGGGTTGTCAACACATGCCTCTGCAAAGCCTCAATAACGCGTGATAAAGTAAAAGCGTACCCCGGAACCTTGTCAAGGTAATTCATTGATACTTTTATCCAAGCGAGCACCTCATCATCTATTTCATCAATTAGTCCTAACCACATGGATAGAGGACTTAAAACTGCCTGACATTCCTTTTCTTCGGTGCGTTGTGAAAGCACTTCAAACAACACACGCCACGCTGGCATAACTTTCGCCTTCACTTTCTCGGATAGGCTATCCTTGCGGCGAAAGAAAAAATAGACTAAACCTGAAAGCAGATTTGGGTTATCATTATGTATCAACTGATAAATAAGACTGCTTTTATCATTTAAGCTTTCGCAGTCTTCTATCCAACCCGTACAGATATGCTTAACAAGTTTATCCAATACCTCAGCGTCAGCAAAATGGGTATTCAACGCTTTCTGATAGTGGCCCTGTGCCTTAAGTAGAGAATAAAATTCCTCGTGAACTCGCGAATGTATCAAATATCCTGAAAAAGCGGCTTGCCAGTGATCTTCGTCATGCAGCGGGAAGATACGATCTATATTGCCAACGACCCACTCTTTATCAAGATATGATAGATATGGTAAGTAAAACCCAAGCGTATAAGAAAATTCAAGTGATGGTTCAACGTTCCTATCTAACCTTTTAGTGAAATCTGCTTTGATGGATTGTGGCCATCTGCTTTCTTCATGTTTATCTTCGTTTGTACGAGCGAACCTTAAAGCATAATTTATCATTGCGGAAAACACTTTTCCTCTATCGGAATTCAACACATCGGAAGGAAGATTATTGAGGGTTGACACACTTTGTTGCGCGTGCTCCACAAGAATCAATAGAATTTTCTCAGCATGAGGCAAAAATTGTGTATCAAATGCATGTTTATCACTTTTTGTTCCCTCTGAAATTAAATCTGCTGCACAGGAAAAAAACCAATTCCTATAGTTAAAGCCCGTTTCGTATTGTTCAGTCCAAAATTGTTCGGATGAGAAGGTCTGATATATGAATTGCAGCAGTGCTGCCCAATCAAATTCTTTTCCGTCTCGCCAAGCACTGTAGAAACCTTGTAGTAGTGAAGATAGGTATAAGTTACTAACATCTTGGAAGGGCAGGAGATTATCCGAAAACCGTTGAGGGGACGCTTCCACACATTTTGCTAACGTATCTGCAAGTCCTTGACCTTCCAGGTCAGGCAAACCGATAACTTTTGTTTCTTTATAGGCATTTAGATAAGCAGCGATCTGAGTATTTGACATCTTAGAAAGTTCATTAACTGTCAGTGGTCTAATAGGACCGATTGCCCCTGACTTTGGCATAATTTCAGAATTTTCAGTATTTTCTGTGCAAAGACGATCATATTTTTCGTAAGCATCAATAATTTTTTCATTGCCGGTTTTCAAGAGCGTAGAGAGCCATTTTCGCCTGCTGTACGCGACAGCTTTTGCGTGCCCTTCATCATTCTCAGTTGGCGTTAGTATTGGGTTGATTCTATCCATTGTAATATTTGTTCCATTTCATCTTCATTAAATGTATGGCTGTTGACTTGAATTAATTGGGATATTTCGGGTTCTAACTCAACCTCATCAAGCGGATTACCTTCCCACTTCCAAAATAGGCGTTTCAATTCGCTGTAATGGTCCGTAATCGTCTTGACTGCAATCCGTTTGATGATCGTATGTGGTTCTTTCAATAAACTTTGAATTGTTTCTGTAATACTTACAGGTTCAGCGGATTGAAGGATACTACTAATAAAACTTACAATGAGTTCACTATAATCTGCACGTGAGAGACGGGAAAGATCGCTCTCAGCAGGATGTATAAAGTGAAACACAGAGGAATCTTTTGCAGCAAGTGCTCGGACCTGTGTGAGAGCAATCTGTAATGCCTCAACACCACATAAATTCGCGATGGTTTGTCCATATATCTTGAGGGCATCCTCAAGCCAATGATCATCCATTATAGGACGGATTCGCCCGTCAACGAATCTAACTTCAAGCATTATTGCAAGTAGTTCAAGAGTTAACTCTTGTTTGCCTCCATCAAGAAGCTTAGGTAAAATTGTCTGACCTATTTCCTGATCCATCAGACCGTATTTCTGGTTGGATTTCAATGCAGCTCCAATAAAAGTGATATGCTGAGGTTCTATCCTATCTATAGGAAGTGTGCCGATAATTTTGACAGTTTCAAGATCAGTTCGGCCGTTATCAATCCGTTCCCTACTTTCGTCTGTAATAGCATTGACAATGTCCAAAAGGATATCAACGGGGCACTCTGGATGAATAGAAATCTTCACTACATATTCCAGGGCATGCCAACGGGGACTATAGTAATATCCAGATTGATCTGGCGATTCTTGAGGCATGGGATTCTGATCGGGATCGAACCATCCATCTTCTTTTAAGGGTTCTAACCATGTTGGAAATTCAAGTTTTCTAAAAAAATAGGCGCGTCTTTCTTCAGATCCCAATAGATTGGGGAGGGTACTTCTTATTTCTCGTGTCGGTTCCTTATAAGTACGAATCCGATCCAGTCGGCTGAGGAGGTCAAGAAAACTACCTACTAAATTCAACAATATACCCTCAAATTCATACCAAAGAACTTCAAATTCTTCTCTAGCTCGAGTAACCCTCCAAGCCCCGTGGCGATGAGCAAACCGATGAAATTGGGTAGAAACATTTATCCATCTGATAGCAATATTTACACGAACATCATCAGTAGAAAGTGAGACGAGGACATCATCAATGCCGAGTGCTGCTAAAATTGAAGCAATATGACCTTTACGGTCTTTTAACTCATCATAGTCCCCTAACTCATTTAATACCTCTTTAGTGAGTTGCTTCTGTATCCGTTCTTTGGCTTCACCACTGGATAAAATATCTCGTAACCCCCCATCAATCTCTCGGGCAACATGAGTCAAAAGACTCGCCGCAGTTTCTAAGTCTTCGTTATCCAAAATCCTGATTCCATCCAGATAATAAGCAGCTACCTCAGGTCCAATAGAGTTCAGACTCTGATAAATCTCACGTTGTTGAGAAGTTAATTCTGGTAAACGATTGGGGGTATCAATCTGCACTTGCGATGAGTCCTGTTTATCCTCAAACTCATCGTTCAATATATTTCACCTCTTTGTTCCTAAACTTTATAATGACATATTAACATATTCCAAAGCAAAATGTCAAATCACATTTACATCCTGCATCATTTCTCTTGCACAATTTTTACGTATTGACTATCATGCAATGAGAAAGGAGGGTGTGGGTATATTTATTAGATTCACATCAAAATGTATGGAAAACATTAAACTTGCATCTGGACACGAAATGCCGATTTTTGGTTTGGGTACTTGGAAACTCAACGGTAAACAGTGTGAAGATATTATCAAAATAGCAATAGAGTTGGGGTATACACACATTGATACCGCATGGATGTACGAAAACCAACGTGAGATCGGCAAAACTTTACGGGAACTCCGCGTTGATCGCGAAAAATTGTTTATCACATCAAAAATATGGCACACACATTTGAAATATGACGACGTACTCGCGCAATTTGATGTGTGTATAACAGATTTGCAGATGGACTACGTTGATCTCCTACTGATTCATTGGCCAAGTGAGACTGTGCCTTTTGAGGAAACCTTTACTGCGTTTCATGAAATCTATGAAACCGGTAAGGTGAGAAGCATTGGTATCAGTAATTTTAGTATTGAACAGGTCGAGAAAGCTTGTGAGATTTCTGAACTTCCGATTTGCACAAATCAGGTTGAATACAATATTCGTCACAATAAAGAAGAACTACGTAAATATTGTGAAACTCTTGACATTCCCATTACTGCACATAGACCACTTGGTGCTGGCAATATCGTAGGCGACACGAAATTAGCAGAAATTGGTAATAGATACGGAAAGACAGGTGCACAGGTTGCCTTGCGGTGGTTGGTACAGAAAAGAATTGTTACAATCCCAAAATCTGGTTCAGAAGAACACTTAAGAGAGAATTTAGACATTTTTGATTGGAAGTTAACGGAAGCAGAAATGCAAGCACTTGGATAGTTGTTATACATTCAGGATGTTGCATGCAAAAGTAGAAAGAAAGGAAACAACAGTATCACATGAAATTTGGGTTGTTTTATGAACACCAAATCCCACGACCATGGCACGAGGGTGCAGAACATAAACTATTTCAAGATGCCTTAGACCAAGTGGAATTGGCGGACAAACTTGGATTTGACTATATATGGGAGGTAGAGCACCATTTCCTTGAGGAGTATTCACACTCTTCCGCACCAGAGGTATTCCTTGCTGCATGCAGCCAACACACAAAGCAGATACGACTTGGACACGGAATCGTTCTGATGCCACCCGCATACAACCATCCTGCGCGTGTAGCAGAACGTATCGCAACCCTTGACCTTGTGTCAAACGGACGTGTTGAATGGGGAACAGGTGAATCTGCATCACACATGGAACTTGGTGGTTTCAACGTTGACCCAAAGTGTAAACGTGAGATGTGGGAAGAATGTACGCGCGAAACCGCAAAAATGATGGTGCAGTCACCCTATGCAGGCTATGATGGCAAACACTTCTCCATGCTAGTACGTAATGTTGTCCCGAAACCGCTGCAAACACCACATCCACTACCTTGGGTGGCATGTTCAAGTCGTGACAGCATTCGATTTGCTGCAAGATTCGGGTTGGAGGCACTCACCTTTGCCTTTATTGATGCAAACGAAGCAAAATTCTGGGTAGAAGAATACTACGAGATTTTTGAGAAGGAATGCACGCCTTTGACACAGACGGTCAACCCTAACATCGCAATGGTGTCAGGTTTCTCTTGCCATGAAAACGAGGAAACTGCACTTGCACGCGGATTAGACGGATTACGATTCTTCCGATTTGCGCTCGCTCATTACTACTACAACGGTTCACAAATTCCTAGTGAAACTGATATATGGAACTTATATAAACAATCCAAACAGGAACCAGCTGAAGCACGTGCGGGAATCGGCACACCCGACCAAGTCCGAGAGCATTTAGGAATAATGGAAAATGCTGGTGTAGATCAGGTCGTTTTTATTCAACAAGCTGGCATGAATCGTCATGAAGATATTTGCGAATCCCTACAGTTGTTTGCAGACAAGGTGTTGCCAGACTTCAAAGCGCGAGACACTGAACGCACAAAACAGAAATATGAACGGTTTGAAGACGCAATTACGGCAGCAGAAGCCCGTAAACCTGAATTGACATCCCTCAATCAGATACCGACAGTCGATTCTTATCCTATCCTCAAGAAAAAACTTGAAGAAGAAGCAGCGGAAGTAAGTGAACCTGAAATGAGTGATGATGGTAAGAAATTTCTACTCTCAATAGAAGGTGGTCCTCGAAGTAAAACAGAATAATGCTGATTGGTGATTTCCATGAAAAACGTGTTAGTGATAGATGATGATGAAAAAATCTGTTGGGCGTTTCAACAGTTTCTTGAGGATGCGGGGCATGCTGCCAGCGTAGCGAGTAATGCTGAAGAAGGATTGCGACGCATCGCTTCAGATAACCCTGATATCGTCTTCCTTGATGTCAACCTACCCGGAATGAGCGGCTTAGACGCTTTAGCTGCAATCAGAACACATCACCCATCAGTCATTGTTGTCATCATTACTGCCTACGATGATGTTGATACGACTATTGAAGCGATGCGTTTGCATGCATTTGATTTTGTTCCAAAGCCGATTGATTTGAATGTTGTGAAAAGTGTTCTTGAACGTGCATTTAAAACGCAGTCTGTCCGAAGCACTTTACCCATAGAAACAGTACTTGATTCTACCACAGTTAATCGTGGACATCGACTCGTTGGAAAAAGCGAACAGATGCGCGAAATATATAAACTCATCGGTGTGTTAGCAAGTAATACTACAACAGTCCTTATTGAAGGGGAAACCGGCACCGGAAAAGACCTTGTAGCACGCGCAATTCACGCTGGAAGTGAACGGAAGGATATGCCGTTTGGCCCTGTCGATTGCGGTGCTTTACCCGATGAACTCTTAGAAAGCGAACTGTTCGGCTATGAACCTGGAGCGTTTACAGATGCAAAAAAGGAAGGTAAACCCGGACGGTTTGAACTCGCTGACGGCGGCACGCTTTTTCTTGATGAAATTGCAAATATGAGTCCAGCATTGCAGGTAAAATTGCTACGCGCATTACAAACACATGAGATAGAAAGGTTAGGAGCAACACGCAACCAAAAAATAGATGTACGAGTCATCGCAGCTACCAATCAGGAATTAAGTGAAATGGTTAAAATCGGTCAGTTCCGACCTGATTTATACTACCGTTTCAAACGCATTGCAATCCATCTTCCGCCACTAAGAGAGCGAAAAGAAGATATACCATTACTAATAACCCATTTCCTTCAAATAATTCAAGATGATATCGGTAAACCTATACGTGGTATTTCTGAAGAAGGAATGGAACTCTTACAAAATTACACTTGGCCGGGAAATGTTCGGGAGTTGGAGAACTGCTTAAGGAGTGCAGCTGCATTCTCACGTTCTGATGTAATTCTTCCAGAAGATTTACCCACAGAAATTCATACAAATCCTGCAGATGTCCTACCTGATTCGCTACATTTGGAAACCGCACTGAAATCAATCTTGCAGGACATTTCAAAAACCGCTATTGCAGATCGTACAGAAAAACCCTATGATGAAATTGTATCTCTTTTAGACAAGACCATCATTAGACTCGCATTAGATGAATGCGCAAATAACCACAGCAAGTCTGCAGAATTAATCGGTATGAGTCGAACTACTCTTATAAAGAAAATAAAACAACACGGTATTACAACTAAAAAGGATTAAGAGATTATGGACTCGTGGATTCGGATAGCACATCGCGGTGCATCTGGAATTGCACCAGAAAATACTTGTGCTGCATTCAAAAAAGCAATTGAAATTGGTGTTGATGCAATTGAACTTGACCTGCACGGAACATTAGACGGTGAGATAGTAGCAATTCATGACACATCATTAGATCGAACTACAAACATTAAAGGACACATAAATCAAAATACTCTAAACACTATCAAACAAGCAGATGCGGGAACTTGGTTCAGTCCTCAATACGCAGATCAAACAGTACCTACACTTGAAGAAGCCTTAGATTGTATTGCAGGCACAACAATTGCTGTTTTGGAAATAAAGGATGATTCAATTGCAGAGCCAGTCGTTCAAAAGATCACTGAAATGAACCTAATTGAGATGGTTGTTATCATTTCCTTTCAGACCGATGTCCTAAAAACCGTTCGCACAATGGAACCACGTATACCAACAGGATGGCTGATTGGAAGTCGTAATGGAAATGCCAATCCGGTCCATCTTTGTCAGCAACTCGTTTCAATGGGGTGTAATCTACTGAATGTTAATCACATATTGATTGCTTCAGAATTCGCTTTTGAAGTTCGTAGACGTGGAATAGCTCTTTGGAGTTGGACAGTAGACAATATTGAAAGCATGCGCGAATTGTTGAAATATGGTGTTCAAGGTATCACATCAAATCATCCAGAGTATTTTTCCAAAGTTTGACTCTGCAATTGTCACATACAATGAAAATAAAAGTTGATACATGCCTGATCGTTTTTGCTAAAAACCCGATTCCGAATCAGGTCAAAACAAGGTTGATACCAACATTAGCATCAGAACAAGCAGCATCATTGTATCGGGCATTCCTCATAGATTGGTGCGAAATAATAAAGCAACTCTCAAATACTGATTTGATTATTGCTTATGCACCGCCAGAAGGTTTATTAGATTTGCAGAATTTACTTGGTGAAGATTTTACTTATGTTGCACAAAAAGGCAAAGACCTTGGTGAACGTCTCACAAACGCAACGCAGTGGGCAGCTGATAATGGTTATAACAAAATTCTATTTGTAGGTTCTGACAGTCCTACGCTTCCACTATCTTATGTATCTCAAGGGGTTGACAGTCTCAACGCTTCTGATGTCATTCTGGGACCAAGCATGGATGGGGGTTATTACCTCATCGGATTTTCTAAAAACAAACTAAATACAATGGTACCATACATTTTTGAGGACATTGCTTGGAGTACTGAGCATGTATTCCTGCAGACAGTTGAACGTATTCACTCAATAGCAGTAAAGTTAACGCTGCTACCCCCTTGGTACGATGTTGATACACCCGATGATTTGTCCTTTCTTCATGCACATATCAAAGCAATGCGGCTTGCAAATGAAAAGGTACAAGCAAATAGAACGGAAGGTTACTTGTTAGAATTGGTAAAGGAGAATTCTATATGGGTCAATTAGATGGAAAAGTTGCGATTATAACAGGTGGCAACAGAGGAATTGGGAAAGCGATTGCAAAAGGTTTTGCTACGGAAGGTGCAAATCTAACTATCGCTGCAAGGAATACTGAATTACTGACGAAAACAGCAGGTGAACTTCGCGAAATAGGCACACAAGTACTTGCTGTACCTACTGATGTCACCAAGGAAGAGCAAATAATCGTACTCTTTGAAAAAGCAATGTCAAAATATGGACGTTTGGATATTCTTGTCAACAATGCAGGTGCGTTTGACGGTGGCCCGATAGAGGAACTTTCAACAGAAGCATGGGACAAAGTGATAGGAGTCAATCTACGTGCACCTTTTCTCTGTTCAAGAGAAGCGATGCGAATTATGAAGGAACAAGGTGAAGGGGGACGTATCATCAACGTTGGTAGTATCTCTGCACACCGTGTCCGTCCGAGAAGTGCCCCATATAGTGCAAGCAAATTTGGTATTTGGGGATTGACGCAGGTTATAGCATTAGAAGGTAGACTACACGGCATAACTGCAAGCTGCCTGCAACCGGGCAATACACTTGTTGAACGCGTTCAGGATAAACCATATCCGCCATCTGAACCGATGATGGATGTTGACGAACTCGCAAAAGCCGCTGTCCTTATGGCAACATTACCCCCTAATATCAATATGTTGGAAGCCACAGTGTTACCTGTCGGACAACTCTATATTGGTCGAGGTTAATTGAATTGAGAAAGACTGTAATTCTATTTTAACTACTGTATTAACCTTATATATTCATCATGCTTACCAATCCAAAACCAGAAGTAAATCCCATCTTTTTCATAAGCAAGTGTACGATAACTTATACCAATTCAAATTAATATTGTTCCATTAAGGAATTTCACTTTTATCGTTAGTTGGAGGTCTCTCTTCGGTAGGAGCGACCTCCCGGTCGCGACCGGGAGGTCGCTCCTACCAGAACATTTTGACAAATGGCATCTTATTTTTTAGAAATGGTATTATCCCAACTCTTACGGACCAATATGTATTAACTTTCTTAAAGTTTAGAGATGGATGTCTTGGATTTTGTTTGAAGGAGTTGAAAATTCTTATCTGCAAGTTGCTGGATATAACGTGGAAGATTGTGATAAAGTTCCCTAAAACGTTAGGTTTTTACATGTCTTATATCTCTTTGCATCTGCCCGTTTTAAAATCAGCAAGTGCTTCCTCAGCGAAGCGGTCAAGTTTTCCAGTTTTTACGTCGTCTTCAAATTGCTTGTCCCACATTTCTGCTTGCTTCTCGTATGCTTTTAGGACTTTTCCAAACTCAATTGCCAATGTTCTTAGCAATTCTTCTCTCGTTCCTTTCTCTGCATTAACTTCTGGATGTTTTTGTATCCATCCTACCCAACCTTGACCGTTCTTTTGAATGCAGAAGGTATAAGTTTCTCCAATTCCTTTTTCTTGAGTCCCATAAGCAATCTGTTTATCCATTTACCAGTACCTCATAATTAGAACTTATAGTGAACACTATTATATCCTGCAACAATCTAATTGTCAAACAGTTCATTTGCCAAATTTCCTTGAAATATCGCTGAAATGTGTTATTATTGCATGAATATTTAGTAACGATCCAAACCATAAATTAAAATTAGTTTTATCGCCTCGGAGTCACACAAATGATCCAACAAATTGAGATAAGCCTACCTGAATATACACGTGGTTTTCATCTAATCACAGACGAAATTATGAAATCCCTTGAAAATCTACCAGAAACGGGAATTCTCCATCTCTTTATTCAGCACACATCAGCTGGACTAACAATCAATGAAAATGCAGATCCAACGGTGCGTGAGGATTTTGCTAACAGCTTCGATCATCTCGTAAAGGAACGCGAACCCTACTATAAACATACCATAGAAGGTGATGACGATATGCCTGCACATATCAAAGCGTCGCTCGTTGGATTTTCTGTCTCCATCCCGATTACCGACCATCGCCTAAATTTAGGTGTGTGGCAAGGCATCTATCTGTGCGAATTCCGCAATCGGGGTGGTAGACGAAACCTAACTGCGACGCTTTATTCATAGGCTATTTGTCAAAACTGATGACTAATTACACCCACGACGATTTTAGTTCATGAACCTTCAACGAAGTCAATGTAACAGAATCGCCTTCAGCGTAAATCCCTATGTCTGCGTTATCTAAATCTGGTAGGAAATAGGAGGTCATTGAAAGAGCCCCCGCATTACCAAACGCCTCAATAGAGATACGATCAACTAAAATCTGCAACTGGATTTTGCCATCTTCCGGTGTAAGCGGACCACTTCTATCAAGAAACGTCAACTGCTCTTCAGCAACATTGTATTTGACATCTTGACCGCGTATATTGAACCCTACAGCAGTTGCATCATTGAGTTCTATCTCAGCACGAATGTCAAACAACTCACCCGTTAATCCTGCAAGGAGGTTTTCATCAGGCTTAAGCGGTACATTGTTCCAAACGTGCGCGTAACTATGTATGTTTTCAATTTCTGCAACCGGTTCACGATACATTCGTATACCCTCTGAAGTTGTCCGAAGCGTCAAAACACACGGGAAACTCATCTGTTGATTAAACGGCATGTCAGGTGGATTGCTACCGTTCATCCAAGCAATTTGAATACGACGACCATCAGACTCAGGTATGTCACTCCAGGTTTGTGCTGCGTAAAAATTTCTGCCAAAGTCAGCTCGCAGTACTTCCCCATCAGGTGTGAAGGTTATCCCATCAAATTCACCGACATAGTATTTTCCACCTGCACCCCAGAATACCCATTTCGTATTCTCTAGGTCACCATCAACAGGAAGTTCAAAGATGTCTGGACATTCGCCATCTGGAATCTTTATGTCTGAAAGTCGTTCCCATTCTTTCAAGTTTGTAGAACCAAAAAAGGCAAAATCGTTACCATCAAGGAAAAGTGTCATCACCCATTTTTGCGTAGGTTCGTGCCAGATTACCTTCGGGTCACGGTTGCTTGCAACAATATGCTCTATCACAGGATTACCTTCATATTTCGTCCAACTGCGACCACGGTCGTTGCTATATGCAATACTCTGCGTAAACGGTACTTTCTCTGGCGCATGGCTTCCCGCAGACGTATAAAAAACAACCAACACCGCTTCGTCACCTGTCTGAAAACCTGCTGTATTGTTCCAGTCCACAACGCCGGAACCAGAGAAAATCGTACCGAGTTCATCGGGGTGGATAGCGTGTGGCAGTTGTTTCCAATGAACAAGGTCAGGGCTAACGGCATGTCCCCACGTCATATTACCCCAATTGATGCCGAATGGATTGTGTTGAAAAAAGAGATGATACTCCCCTTTGTAGAAAATCAAACCGTTTGGATCGTTTGTCCAGTTTGTTTTCGGTGTGAAGTGGTACTGTGGACGATACCTTTCTTTGTATGCTGTCTGTATCATAATCTGTTCCTCTCTCTAATATGTTAAGTTAATCTCGTATCCCTAAAATAAACAAAAGTAATGAACATCAAGTATAATTCACGATTTAATTGAGATTCTATACATGTTTTTCCATTTTGTCAAGAATCCTTCATATCTCCGGGTGTGTAAAGTTTTGTCACTCTTTTTGTCTGAATCACCAAATCAACGGTATGAATCATGGCGAATGCCATGCGCGCATTCGCCCAATGGCATTCCCCGGATTTTTCGGATGGCGCAGCGTGTTTGCGGAATCACGGAATGCGCGGATTTCACGGTGTGCTTCAGAATCACGGAATGCGCGGAGTACACAGAAAACACGGAAAAGACCGCTGCCACGTATCGTTTTACTTAGTTATGGATTATTCTTTGCGATAAATGTTCATGGGGGTGTCTTTTCCGCGTCTTCCATGTACTCCGCGCATTCCGTGATTCTGCACCCAAATCCGCACTATCAGCCAATAGCCGACTGCTGAAAACCTATTGGATATATATTGGAAATCCCAATAAACAGACACCTAAAAAACTACAAAATATAGAAAAAATAAGCACACAACAAGAACGCTATGCAAAACAAAAACTAACACAAAAAACACAAATAAAAAACCGTACCAAAATCCGACAAAATTTTTACCAAAAAAACACAACAAAAACTCCCATGAAGCTTTATGAAAACTGGACGCATAACGAATTAACAAAACCGTACCAAAAACCGAAAAAACCGTACCATTTGGTACGGTTTCTAAAGTAGAAAATTCTTATGAAATCTCAAAAAATACACAAACAAATTGCAATCATTCTTTACTTAAAAGAGATCAAAATTGAATACAACGAAATCAGAAAATAAACAGAAAAACAATAACCTTAGAAAAAATTTTCTGTTTTCGAAAAAAACGCCTTTCAGACCATACTACGACTGGGCTAATGGCAAATTTACAAAACATACCACGGTATGTTATTTCATACCACGTGGTATGTTTTGCAAAATCAAAGCTAACAAAAAATTAAACTAGAATTGATTTAATTTTACTGACTTACGGAGGAACGGTAGGAGCATTTTGTAAGCACTCTGGAAAACCATAAAAAATGCCGATATCTGCATCATTTTCATCATAATTCTTGATTAAATCAAGAAAACTGCGTAAGTCCTATTATAGTAGATTTTAGAATTACTTGAACACTTACGCCAGCGAGAATAGGAAACCCCGCCTACCCCTTGTGCATATAAGGGCGCAAACTAGAAGTGGACGTTACAGTAGTGTTCAAGTAATTGTAGATTTCACCATAAATAACCCTGATATCTTCGGATGTGTAAAGTTTTTGCCACTCATTTTGTCTGAATTGCGGATTTTTCGGATGACGCGGCGTGTGTTCTGTACCCAAATCCGCGCTATCAACCGACTGCTGAAACTCATTGGATATATATTGGAAATCCCAATAAACAGACATCTAAAAAACTACAAAATACATAAAAAATCACTTATAATGTCTAATAAAAAATCGCAGAATTATGCACCCGTTTTGTCGTCTCACGCGTCACTATATGTTGAAATGAATTGTTATGATAATTTTTGTGGAGATAACCACCGATGAAAAACGATGACGCTGAACTGATTCAAGATACGCTTGCAGGCGATAATACCGCCTTCTCTGAATTAGTAAAGAAATATCAAAAGCAGGTTCACGCCCTCGCTTGGCGAAAAATAGGTGATTTTCACACCGCTGAAGATATTACGCAGGACACTTTCCTCAAAGCATATCAAAGACTACACACACTCAAAGAACCACAAAAGTTCGCCGGATGGCTCTATGTCATTGCAACGCGCCGATGTCTTGCATGGTTTCGTAAAAAACGTCTGTGGCACCAAACACTGGAGAACATTGATACACCGAGAACAGACAAAGATGCCTTTTCAAAACATGTGGCAGAGGAACAGGCAAAAACCACCGACAAGGCACAGCAGGAAGTCGTCAAAAAGTTGCTTGAGACTTTGAAGGAGAGTGACCGAACCGTCATCACACTTCACTATTTCGGTGAAATGACGTGTGAAGAGATAAGCGAATTTTTAGGTGTGTCCGCAAATACAATCAAAAGTAGACTCCGCCGCGCACGCAACCGAATGAAAAAGGAGGAACCAATGATACGAGAAGCAATTAGCAACTTCCAAATCTCACCATACCTAACCGATAACATCATGCAAGAGATTTCGCGTCTTAAACCTGCCACACCTTCTGTCAGCAAACCTTTGATGCCGTGGGTAGCTGCTGCTTCAAGTGTCGTTTTGATTGTGCTAATGCTTGGAATAGGGAGTCAATACTTAGCAAGTATTCAAAAACCTTTTAATTTGGACGCACAGACTGAATGGATGGTGGAGATTGTTGACGCTCAAATTGTTCAAGATATTGATGCAAAACCGAATGTACGAAACAAACAAGGAAAACTGGCGGATACAGACGGTAAAAATACTGGTGATGGAGAAAAAGCGAATCAGGTCTCAGGTGATGAAGGGGACCATACCCAGTGGAATCTACCGGAAAAGGCGACAGCACGTCTCGCCAAAGGACGCATAAAAGGCATAGCTTTTTCACCAGATGGCACTCAAATTGCAGTAGGAAGTGCTACTGGTGTTTGGATCTATGATGCTCGTACGGGTGCTGAACTTGCATTGCTTACTGACCATATATCACCTACAGGGGAAGTGGTATTCTCTCCGGATGGCAAAACATTGGCAACTGGGTTGACCAGTAAAATCTTACTGTGGCATATACCAACCGGAAAACTTTTAAAGACCTTTAAAAAAGAGGAAGGGTCAATAAAGGCACTAAGAATTATTGACAATGGCAAAACCCTTCGCTGTAACTATAAAGACGGTTCAGTTCGTCTATGGGATATTACAACTGGCGTAAAAAAGGATTTCCATCCTACACCTTCACTTGGATTAAGAGGATTATCAAAATACATTCAGGAACAGGAAGTTAAATCCGCAGCTTTATACCTTAACAACTTTGACAACAAAGGCATTTTTGCAGTAGGCGAAATTGATGGTAAAATTCGATTGGATGATGCTATAACCGGACGACAACTGAAAACACTTCAAGGCCACAAAGATACTATTTCAAAGTTGGCATTTTCACCAGATGGCACTCTTCTTGTTTCTAAAGCATATAATAGCTACCCACTCCGTTTATGGGATGTAACCACTGGAAAATTGTTAAAAACCATAACGCGAGATTCGGGGCATTTTGGGGGACACCTGAATTTCTCTAAAGATGGTAAAACCTTGGCTTTGAAGTTTTGGGATGGGAAAATTGAGTTATGGGATGTTGCGACTAAAACACTTCGCACGACAATTGAGGGAAATAAAGATGGCGCAATTGCAATTCGAGAATTTGCTTTTTCACCAGATTCTAAGACGGTTGCGGGGACGAACCCGAACGGTGATGTCCAGGTCTGGAATGTTAACATCGGTGAAGAATTATCTTCTTTTAAAACAAAGCATACACAGTGGGTTACAGCGTTAACTTTTTCGCAGGATAGCAGCACCTTGGCAAGCGCACAGGGAAGTAAATTAAGGGTATGGGATACGTTCAACGTCACACAACTTTCTGATCCTATAGACAATGTTACCTTTCTTGATGCATTGGTATTATCACCTGACGGTAGAACTGTGAAAGGTATAGAAGGCTTCAGGTATGAGGTGAAAAGTAGTGATGAGACTGTGATTGAAAGTGTCCTCAGCAGATTGCATGTGTGGGAAACCCGCTCTGGAGATAAACTTTCTGATTTGTCAGTTGAATCTCACAAAGGAGACGTGCCAGAACTTACAGAACATAAATTTAGTGGAAGGTTTTCAAGTACAACTGGAGGCACAGCTGCATTCTCCAAAAACGGTGTCATGCTTGCCAGTGTTCTAAATAATAGTTATGTATCTTCAAGTTATCCATCCGATAACCGATTTACTATCCACCTATGGGCTGTTCCTTATGCGGAGTCTCATACCACTCTCAAAGGTCATACAAAAAAAATTAACGTATTGGCATTCACCCCAAATGGTAAAATGATCGCAAGCGGAAGTGACGACGGAACAATTCGACTGTGGGATACAGGTACTGGAACCCAAACGTTAAGTATCCCTTCAAGTAAAACCAATGCCTTAGCATTTTCTGAGGATGGTAAAATTCTTGCGAGCAGCAATCCTGAAAATATTCAATTGTGGGATGTTGATACCGGCACACAACTAACATCCCTTAAAGAACACAGCGATTCAGCAACCGTTTGGCATTTTCCACTGATAGCAAAATTCTTGCAAGTGGGAGTAGGGATGGAACAATTCGGTTGTGGGATATTTCTACCAGCACCGAATTAACGACCTTCAAAGGACATGTTGCTCGAGTAAATATCCCATCCTTTTCACCAGATGGCAAAATGCTCGCAAGTGGTAGCACAGATGGTGCCATATTCCTATGGGGTATCCCAGATTAAGAAATCTATTATCCCCGCAACATTTTTCATCACTGATCGCGTGTTTGTTATTCTTTTAAGGTTATACCATTTCTAATTGATAATGTCTCATTAGTTGTGGAGATCTGGTAGGAGCGACCGGGAGGTCGCTCCTACCGAACGGAGTACCTCCAATCAGCAATAACAGTAGAATTCCTTAATGCGACAATATTTATTAGAATTGGTATAACATGTAGAATTATGCAACCGTTTTCCTCCTAAGTCGCGTCACAAGGTTTCAGTATGACAAATTGAACCAATTCTTTCAGGAGGCACTCAATGAATAACCACAATGTTGAACTGATCCAACAAGTTCTTGCTGGCGATGAGTCCGCTTTCGCTCAACTTGTGAATAAGTATAAAAAGCCAGTTCACGCGCTGGCGTGGCGAAAAATTGGGGATTTCCACATCGCCGAAGAGATTACACAGGACACCTTCCTGAAAGTGTACCAGAGACTTCACACCCTGAAAGATGCAAACCAGTTTTCTGGATGGCTCTATGTGATTGCGACGCGCCGATGCTACGCGTGGCTCCGCAAAAAACGTATAAAAACGCAACCTTTGGAGGACACAGAAACTACGATGGGACAAAGAGATGTTTATTCCCAACATGTCATAGATGAACGTAAAAATACTGCAGCCGAAGCTCAACGTGAAGTCGTCAAAAGACTACTCGCGAAGTTGAAAGAGAGCGAACGCACGGTAATGACACTCCACTATCTCGGAGAAATGACAGTCGGTGAGATTAGCAAGTTCTTAGGTGTTTCTGCAGGAACGATAAAAAGCCGCCTCCAACGTGCCCGACAACGTTTACAAAAGGAGGAAACAATGATTAGAGAAGCCCTCGACCATTTCCAAATTTCACCGAACCTAACCGATAATATTATGCGGGAAATCGCACGACTTAAACCCACTGCACCCTCTGTTAGTAAACCTTTGATCCCGTGGGTGATAGGTGCTGCAAGTACAGTTTTGATTGTATTGATGCTTGGGTTAGGAAGTCAGCACTTATTACATTTTCAACAACCCTATAGTTTGGATGCACAGACTGAGATGGCAGTTGAATTCGTTGATGCCCCTATTGTACAGCATCTTAATGTAAAATCGGATGTACGAACGCACCTTGGAAGTCCCGATGCATCGGGTAAAAACAATGGAGCTGGCAAACAAACCGATGACGCCGCTTCGCTTGACTTAGACACGATCATCACAAAGATAAAGCACTACGATAATGCTGTCAACTCCGTAACTGGTGATTTCATTATTGAACGTCATAGAAATTATGAGATTAGCGGAAATCCAATTCCACCCGGTAATTTGAACATCAAACGCAATTTAGAACCAAGAGTTGAGAAAAATGAATATAAATTGACGTTTGAAGGTGACAAAGTTCGAGTGGATGGGGGATCAGGAGGTTTCGGTCTTATTCAGTATTGGGATGGAAAACAGCACTGGGAGGTATATTCATCAAGTAATCTTCTCTTCAAGACTGAGATTAAACTGAACAAGGAAATTACAGTCCTAAAGAAGATCCAACAAGCGTTCAAACAAGGAGGCATTGAAATTGCGGACGATGTGCGCATTGTCAAAGGCGAGTTACAGAACAGTTACAGAGCCATTGAGAAAGATAAATCCTACTTTGTCCTTTTTGTAGGAGAAACAATGGTGGAGGCTTATAAACACAATGTTGGATATGCTGTTCGACCGCATTGGGCGATCATGCCTTCTGACCAAGATCCGAGGTTATGGCTCACTTTTCCAAACGACGCATCAGACAATACTTATTTATCTCAACCGCTTTGGCAATTGCTTGAAAAACATGAAAGTGAAATTATCGGAAGCGAGGTATTGGATGGCGAAAAGACAACCGTTATTCGTCTAACAAAACCTGCTCGGACCATTGGAGATCACGAAATATCTCCTCAGCACTATAAACTCTGGATTTCACATGACAAGGGTTTTCGTTTGGTTAAATCAGAAAGAGAGTACATTGAAGATGATCCGGAAGAATGGAGTCCCTTCAAAACGGGTGTAACCTATATCAATACCCGAAAAATTGAGTATCACGAATACCTACCAGATGTCTGGTTTCCTAAGAGAATTGAGAAGTCTATTGTTCCAAAAGAATCTTCGGAAAAACAGAATGGAGAGAATGTTCTATTTAAAAACGTATTTATCACGAAACAGTGTCAGTTAAATACCAATGTGAGTGATTTGCTTCGTTTGGATTTATCTGTTGATACATTAGTTCTCGATTACAGTGTCGGTCACTCGCGCACAGTAGGTGACCTCAAAACCAAACCGAATTTCCAGATGCAACTCGATAGTTCCGGTGTGACGGAGAAGAATGCGGTTGTGCAACAAGCCTTGGAATCCACCGCTCCAGATTCGCTGCAATGGCACCTGCCCGAAGGTGCTAAAGCCCGTCTTGGTAAAGGAGGGATAAATAAAATTGCGTATTCCCCGGATGGTAAGCGGTTGGCTGTTGCAAGTTCAATTGGTGTATGGATCTATGATGCAGACAGGGGAAAAGAACTTGATCTGCTGACAGAACATACCAATTGGGTCCAAAGCATAGCATTCAATCCTAATGGAAACATACTGGCAAGTGGAAGCGATGATGGTAGCATACGTTTGTGGGATACCCGCACAAGCACACACCTTCGGACGATGACAGACAATATGTCACTGATCACAAACGTGGTGTTTAGTGGGGATGGCAAAATGTTGGCAAGTTCAGATAAGGATAACACTATCCGACTGCGGAATACACAAACAGGAAAACTCCAAAAAACCCTAAAGGAGCATGAAGACAGAATCTTTAGTATGTGGCTCAGTACAGATGGAAAAGCACTGGCAAGTGCAAGTAGGGATAACACCATCCGACTGTGGGATACGCAAACAGGCGAAATCCGAAAAACCTTTGACCTTGAGCATACGGAGGAGATTACGGAAATGGCGTTTAGTCCGGATGGAAAAACACTGGCTGTTTGGGGTTGGGATACCCCTATCCATCTGTGGGACGTACAGACAGGTAAACTCCACAAAACGCTCAAAGGGCAAGAAAGGGACGTTATCTATGAAATGGCGTTCAGTCCCGATGGAAAAACACTGGCAAGTGGGAGTTATGATACTACCATCCGATTGTGGGATACACAGACTGGAAAACTCCAAAAAACGCTCACAGGACATTTGAGCGACATCTTGAGTGTGGCATTCAGTCCAGATGGGAAAATACTGGCAAATGTGGTTGAGGATAATACCATCTGTTTATGGGATGCAAAGACAGGCGCAATTCACCAAACGCTTAGAGATCAGCGTGAGTCAGGGATCACCTGCTTAGCGTTCAGTTTCGACAGCAAAACATTGGCAAGCAGCGGTTATGCCCGTGCTATCCGTCTGTGGGATGCCCAGACTGGTAAACCCCGAAAAACGCTTGCAGGACATAAGGAAACCGTCACGAGCGTGGCATTCAGTCCAGATGGTAACACCCTGGCAAGTACAAGTTGGGATAAGATTATCCACCTGTATGATGTGCAGACTGGAGAACTTCGCAAAACTTTTACAGGGCATACGGACTGGGTTATGAGTGTGGCGTTCAGTCCAGATAGGAAAACACTGGCAAGTGGGAGTAAGGATGGTATTATCCATCTGTGGGATGTGCAAACAGGCAAACTCCTCAAGACAAAAAAACATCTGAACGGTATCTTGAGTGTAGCGTTCAGTCCAGATGGGAAACTACTTGCAAGTGGCAGTGAGGATAATACCATCCATCTGTATAATACGCAGAATGGTCAACTCAAACAAATCCTTGTCCTTGTGGGACATACAGATTGGGTTTCAAGTGTGATGTTCAGTCCGGATGGTAAAACTTTGGTGAGTGGAAGCAGAGACGGTACATTGCTGTTATGGGAAATTACGTCTGACACAGATCAACAAAATTAAGTCCATAATTATTGAGAAACGATAATTTAACTTTAGCATCCTCAACTAATCCTGAAAATCTTAAAAAATATCTTTCCTGGGCGGTCCTGAGTGCCGCCCATTCCTTCCTCTATCCACCCTTTCAAGACGAAACTTAATCCCAACTAAAACATCTTCTCAAATGTTGTACCCTCTAAAAAGTTAGATTTGCATAAATATGAAAAAGAGAGGATAATGGTATAATAATTCAACATTATCCTCTCTTTCCTCTATTATTAAAAAAATATGAGACTTTTTCCATGCACATCGCGTCACTATATGTTGATATGAAAATATGTTGATATGAAATGATAAAATCCCCTTTATAGAGGTATCTGATGAAAAATGCTGATGTTGAACTCATCCAACGCACCCTTGATGGTGATAATACTGCGTTCTCCGAGTTAGTGAGAAAATATCAAAAGTCAGTACATGCACTTGCATGGCAGAAAATAGGAGATTTCCACATTGCCGAGGATATTACGCAGGAAACTTTCTTGAATGCCTATCAGAACCTGTCAAAACTGAAAGAACCGCAGTCTTTTGCCAGTTGGTTGTATGTGATAGCAACAAATCGCTGCACTGCATGGCTTCGTAAAAAACGATTTCGGACACAGTCATTGGAAGATACGAATAACATAGAATTGGAAAAAGACATCTATTCCAGCTATGTAAGTGCGGAAAAAGAACGGACATCAGTAGACGCACAACGTGAAGTCGTCAAAAAGTTACTTGCGACGCTGCAAGAAAGTGATAGAACAGTCATCACTTTACATTACCTCGGGGGAATGACGTATGAAGAGATAAGCAAGTTTTTAGGTGTATCGGTTAGTGCGATAAAGAACCGACTCTACCGAGCACGCCAGTTTCTTAAAAAGGAGGAAGCAATGATTAAAGAAGCTTTAGAGAATTACCAAATTACACCCCACCTCACAGAGAACATTATGCAAGAAATCACACGACTAAAACCTACATCTGCTGGCAGTAAACCGCTTGTGCCGTGGGCAATTGCTGCTTCAAGTACTATCTTAATTATGTTGATGCTTGGGTTAGGAAGTCAGCACTTATTACATTTTCAGCAACCCTACAGTTTGGATGCACAAACTGAGATGACAGTTGAACTTGTTGATACGCCTGTTGTGCTAAATGTTGACTTGGATCCAGTTATACAACGTGAGGTTGGCAGTTCAAACGCACTTGATGAAAGTAGTAACCATGGACAGAAACCCGATGAGAAATTATTAGCAGCCGCGCCATCGGATGGTATTGAAGATCCTGATCCAAATCAGCAGTGGATCCAGTCTGAACCTATCAGAGGAACCGAGGTGATCAGTTTGCTTGCAACACCAGAGGGCGAAGTTTACGCTCTTGCTGATAGGAATATCTATAAATTGGAAACCGATGGACAAGGATGGCGACATATCTTTGATACTACTTTATTGGATACTTACTATGAAGAAGGTGAGGCAGTTATGAAAAAATGGGGCGATGCACTCTATCTGATACTGTCAACAGACCTATTCGTTTCAAAGGATGATGGTAAAACGTGGGATTTAGTTTATTCATGGCCAGAAGATCTTTGGTATCCTCTGGAATTGATACTAACAAAACAGGCTTTTTATATCATTTTTTACATAGGTAGTGATGTTTTTCGTTCTGAAGATTCTGGCAAGACATGGGAGATCGTAAATGATCCGATAGATAGATTCATTCCTTCAATTGTCAATATACAGAACACGTTGTTTGCAAGGACAAGATATGCCCTCTACCGCTTTACCGATGACAACTGGAAACGTTTGGAATTTCCAGTGTCTGTTGGAAAAATTCGTTCAGTTGCAGCGGCTGAAGAGAAACTATATATTGTGACAGAGGCGAGTGATGATGTGTTTGATTCCGGTAAAGTATTTCAAGGGCAGGAACGTGGTTGGTGGATATTTCGATCAACTGACCTCGGGGATTCATGGGATGATATAACGCCAACAAACGCTTGGCCCGTAAAAGGGTTGCCGCCCCGTCTCCAGCTTATTGCAGTTGGTGATACACTTCTTGCAATGGAACATGGTATGGTTAGCTCTCCCGATAGTGGAAACACATGGTTTACATCACAATCATCAGGGCCTACCCCTATAATCCATCCTGATATAAACTTTAAGGCAGCAGCGGTAAACGAAGGTGTTTTTTATGTTAGGGGAGAAACGGACTGCATCGTTCCACTGATAGTGGTAAATCATGGAATCAGGTCAATATCACTACGAATAAGAGTAAAATAGAGGCTTTAATCGCGTATAAAAGGAACGATAAAAGACATGACATACCTCCAACGCTCTATGCAAGATATGAAGGAAGAATCGCAAAAACTTCCGATAAAGGCAAGTCTTGGAATGCTGTTCAAATAGAAATTCCGATGACGGACCCCAATAGAGAAAAACCACCAGATATTACGCATTTTATTAAATCTGATGGTGTTCTCTACGCAAAGGGGGGCGGATCTTTTCACAGAAGCAAAACACAGATTTATCGCGTATCTACAGACGGTAATATGCTTGTGCCGATTCAAGGCAGGCCCATCTTCGACTCACTGGAATCATATAGTAAGTCGGACGAAATATTGGATAACCGATTTAACGTGTCAGATAAATCGGTCCTTGAACAGATGCAAGAGGAGATTCCTGGCGCAACCCAGCTCCTCAAACAGCTGACACAAACAGACGGTGAAAATCGGTTTAAACTTTTTAGACTCGCCCAGCGTGGTCCGTTTGCTGTCAGTGGTGACACATTCTATATGGAATACAATTATAAACTTTTCAGATGGAAAATGGGCAATACAGAATGGCATGACACGGGACAAGAAGAAACTTGCGAATTAACTTTGGAAATAGCAGGAAAAGATCCTAAACTTGCTGTATCAGGGGACACTGTCTGCGTTGGGAAACGTGATGGCCACCTCGTCGTATCGTATGATAGGGGAGATAATTGGATTGATCTTACACCTGCTCTGCCATTTACTGTCAAGACCTTCAAAGAAATTCTGGTTGCTGGTGCCACCGTATATGTAGCAACAGATGCAGGTATCATTACATCCGATGGTGGAAGAACTTGGCATACTATCACCGATACAGAAGGAACAAATCTCATCATGGAACACCTTGCTGTTGATGGTGAGATGGTATATGATGTTACCAAAAATACAGGTATCTATCGTTTGGAAAGTGGTACTTGGGAACAGGTCGTCTCAGAGATACCTGATAGCGTAACTTCTCTTGCTGTTGATGGAAACACGTTATACGTAGGCACACAAAATAGTGGCATGCTTCATTTCACGCTTGAAGAATAATGCCCATTATCTGGGCGGTGTAAATTACCACCCTTCCTACCTCTTTCCTACCTCCCATTCAATTCCTAACATCTTGACAAACACTCCCGATTTGGTAAAATAGTATTTCATTGCTTCCAATCATCCAATTTGTAAATATGCAGAATTATGCACCAGTTTCCTCCTGACGTGCGTCACTATAAAACGATGGGAGGTAATTCCATGAAAACCACTGATGTTGAGCTCATTAATCGCATTCTAAATGGCGATGATACTGCCTTCACTGAACTTGTGAAAAAGTATCAAAAACCGGTTCACGCGCTTATATGGTGTAAAATTGGAGATTTCCATATTGCTGAGGAAATTACACAGGATACATTCCTAAAGGCATATCAAGGATTAGCAACACTGAAGAAACCCCAACGTTTTGCAAGTTGGCTTTACGTGATTGCCGCTAACAATAGTAATACATGGCTTCGTAAAAAGCGTTTGTGGACGCAGTCGCTGGAAGATATAAGAAACTCACAGCTTGGAAAATTGACATATTCACAATACGTTGTTGAAGAGAAGGAACGGACAGCAGTAGAAACGCAACGCGAAGTCGTCAAGAAACTGCTCGCAAAATTACCAGAGAGTGAACGCACGATTATCACCCTACATTATTTTAGCGATATGTCCAGTGCAGAGATCGGCGCGTTTTTAGGCGTATCGGCAAATACGATTCGGAGTCGTCTCCGTCGTGCACAACAACGTTTACAAAAACAGGAAACAATGATTAGAGAAGCACTTGAACATTTTCAAATTTCACCGAACTTGACTGATAATATTATGCAAGAAATCGCACGGCTTAAACCTGCAACACCTTCTGGTGGTAAACCGCTTATGCCGTGGATAGCTGCTGCATCAAGTGTTGTTTTGATTATGCTGATCCTTGGGTTAGGAAGTCAGCACTTAGCACGTTTTCAGCAACCCTACAACTTGGATGCACAAACTGAGATGACAGTTGAACTTGTTGATACGCCTATTGTGCTAAATGTTGACTTGGATCCAGTTATACAACGTGAGGTTGGCAGTTCAAATGCACTTGATGAAAGTAATAACCGTGGACAGAAACCTGATGACATTTTGTTAGCAGCTGCACAAGGGGAAGGAGAAGATGTTTCAACTCCTAAACAGCAGTGGATCCTGTCTGAACCTATCTATGGAAGCTTAGTACAAGGTATATGTGCGACCAAAGAAGAAGAACTTTACGCTGTTAATTTTGCACGCATATACAAATGGCAAGACGATAGAACCGGTTGGCAACAAATTAGTGCTGACATCAGAGAAGTCCCTGATAAACAGATTGAGATCAATAGCGCAAGTAAAGTTCCTATAGCAAAGTGGCACAACACCTTATATATTGTCTTACAAAACTTATTCTTAGCTTCAGAAGATGATGGGAAGAACTGGAAGATTGTTTATTCATGGACAGATGATTACCGTCTGCCTTACAAATTAGTACTTACAGATCAAGCATTTTGGGTCAAATTTAACAATGCTGTATTCCGTTCAGTGGATAAAGGTCAAACATGGAAGGACGTGGACGTTGAATTATTCCAAGGTTTCAACTCTTTTATAGCAATACAGAACAAAGTATATGTTGGATCAAACACCGGATTGTATCGTTGGCACACAGGTAGATGGGTACGTATAAAATTACCCGTACCTGAAGCAATATTGGTTACCAATGCCGCAGCCACCAAAGATCGACTGTACGTAATGGCATCATTAGGTAGTGACTTTCTTAATGATAGAGCAGCACGGGAGGGACAACAGCGGACCTGGTGGATATTCAGATCAACAGATCTCGGAAATTCATGGGAAGATATTACACCGACAAATGCCTGGCCAGTAAAGGGGTTGCCACCCGATATCAATCTGGTTGCTGCTGGTGAAACTCTTCTGTTAATGGGACAAGGGCTGGTGCGTTCTACCGATGCAGGCGATACTTGGATGCCTCCACAAGTCTCTACCACTTTCCCTATGAAAGTTTCCTCTGATATAGCTCCTGTAGCAGTAAATGAAAGCGCATTTTTTGCTATAAGAGGTGGTTTACACCGCTCAACTGATGCTGGTCAATCCTGGGAAAAAGTAAGAATCGCTCAGGATAAGATGAGATTAGTCATAGAAAAATTAATCAAATTCAATAAGAACAGAAAAATGCAAAATAGGCTGCCTACCCTCTACGGGATTGATGTGTCAAGGATTGTAAAAACAACTGACCAAGGTAAGTCTTGGAACACTGTTCAGGTTGAAATGCCTATGACGACACCTGTAAGAGAAGGCCAACCAAGGATTAATCAGCTGCTTACAACTGGTGGTGTAATCTATGCAAAAGGTCAAAATGATTACCCCATCGGAGAATTACGATACTATCGTGTATCCGAAGGTGGTAACACATTAGTCCCTATTCAAGGAATTCCTACCTTCGACTCAAGAAGATTAAGAGACCATTTGCGTAAATCACAAAATCTCTCTATAGGGAAGCTACAGGGAGAGTTTTCTGGAACAACTCAATTCTTCAATGAGTTGCTTATATCAAGTCCTCAAAAACAGGATATACTCATTCAAGCAGGACTTAACGGAACTTTTGCAGTAAGTGATGATACGTTCTATATGGAGTACAACTATAAACTCTTTCGGTGGGAACCAGGAGATTCTGCATGGCAAGACATAAGGCAAGAAGAAACTTCAATCATAGCTTGGCAAGATCTCCAACTTGCCGTCTCAGGAGACACAGTCTACGTCGGAAAAAGGAATGGTCACCTTGTTGTATCTTTTGATAAGGGAGAAAATTGGATTGATCTCACGCCAGCACTGCCATTTGCTGTTACAACTTTCAAAGAGATTTTGGTTGCTGAATCCACCGTGTATGTTGCAACAGACAGAGGTATCATTACTTCTGATGATGGCAAAAATTGGCGTACCCTTACTGATGCAAAGGGAACAAATCTCATCATGGAACAATTGGCAGTTGATGGCACAACACTATATGGTATCACCAAAAAACCAGATCTATATATTTTGGAAAATGATACTGGTACTTGGAAACAGATCATCACAAAGATACCGGAAGGGGCAATTATGGATGTAATGGCTAACGGAACATCTCTTATTGTTGCTGGCAGTAATTTATACTTAGGTACAGTATTCGATGGTATACTGCATCTAACACTTGAAGAATGACATCTCTTAACTGAAAAGTGTTGAATTATCACCATCTGCTTTACAGTTCTGCACTTACCGTCATATCTAAACGGTGTTCAGGTTTTCGCTGTTTCGTAGATAACAAGCGATAGTTGAGCCGAAATAGCAAATCGGTAAATTTGCGTAAGCGATAATCCGCTGTGGCACGCACTTCATGACTAACACCTTCATAAAAATAGTATTGTGTATATGGGATACCACTATCACGCTTACCATAGCCGAGTGTGTGGAGGACATATATTCTGCCTTTACCCAATATACTATAGGTGATACTGTTTTCATAAGAGAAGGTGCGTGTCTTAGCATCCGCCTCATCATCAAGACTTTCAATATCGGTTGTGCGTTTGTACCCCAAAGTGCTGCCCCATCTTAAAGCACGATTCAGTTCATATTGCAGCCTTAATTCTGTCATCTGTTCAAATTGGCGAAGGTCTGAAATTGGAGTAGGAGAAAGGTCGTTGGACGCTGTAGTTGTGTTTGCATTCAAATCAATGGAGTTGAGTTCTGATAAGTTCAGTTGACTATACCTTTCGGTCTCTCGGCGATGTTCCCAGTTTGTACCGATGGATAATTTCTGTGTGGGATTTACAGAGAATGCAACCTCCCAAGTCCGATTATTTCTGTGTCGTTCTTGTGTATTTATTCTTCTATTGAGCGTGCGACCTGTACGGAGATTGACTTCAAAACTAAACAGAGGGGAGGGTGAAAACTCAATTCGGTGATGTTGATTAACCCTATCAAAGAGCGTTTCTGAACCTTGAAGACTTTGAAGTAAATAGAGGGATAGTGCATCTTCTGCTTCCTGTTCTTCTGTCAACCACAACCGCGTCTGGGTTCTAATTCCGTTGAGAAACCATGTGGAGAGTTGTCTCCTTTCGGAAGGTGTGTTAATTGCGCCGATGTTTCCTCTTCTCAACCCAGTTATAGATGAACTGCTTTGACTTCGTGCGCGTCGGGCGAGGAATAGACGGGGTTGAATACGAAGTCTAAATGAAGCGTCAACAGCAGTTGTCGGTTTGTCACCCACATTCTGATATATCTTTATGTATGTGCCCTCCTCAGGGTCTTCAACATAACGTAGGTCATCCAATCGGACATAATATCCTTCACCGGGCTGAATTCTATGTCCTGTTAGCGGATGAATGTCGGTATATATCTCACGGCGTTGCGTTGTCAGTTTTTTGTCCAATTCATAAGTGATTTCAGCATCAATCGCACGACCAAACGGTGTCAATTGAAGTGTTGTATCTGCCAATTGCGTTGTATTATCTATACCGAGTTCAGAATGTGCTTTTACCATACGGCGGGCAAGGTTTGTCCTGATATTGACCCAGTTTCCACGTTGTGAAAAAAGACCGATTTTCCATGTTCGTGCAGTGGTTGAACGCATCCAATCTGAGATACCTAATGTTTCTCCATCAAGTGTCAATAAAGGTTCTTTTGCATAAGTTTGTTCCAATTCGTAGCTTGTGTTGACAGATACCCATTTGAAGTCAACAAGGTTGATGCGTCCAGAAGTCCTACTACGTCTTCTGTTGCGGGTTGCATAGAAGTCATCCGTTGAGACGAATCTGTCGTAAGTACCAATGAACTCAAATGGTGATAGGAGGTAAGAAAAACTTCCTTCCTGTCTTGATTTTTTGTAGTTTTCTTCTATATTTGAAGTTTCTTCGTCAGGTAATATATTGGATGTACTGCGATAGTCATTCCATCGTAGATTTGGGAGTTTTCTAAGGAAACCTGTTTTCTTTGACGGTTTCAATGTGGTATCGCTTTCTGTCCGAATCGGTCTACGTATATTGTCAATTTGATATTGTGTTGAAGGACGAAAAAGGTTTTCGGTCTGAGACAATTGCTGAGGACGAGCAGTGAAAGTGTTGGAACGGGGTTTGAAATTTATACCCCAGTTTAGATTATTTCTTCGTGTCGTTGATCCTTGTAATGGGGCTTCAACCGTTCTGCCACCACCCAAATCAAATTGCAACCACTGATAAGGTAGCAGTTTGAAATCAAGGTTTAATGTCTGTTCATCAGATGCTTGTGAAAATATGTTCGTATCTAACAGCAAAACGTCCTCAAAACCCTCTGTTGTATATTGCGAACTATAACGATCTCGGTTGCGATTGCTACGTGACGCACCAACAGGTAAGAACTCAGCATCCATTGTTCGTATATCAAGGTTTCCAATGAGTTTAGGTCGCAGCTTGTTTGTCCATGTCGGTATGTCCCACCCTGTGTAGCCGATGAGTTTCCATGCTTGACTCGTTACTTTTCTGTCTACCGTAGAATAGGTATTTTGGTCTATGGCACTAAAAGCAAGTTCTCCATTCACCCATGTCTTGTCTGAGAAGTTCAGTTGGCTTTCCAATCCCCACACAGTATGTTTCTGTGGTGGTGCAAGGAGAACACCATCCTCATCCGGATCCAGCATGTTTTGTCGGAGTGCGTCTAAATCATTATCATTTAGAAGGATTAACGCCTGTTCAGGATCGTCCAAATCCGCTTCCACTGCGTAGGAAGCCCCTAAAGACAACCATTGTCCAGGCAATGTAAAAACACTGTTAATTCCATATAGGTTCTGTTGATACGCTCTGTCTTCAGGTATATATTCAAAGTCAACACGGATGACATCGTTGCTTGTTATCAGATGCTTGCTATTAAACTCAATAATTGGGTCTCCGTATTCTCTTATGATGTAGTCATTGTTTTCACCACGTTTCATCTTTTCGCCATTCAACCAAACAATCTCACTGCCTGCTTTGACGATAACGAACTGGCTGCCAACATCAAGTCGATATTCGCTGCGCCCCTCTTGTCCACGAATAACCTTGCTGGTGGATTGTCCTTTTGGCAACGCACTTGGTATGAAATGAAATCGTCCCCATTCAAAATCGCCTTCAACCTTGACACCCTCAAGTGCGCGTGGAAAAAAGACGAATTCGGATGGACCTAAGGAAGCATCAAAATCACCTAACGTTCCAGTTACATTAGGATGCATGATGCGAATAAGTTTTTGGTTAATATCCTGAATATCTTCTGTCATCCCCTCAGGTTGAATTGGCAGGTCTTGGTCAGAGAGCATCGCTAATACCTGAATGTTATCTGAAACATTACCTTGGACATTGATACGGAATTCCTGATTTTGTGAGAGTGAACGTCCGCTGCCAACCGTAATCCCATACGTGCGGCTGCCTGAATATTCTAACTGTGACGTTGGAGTCGGTGTTTGTTGACTATCCCGCTCAGAGGGGATATCAATTTTGGGAGTGGTTTCTGCTGGCGTATCAAGAATTGTTCCAAACAGATCTCGTTTATATATCTTTTTGATAGAGAACGGAATTGATCGGTAAGAAATTGTCCAAATAATGTCTTTTGGTAATGCAACAGACGGTTCAAAAGTTATTATTCCTGTGTCGTAATCTATCTGGTAGTCAATTCCACGGACAAGTTGTTTCTCTTTATTGTCAAGTATCTTTTCGCTATTCAGAAAGACGGGTGGGGATTTGACATGATATGTCGTCACACCTGCATCTAAATGAAAATACTCTGTCTTATCTATTACTGAAAAGATTGGTAGATTGATGGGAGGGGACTGTTTCTGTTGTTCAGTTTGTGCATCTGCATGAGGCAATAAACACATGAAAAATAGAAGTCTGGTAAGTAGTATATCAACATGTCTTGCCATCCTTCTGCCTTCCGTTCTATATATGGTAAATATTGAAAATCATTTGAAACTATTGGTTTATAGGGGGAACTCCGATACTCAACCGGTTAGAAATCGGAGTTCTTGCATACAGCAGAATGACTGTTGTTTTAGTTATTAGTGGTGATTTATGGCACGGTGATAGGGGTTAGCAGATTTTCTTGTTTATTTTTGAGAGTGCCCCAGGGGATAATCATACGGCCTGCAGGTTCTACAGGATACGCTTCAGTGTGAACCCAATCAAACGTAATCCAAATTAAACGATCGGACCGTTCAAAGAGTATTGTTTGGGAGCTGTCTACAAGGTTTGTAGCGACAGGTCCCAAACCAAAAGTTCCGTAAATGATATATTTTCCATCGGGGGACCATTTGAGGTCCCCTCCTGCCCTGATGTCTAATGGTATGATATGTTGAGATGCCCACTCACGCGGTTCGGTAAGAATAATTTTATCTCTTAAATGAAATGCAAGTTTTTTGCTGTCCGGGGAGAAGGTCGGAGAGTATCCAGTATCGCTGATTTTTGTAACCCGTGATGAATTAACATCAAAGATATAAACACCCACATCCGGTAGATTAAAACCTGGCATAGGAACGATTCCATAGGCGATGTGATTAGCATCAGGAGACCACGTTGCAGAGTGGGGGTTAGATTTTGGTGAGACCAATAGTTTTATTTTCGGTGTATTTTTGTGTAGTTCACTATGCCGGATGAGATTTATCCCCACATCCGGCAAATTGTGCGGGTCTTCGTCTTCACCTGTAACAGAGTTTATGAAGACAATATCTCCATCTTTTGAGATGTCCACATGCGTTGCGGACTCATGCTTTTGTTGTGTGAGGTTGCGTGCCGGTTCACTCGGTTTGGTTCTATCATAAAGAAAAACGTCTACGTCAAATATATATTTGGCAATAAAAACAATATAGGGACCGTCTGGTTGGACAGCGAAGTGCCATATATCCTCAGAGTGTGTAAAAACCAGTTGGGTGTTGCGGGTATCCTGTATGCTTGTCTCCAACAATTCTTTTTCGTTATCTGGGTTAATAAATATGATTTTGTCGGTTGGTTTTGCGTGGATAGAAAAAGGCAACAGATATAACAGGGATAAACAGAAAAAAATGATATGCCTATTCACGGTTTTTCCTCCAGTGTTTTAACGGGAATGTAAGGTTCAATTTCTATAGGGAATTCACCTAAATTAATAACGCTATCTAAATCGGACTGTGAATTCGTTGCTTTTGTTCGGAGATATGGTGGCTTTCCGAAGTTATAACGCACTGTTATCTGTTTTCTTTCAATACGTTCAAGATATGCGCGTTCTTTGTTAAGCGCATCAAGCTGGGTTTCCAGTTTGTCTATCAATTCGGGAAGTGCATCAAGACGTTTCTTTTCAGTGTTTGTGAGTGGTCGTGGGTAGTGATTGTCCAATCGTCATTAAGACCTGCAGACAAACTTACATCTACAGAGCCAAAAATCGGATCTCCATCTGCATCTTCAAATTCGTAGCTTGCGTATACGATGCATGTCCCAGAATTCTCTCCTATGCTTATATATTCCTCATACTCATCTTTGGGATCAATTTTTAAATTAATTCTTATGCCTTGGATTTCAAAAACCTCAATGTCATCATCACCGTTAGCATTGGTTTTCACAACAAAAAAACCGATTACACCAATAAATACACACACGGCAATCAGTAATGCTATAAGTCGGAATTTCATTTTATTTCTCCTTTGTAATTTATCATAATGAATATTGATTACTAATATCACTTGCAACTTACTACACACCTTGTTATAGGTGAGGATAGGACTCTATCAGTAAAAAAGTAGTGATAACAAGACTATCCAACAAGTTAAATATATAATAACACGATTTTTAGAGGAAGTCAACCCATTTTTTGATAAAAATATTGGTTTTCATCTACATACCGTAAGTTAAAGCATAGATCTTGCGTGAAGATAGTAAATTGTATAATCTACGCTAATTCCAAAATCTACAATAGTATCCATTTCTATTTGATAACCTATACCTTTATCCCCCGCAAGCGAGGGAGATTAAGTCCTGTTATACTTATTTTGCTTCATCAGGGTTTGTTTTTGAAATAGGTTTGTATAACATCTGGAAGACTTTAATATCATCTGCGTCTGAATCGCTGACGAAAATGCGACCATCCTGTGAAACTGCAATTCCGCAAGGTTTCACAAACGTCTTAGCGGTAAATTCCATAACGGCTTTTCCATCTGGTGTGAATACCTGTATTCTGCGATTTCCACTGTCAGTAACAAACAGATAATTGTATTCATCAATAGCCATCCTCATTGGTTCTTTAAATTGTCCGAGTTCGCTGCCTTCCTCACCCCATGAACGGATAGGATTCCCACTGAAATCATAACTTATGATGCGATGATTTCCTGTATCCGTTACGAAAACGGTGCCGTGCGGGTTCACTACAAGGTCGGTTGGATGCCATAATTGGTCTTGACTGCGACCAAAACTGCCCATTGTAAGTACATGAAAAAGATTCCTGTTGAACTGAAGCCAACGATGATTTAAGGTATCAACCAAATAGACTTCACCGTCACGACCAATGCTTATGCCTTCAGGTGCATCAAATTGCAAATCTTCTAAAGTTGAAGGAAAGGCAAAAAAGGTTTGGTTAACAAGATTACAGAACTGAATCCGATTGTTACCTGTATCCGCAACATAGAGATTCCCCATACTGAGTGCCACATCGTTTGGATAATCAAATTCGCCTTCACGCCATCCAAAACTACCGAATTCAGCGATGAAGTGCCCGGTTGGATCAATAACTTGTATACGGTTGTTACCTGCGTCCGCTACATACAACTGCCCGAAAGTATCTATTACTAAACCCATTGGTGTTAGAAACTGACCAGCAGCTTGTCCGGAACTTCCAATTGTTTGGACAAAACTAACACCTAATATTGCCGGAGCGATACGTGGACGTATTGAAGGTACCGCTTTTACATTAGGTGTTATAGGGGAACGCAGAACACCTGTGTTATCTGTTTTAGGAACGGTGCAGCTTAAAATACATAAATGAAAAATTAGAAGGAGAAAATAACCAAATTGAATTGACCTAAATTCTATAGTTTTTTGACAAAATAAAGGGATATAGATTCTTGGAGAGGAATCACCAAAATAATGCTTTGTATCGGTTTTAACGCTGCACTCTGAATTTGAAGACAAATGTGGACTGTTGATTATTGAATTCACTTGTTACACCGGGGACAATAATACGTAGATTATTAGATTTTGAGCTGCGTTTTGGAAAATAGACTCTAAAAATAGATCTGTGCTTTGGCATAATGTTGGTTTTTTTTAAGTCTTCGGTTGGCAAAACTGCATGATCTCCCTGCACTCGGATAGTCTTATCATATCGGAAAACTTCAGCAGCGAATTCGGGAGGTAACTTCGGTTTTTTCTTCACATAAAATGATTCTTGGGATTTATCTATCTGTTTTGTAATGTTCCCAGATTGGTCAAGCATCTGACAATCTTCCTTTTTGTAACTAATCCAATGATTAGTTTTGTTGTATAAGAGAATTGCAAAGGCATCAATATTTTTTACATCATTTAAAGGTACTGCTATTGCGACGATTCCATTTTTTTCATAAATTACTGCACCGGATTGTGGTGTAATTGTTGCATCTGGATCAAAAACCGGGACTTTAATCTCTGGTCGGAAAAGATCGTTCATGAAACCGCCAAATTTACCACATCCGGACAAAGATAGAGAGATCATAAACAGGGCTGAAAATAGTAAGGTATTTCTCCAAATAATAGTTGTAATGTTAAGGAAAGTATTCAATCTACCGAAAACCACCATTTATTTTTTTGTCCTCCATTTTACTTAATGTATGTTATATGCGAGCATAGCAGCACCGATGAGTCCTGCATCATTACCCAATTTTGCGGGAACTATTTTCATTTGGCTGGGTATGCTCATTGCGCGTTTTCTAAATTCTTCTCTGATATGCTGAAAGAGGAGTTTTTCTCCTGCTCCTGCAATTCCCCCTCCGATAATTGCTATTTCGGAGTTTAGGATGTGTGCGATTGATGTTAATGCAACCCCAATGTGTTTTCCTGTTTCAGCAAATATTTCTTTTGCCAGTTTGTCTCCTGCTTCCGCAGCTTCTGCGATCTGTTTGGGTGTCAATACGTCTGGATTTAGACACGAGTTTTGTCCTGATGCTAACTTTTGGCGTGTGCGTTGTACAATATGTCTTGCCCCTGCATAAGCTTCAAGACATCCTCTATTACCACACCCGCATTTGCGTCCGTTTGGTTGTACGATGGTATGTCGTAATTCCCCTGCAGTATTCCAGCTGCCATAGTATACTTTTCGGTTGATGACAATACCTCCACCGACACCTGTCCCAAGTGTCAAACCAATAACATTTTCATAACCGACTCCTGCGCCATGATGTAGTTCACCTAACACCATAACATTTACGTCGTTGTCTAAATAGAGCGGAATCTTTAGATTTCCAAGTTCAGCAGCGACATAATCCAGTAAGGGAATATCGGACCAGCCGGGAAAGTTCGGTGAAAAATGGATAATACCTGATTCTGCAAGGATAAGTCCTGGAGAACCTACACCGATACCGATTATATCCTTTAAGGATTGTTGATTTTGGTTAATTTTGGCTTGTGCCTGTGAATGTACCTGAAGAATCGTCTGTAGCAATACGTTTCGCAATTGCTTTTGCCCCTTCGTTCACATGTGTGGAAACGACTACGCGGTACATTAGTTTACCATCAGACGACAACAATCCTGCTTTTATATCAGTTCCCCCAAGATCAATTCCAATACTGTATTTCATGTTTTATGTTTATTGCTGTTTAATGTCTACTGTTAGAACCTCTACTGTAATTAATGGATGCTTGCTATTAAACTCTTAACTTTGAGAAATCCAATTTATTCTTGCCCCGTCTCCTACATTGCATACATAGATATCAGGTTTGATTCCGGTTTGTTTTGTATATTCTCTCATAACATTTGTCCGCAATTCGTCAACAACTTCAGTTCTGACTAAGTTCACTGTACATCCACCGAACCCTGCTCCTGTCATTCTTGAACCAAGGACGCCATTGATATTTTGTGCAATTTCAGTTAGCATGTTTAATTCGTCACAACTGACTTCATATAGATCACGTAGACCTGCGTGTGAAGCATTCATGAGCATGCCAAATGTTTCTATATCACTTTTTGAAAGGGCATCAACTGCGTTGAGTACTCTTGTGTTCTCCTCAACGACATACCTACACCTCTTTTGTGTTATTTCTGGTAATTCTACTTCATATTTTTTGAATTCATCCAGTGTGACATCTCGCAGTGAGGTGATATTAGGTAGCCATTTTTTCAAGATTTGTACTCCATTTTCGCATTCAGCGCGTCGTTTATTATATTCGGATGCAGCAAGTTCGCGCTTCACATTCGTATTACATATTACAATCTGCAAGTTAGTTAGATTCAGTGGAACTTGTTTGTAATCTAAAGCTCGGCAATCTAAGAATAATGCATGATCTGCTTTTCCCAATAACGATATAGATTGGTCCATTATACCACAGTTGACACCAGCAAATTCATTCTCTGCCCGTTGACACAGTGCAGCTAATTTCATCAGTGGAATTTCAATCAATTCTATCTTTCCAAAATTTCTGTTGATTGTGTTCGAAATTGCCAATCCACTTGCAGCTAAGAATGCATAAGATGATGCGACCTCAAGTGCGGCAGATGAACTCAGTCCTGCACTTATTGGGACATCTCCTGTAATTACAGCGGACAAACCGTTCATTACATGTCTAGTGTCATGCAAAACTAGTTCTTGTAAATAGTGTGCAACGCCTTTTATATACTTTGCCCATTGCGGTGTGTCATCCTTATCAATATGGTCCAAACTAAAGGTACATTCCTCCCTCATATCCACTGCGTGTAGCTGCACTTTCCGGTCAGATCGTCTTTGTACAGCAATATGGATATATTTGTCAATTGCGACTGGAAACACAAAACCGTCATTGTAATCTGTATGTTCACCGATTAAGTTGACTCTCCCCGGTGCGGAAGCAATAAATTCAGGTTCATTACCATAACGTTTTGTAAATTCTGAATTTAATCTCTCAATAGAATTTGAAATTTTTTGGTTCATAAGTTTACTTCAGTAGATGGAAACATAAGGTGAGATCAATGTCATAATCACCTTTATATCACCGTTTTTTTAAGATGCAGCAAAAAAACTTAGCAATCGTGCTAAAATTGTGTGTAATTCGGGACGTGGAACATAGCAATCCACACTAATATCAGGGGTTAAATTTCTGTTTTCCTCTGGCAGGAGTTGTTCTTCTGGAGCATGTAGCGCGGGTTGCGGTTTGATCCGAGATATGTTGTCTGGAAGTGATGCACATTCTGCAATTACAATTTCACCCACTGGTAGATATGAAGTCAGTTTTTCTACATCTGTTTCTGTTAAGACAGTTAGGTGTGGAATGGCTGCCTGTGATAAACGGTCTAAACGTAATAACAATGGAATAATATCCGAAAATGTGCATTCAGTTTCAATATCATTGACTGGAAAAACGGTGAGTAATGGAATAGTTTTCTCAATAGCACATTCAATTGACGCAGAAAACACTTTCAAATGCTGCTGTTTCAAGGTGGCATAAGAGGATAGAATAAACAGGCTGACAGAATATTCCGCAATATTTTCCTCAACAGCAAACGCATCATATTCACTCACATCATGACGAATAATCTGATTTGATTCAGTTTCTGAATTATCTGTGATAGTATTGACATCAATAAGGAGTTTTAGTCTATTTTCAATTGTCAAAGGAAATAGTTCTTTGCATTTTGGACAGATAAAATCGTTCCGTTCTAATTCACGGTGAAAAGATACCTCACCACATTTTGGACACTTATGCCATAAACTACCACTTTCTTCAATGTTATTTGTGTTTCGTACGGTTTCCATATTCCATCACTAATTTTGTTAACATATTTTTAATAGGAATTTGCATTATTGCGGAGATATGTGTTACGTAGTTTGAAAACTTGCTAACGCCTCTGCTTCTGTATCGTATCGGTCAAAAATAGTCACAAGTTTTGCCATAATAATAAGACTTCTGATATTCCCACCTATATTGAGTAGTACTATTCTTCCCATGTTACGTCTGATGGAAGCGTAGGCAGCGACAATCACGCCTAAGCCGGAACTATCCATCATTTGTACACGTTCCAAATTTAATATCAAAAAGACTTGTTCTCCATCCGCTTCTCGAATTAGGTTATCAATGATATTTTTTAATCCAATTGTATTTGGACCGACGAGGTTGCCTTCAATATCTAAAATAATTATATTGTCGTTATGTCGAAGGTTTACTTGCATAAAAACTCCTTTCAGCGTATCTCATAAATGCAATTTTGTCCAAATTTACCGGATCACGTGTCCTGTAAATTGGGGTTAGAAACCCCTCCTACGATTTATGAGATAGGTTGTTCTTAACAAACACATTTTTTGTGAACAGTACTGTTCACAAAAGATATGCGTTGATTATTCTACAAATCTATCGTGTGCAACATCTTCTCACATTCTTACCAGTTAATTCACAGTTGTTAGCGATAAGGATAAAATAATTGGATTTACCTATATTTTACCATCTTTATGATGGTTCCTTTGGCTTCGTATTCAACTTCATCCATACAGGCTTCCATCAGGAATAGTCCCCGTCCACTACTTTTCAGTAGATTTTCAGGGTCGAGTGGATTAGCAACTTCTTGTCGTTCAAATCCTGGTCCTTCATCAGTAATAACTATGGTAAGTTTTTCATCGTCAATAAGAAATTCAAAAGTAGCGTTTTTATCGGTATCTTCTTTATTACCGTGTTTGATTGCGTTAGTGCCTGCTTCAATGACTGCGAGGTTAACATGTTCCTGCACTTCTTCATCGAATTTCATTTCTTTAAGAATATCACTAATGACAGTATCAAGCAGATAAATCAACTGCATTGTGCTTGGGAGAGAAAGGAAGATTTTCAGTTGTTTTTTCTCACCCACGTGTTAGGCTCCTTTCTTGTATACGCAAAATATCGCGCAGAATATATTAGCAAAGTTCTAAATTTACCAGAATGACATTAAAAACAATTTTTGTTTACATCATTTGTGTTATGGTGCTTTTTGTTTTTAACTTAGCGTTGACTAAACCTCATTGCGTTTAATAACAACAACTGCGCGGTCATCCTTGAGTTGAGTTGTTCCGCTGTGTTCAAAAAGTGTTTTTTGTAGGTCATTACAAATTGAATCCGCAGACAACTTTAGTTTGTTTGAGAGATAATCAATTAATCGTTCTTCTCCAAAGAAATCGTTTGGTTTTTGCCCCTCGGTTTCGGTTACACCGTCAGTATAAAGTATGAGCACATCTCCAGGGGAAATAGTACAAGTTTCATAAGAAAAAGTTGCAATATCGAACACGCCAATTAACATTCCGCCAGTTTCAAGCAAATGAACTTCGCTGTTAGTCTGTAAAGTTTTATCGGAATTATCTGTTTTTTGTATGAAATGGATTGGGGGACAGTGACCACCGTTTGAATAGGTGAATTTTCCAGTTTCTAATTCTAAAATTCCGTAAACCATAGTTGTGAATTGTTCAATATCTGTATTGTGGAATAGTAATGTATTAATACGTTTTAGGACAGTTGCGGGGGAATCTTCCTCGTTACTCAGCAACCGCGATGCAGTCTGAATCATAACCATCAATAGTGCGGCAGGAATACCGTGTCCTTTTACATCACCTAATACAATACCGAGTCGTTTATCATTGAGAGGGATGAAGTCGTAGAAGTCTCCTGAAACTGATGTTGAGCTGCGGAAATAGGTTGCAAAGTCGTATCCTTCATAAGTAGGCGGTTTTTCGGGTAGTAACTTAAGTTGTATTTCGGCAGCGGCTTGCAGATGTGAACCGAGTTCAGCCACTCCTTCTTCACTAAAACTGTCTCCCATTGCGTTGATGAGTGGATTGATGTATTTTACAGGCCGAGTTCGTCCCAAGACTGCATTGATTCGGGCAGTTACCTCTCTTAGGTCAAAAGGTTTTGTGATATAATCATCTCCGCCAAATTCCAAACCTTTCAGTTTATCTTCAGTCTGCGACTTTGCTGTCAACCACAGAACGGGAATTGCACGTGTATCAGTATCCTCCTTTAATCGCTTTATAACTTCTAACCCATCCATCTGTGGCATCATGACATCAAGCAAAATCAGGTCAGGTTGTTCTGCCTTCGCATTTTGAAGTCCAAGGGGCCCCTCATTTGCGGTGATGACATTGAATCCGTCTGAAGTTAAGCTCATTTCGAGCAAAGCGAGTATATCAGGATCATCATCAATGACTAATATGGTTTCAGTTGATGTAGTAGAATCGGATACGTAAATTGTTTCGGACATATTTTTGCCTTAAGTTTTCAAGCCAGAAATTTGGTTGAAGTTATAGTTCGTTATTGCGGTTTCCTTTCGTTAGAGCTCTATTGTTGCAGGGCAGCCTTTTCCCGCACGTGCCAAATAGGATCCTGAAGTAATAGCTGCCTTATACGCTCAATGAATATTGTGTCTTTTGAGGTAATAGCCATCTCAAATGCAGCTTGTCTTATGTAAGGGTCCTGATGTTGGCAGAAACGGTTAGTGATTTCTTTTGCGTCATTTGGAGAAAGGCGTACCAAGCTGAGGAGGGCTCGCCGCTTGCAGTAGTCATCTGGATCTTGCATCCCTTTTTTTAGGAGGTTTTCCGCCTTCTGACCGGCGCAGCTAAGCACATCGTACACTTGCCATCGCGTGCTTGAGTATTCCGATTTTGTCAGTAAACACAACACGTCCCAACATAGATCTATGTGGGTTCTTGCGTAATCCGCAAGATGTTCTCCTTCATCTGAAATGGCCCAGCATTTGTCAATATACTGGATAGCCTTCCGGTTTAGAGATTGCTGGGTCATTTCGTAAATAGCGGCATCCATTAAAAGCTTCCACTCAGGAAAATCCTCTTGCCAACCATCATCGTTCTGGTCTGCCGTAATCGCTCACTCTTCCCAATCTTTGTATCTTTTTTCAAGATTGCTTGCCATTACATTCCTCCTATTGGCTGGGGCATACATACTTCCATTTTGTAGCAATCCAGTTTGTGTTCTATGTATGCACACACAAACTAGGAGTTTATGTTACTATGTTGCAACTTGAGTTAAGATAATAACGGAATCCAGAATTGAAAGTTGCAACCTTTGTCATTATCACCAACATCGACCCAGATTTTTCCTTTATGTGCTTCAACAAATCCCTGTGCGATTGACAGTCCTAATCCAGTTCCGCCCTGTTCTCTTGTTTGAATATTGCTAAGTTGTCTGAATTTGTCAAAGACATTTTCTCGTTCTTCAGCTGGGATTCCCGGTCCTGAGTCAATTACTTCAACGTGAATTCCATCATTTTCGTTTATATCATCAGTTTTTTCTTCGTCCCTCGGATATTTTTTACTTGTGATTCTAACCTTGACATAACCATTTTCTGGCGTGAATTTAATTGCGTTTCCTATAAGATTAGTGAATATCTGGCCAATATATTCTGCGTCTCCATTAGGTTGGGTTAAATCTGGTTCTGTATTATACTCTAAATCTATAGATTTTTCGTCTGCCTGTGGTTTGAGTTCCTCAATTCTTTGTTGTCCTATCTCTATGATGTCCACGGGTTCAAGATTCATTACAATGCGACCTGCTTCTATGCGCGAAATATCAAGCAAATCGTTTATCATTTTTGCGAGTCGTTCTGATTGTCGATGGGCTCTAATTAGGCTCTGTTTTTGAACATCATTGAGTGGGCCTACCTTTCCATTAAGTATAAGAGAAATGAATCCAATGATTGAGGTTAATGGCGTTCTTAATTCATGTGAGACAAGTGCGACAAAATCGGATTTCATTTGGTCGATTTCGTGTTGTTTCGTAATATCATCGAAAACATAGACAGTTCCTGCCATATTCTTATCATCATCGGCTAATGATTCGTCTTGTGTTGTAGTACTAATTGAAGTAAACTGACTTGTCACAACACGTAGCACACGGTTTTCACCTTCTTCATCTAAAACGGTTGCTCGTGCATCCGTTTCTTGCGTATTTGCTGATATTTTAAGGTTGGTTTCCCGCAATAGGTCTGTGAAGCGGTCTGGGAAATCTGAGGCATCACTAATATTTAGCAATTGTTTTGCAGCTGGGTTAAAGTAAAGGATTCGGTCTTGCCTATCAACAACGATTAGTCCTTCCCCGAGGCAATCGACTATTGTAGTCATCTGCTGTTCAGCATTGATGAGTTTCTCAACGGCGATTTTTAGGTTGCGGTGCATGTCGTTGAATTCTTGAGCCAACATACCGACTTCGTTCTTGCTGTCGATAGATATAAGATTTTCCTCATCGTTTTGGAACCATGGCATATTTGCGATTTGTCTTCGGACTTGATCGGAATCTTGTTGAACAACTTCATTTGCCTCTTGCCCGATACGTTTTGCGGTTTGTGCAAGTTGCATAACAGGTTGTGAAATCCGCTTTGCGGCTACATAGGCGACTGGAATTACGATGACCGAAGATAGGATGGTAACCAATAAGACGTACTGATTCAGTTTTGCGACTCCTGCGTAAGCTTCAGAATTTGGATATGAAACAAACATTATCCAGTTACTGAAATTTGGGTTAGTTTTCCATTCTAATCTACTTTCAGGTAGATTGTTTTCGATCGGTCTATTTTCTTGCCTATTTCCTCGTCTTCCACGTCTTGTCCTTGTTCTTGCCCATCCATATACTCGTGATTCACTGAATCGATCGGTTTCTCCCTCTGCTTCATATCCATGGTATTTTCCTTTTGTTCCTTTTTTTGCTTCAATAATTGCTCTTGCTGCAGCGTTTTCAGTTGCTATTGAATCACCAATTTTATAGTTACTAATTGTTGAGACAGAAATGATTTCTCCCGCTTCATTCGTTAAAATAGTGTGTGCTTTTTCCATATCCGGTAGTAATTCAACGACATTAGAAAGTTCTGGCAGATAGAGGACGACCTTAATCACACCGACAACATTTTTTTCATTTCTTGAAGAAGGTCTTTGTCTTCCTGATCGGATGGGTAATGCAACTAATAAACGATGTATACCACGTTCCGCATCATAGGTTATGTCTTCAGCATAATCCAAACCTAGTTCATTATTGATACTTTTGTTGCACCAAGTTTGGTCTTTTACATAATGAGGGGATATACTTGCTTGATCATATTTTAGTTCCTCTTGGTCCGAATAAAGGACATATCCGTCAACATTTGTAATGGTTAATTCACTTCTATTTCTATTTTGTCTTCCTCTAAACCTACTACTGATATTTGCTCTTATATCTCTAATACTGTGACTGGTTTCTAAACTTCTCCATACATCAGCATATACTTGCATATTTTTGTCAGCGATGTTGGCTTTAATAACATACTTTTGAATTTCTGGGAGTTCCAATCGTATATTACGAATTTTGTCTGAAATTGCGCGATCAACTCTATAGAGTTTTTCTTGTGCAAGTATTACCAATCCTTCTCCAACACTACTTTTCAAAGCATTCCCACCCAATACTTTGATAGCGAGTGAAACGACAAATAAAGGCGTGAGTGAAACGAGCAGAAACAAAACGACTTGTTGCCCGCGTAATCCCATCTTAAACAAGGTTTTTTTTGCAGGTTTTATGTCTTGCATTCCTGCACTCCTAAATCAGATAACGGGTCCAATGTGATTGAACCTCAGACTATTTTTGATGTATTATTTTGCATGCCCAGATCATATAAAAGCATTGCGTGCTTCTTCTTCAGATTCATACACCTCTAAAATAGACGTTAGTCGAGTAACTTCCAGTATATTACTGACTGCTTTCTGTGGGTTCAGCAGTACTAATTTTCCTCCGGATCTTTGAACAACTTGAAATGCTACAATAATCACGCCAAGTGCAGTGCTGTCAAGGAGTGGGACATTCTTTAGATCAATAATCAGTTTATTATTCCCATTTTGCAGCTGCTGTTCTATTTCTTTATGGAACTGTGCAACTGTACTTCCAATTATTTTGCCTTGAACGTGGACAAATGCGGTATTTTCCGCGTCCAATGTAATATCAAACATTTCATATTACTCCTTCCACTAATGATCTGCCATTGACTAACTGTATACCATTTAATTTGTATATTTAGAATGATCGGCGTTTTTTTATGTTTTTAGACATTATTTAATTATTTTTCGAATAACTACAAAAGTACGGTTAAGTTCATCAATCGTACTTGCATATATATCTTCAATTTCTGCTCCGTACAAATTTAAGGTGTTCTTACTATGCTTAATCTCGGTATCTATCTCACAGGATTTGTAGGCAATCCACCTGCCTGATGATTTTAGTAACGGCAAACAGTATGCAACTGAATCTGCTAAAGAAGCGACATACCGCGTAAAAACCCAATCGTAAGTATTTAAAAATTCTTCAGTTTCCACATAATTTTCAGCCCGTAGTGCCAAGACCGATGGTGAAGCATCAAATTCCAATTGTGAAATAAGATATTTTAGGAATGCCACCTTTTTTTGAGATGCCTCCACAAGTGTCAAGCAAATATTGGGGACACATATTTTCAGTATGACACCCGGAAAACCTGCTCCGGTTCCAATGTCAATAACTTTTTGTCCTTCCCCAATGGTAATGTGCTTCAGGACACTGATAGAATCAAGGAAATGTTTATATATGATTTCATTATCGTCTTGAAGCGTTGTTAGGTTCATGTGAGAATTCCACCGTTGCAATTCAGTTCGAAATAGCGTAAGTTGTTCTAATTGATTTGTTGTAAGTGGAAACCCATGACGGTTGAATACCTCTTTTATTTTTTTGTGGAACATTTTTTAACTAACGTTTATGTTGATGCAACATGACCATCAGAATTGATATGTCAGCTGGCGAAACACCTGGCAGCCGAGATGCTTGTCCAATAGATGTAGGTCGGATTTTTTCAAGTTTCTCACATGCTTCAGTTTTGAGTCCGTGTACATCTACATAGTTAAATGTATCGGGAATTCTTAGGTTTTCTAATTTTTTGAACTGATGAATTTGCCGTTGTTGTCTTTGAATGTACCCATCGTACTTTATTTGTATCTCAACCTGTTCTTTTACAGAATCTGGCAGTTCCTCATCTGATGGAGAAAGCCGTTCAATGTGATTATAACAAAGTTCGGGGCGTTTTAGCAGGTCTGCCAATACAGTTGGTTGTTTGAGTTTTCCTGTTTCAGCAATTTGGGATAGTTTATCAACTGTAGCTGCATTTGGTGTCAGTCGTGTTTCATCCAATCTCTTGAGTTCTTTCTGAATAGATGCAGACTTCTTCTGGAATCTTCCATAAGCTTCATCATCAACAAGTCCAATCTGTCTTCCAATTTCAGTAAGACGTAGATCAGCGTTGTCTTCTCTTAGAGTTAAACGATATTCAGCTCGCGAAGTAAACATACGGTAAGGTTCACGGATGTCTAATGTAACCAGATCATCAATGAGCACAGCAATGTATGCTTGTGACCTGTCGAGTATAAGAGATTCTTCACCCTTGACTTTTAATGCAGCGTTAATTCCTGCCATAAGTCCTTGTGCGGCAGCTTCTTCGTATCCTGTTGTTCCGTTGAGTTGTCCAGCAAAATAGAGTCTAGGAACTGCTTTCGTTTCAAGCGTGGGTTGAAGTTGGGTGGCAGGTGCAAAGTCATATTCAACAGCGTATCCAAACCGCATTATTTCGGCATTTTCTAATCCACGGATGCTATGGACCATTTCTACCTGTACATCTTCGGGTAAACTTGCGGAGATGCCGTTAAGGTAAATTTCTTCGGTATCCATTCCTTCTGGTTCTACAAAGACTTGATGCTTTTTCTTATCCGCAAAACGGACGACTTTATCCTCAATAGATGGACAATAACGAGGTCCAATACCGACGATGCGACCACTGTACATTGCGGAACGGTGGAGATTATCTCTGATGATTTGATGCGTCTTTTCGTTTGTGTAGGTAAGATAACACGGAACTTGCGGTTGTGTAATTTTTTCGGTGGAAAAAGAGAAGGGAAGTGGATTTTCATCACCCGGTTGGACTTCCATTTGTGTTATGTCAATAGTGTGTGCATTGACACGCGGTGGTGTACCCGTTTTTAGTCTACCAATTTCAAATCCGAGGTTTAGGAAACTATCGGAAAGTTTCTCGGCGGCAGACTCACCTGCTCTACCAGCACTATAGGATACATCTCCGATATGAACTGTGCCTCTCAAAAAAGTGCCGGTGGTAAGGATAACAGTATCACCGTAATATGCGGTTTGTGTTTGGCTTTTTATTCCAACGCAACGTCCATTGTCGGTAAGTAATTCTTCCACCAACACTTGTTTGATGTCAAGCTGTTCCTGTCTTTCCAGCACACGTTTCATTTCATCTTGGTATGCTTTTTTATCTGCTTGTGCGCGGCTTGAACGGACTGCTGGTCCCTTTTTTGTATTTAAACGACGGAATTGGATACCAGTTTTATCAATGTTCTTTGCCATCTCACCACCAAGTGCATCTATCTCCTTAACAAGATGTCCCTTTGCAAGACCACCGATAGCAGGATTACAAGACATTTTGGCAATAGTATCCAGATTGATGGTAACGATGAGTGTTTCGCATCCCATGCGGGAAGCAGCAAGAGCTGCTTCACATCCTGCATGACCTGCGCCGACTACTATGACATCGTAATGCTTGTGATACTTATTCATGACGTTCACACCTTTTTCTCAGTTGTAATTTTTAATAACGTCTATAATCCTTCGTAAATGATGTTGAGTACGAGTTTACCTACAACTTCTAAACTCTTGGGACTACACTTATCTACCGTATCCTCAAGCGTATGCCAGTAAGGATAATCAAAGTCGATAATGTTCACCATAGGTATTCCTACTTTGATCAGAGGAATATGGTCATCCAAAATTGCCAGACCTAATTTATGTTGGAAAGGGACTAAACCGAGTTCTTCTGCCCGTTTCCAGATAGCAGACGCATAATCTGGATTTGCATTCCAAGAGTATCTTTCAATCGGTATTTGTAAATCTTTGTCACCTATCATATCCAAGAGTATGCCGTAGTTAGGTTTCCATTTTCCCATATTTTTGGCAAAATACTTTGAGCCGAGAAACATCTGATCAACGCTTTTTCCATAATCCTCACCATCAAACAGTATTATAACAATACGACGGGGTGGCGGAGTCTCCTTTAAGATACGCGCGATTTCAAGCAATACTGCTACACCTGATGCACCGTCATTTGCCCCCATAATTGGTTGCCGCTGGTTATCCGCATCTGCGTCTTTATCTGCACACGGACGTGTGTCCCAATGTGCAGCGAGCAGTAGCGTCTCCTTATGCTCGTTGCCAAATTCAGCTATTATATTGTTCATTTTGAGTGTTTTTTTCTTGGGAGGATCGTCAATCGTATCAACTTCAGCAGTAAAGGGTTGGAGTTTTACTGAGGTTGAATACTTTTTGAGTTCTGTAAAGAGATAATCTTTGGTTTTCACGTGTGCGTCTGAACCTGGAGGACGCGGACCAAATTCGCACTGTTTTTTCAAAAGTTCAAATGCACGGTTTGCATCAAATTCCAGCGGTATTTGTTTTGAAGGGGTATTCTTTGGTTCTGAACAAGTTAGGGTTGTTATTCCGCTGCACAAACTCAAAATGAGAAAAAATAATGGTAGGATTTTAGTCAGCACATTTTTCATTTTGCGTATTACCTATGATTTAGTGGTTTATACATTTAAATTTACATTTTGTGTATGAGGGAACTCCGATTCTCGGTTATTGATGTGTTTAGTTGAGAATCAAAGATTGCTCCTATAGAAAATGTGGTATCTTTACCTTCAAAATTCACCATAATTAAAACATTAGCAGGGCTATTACTGTGAGTTGTTAGGGGTTACAAACACGTTATTTGCTCTTGT
>JAAXHO010000077.1 GCA_012270795.1 Candidatus Poribacteria bacterium
TCTGAACCAGGATTTTCAGGATTTTCGGATTTTCAGGATTTACCTCAACAGGTTCTATTCCTAAAGTTGACATCAAAGTGCATCAAAAAGTCTTGATGCGGTAATCCTGGTAATCTGGTAATCCTGGTTCAGACAATGTGATATTCAACCTAAAGGTCGCGACCAAAGGTCGCTCCTACAGAAGGGATCGCACGGTCGCGACCAAAAATCAACGGGATGAATGCTATATAGCATTCCCCGGGTCGCTCCTACAGAAGAGGCACAACCTAACAGGTTGTGCTACAAAGAAGCACCAACACGTCTCGTTCCTGTCGGGTTTCGCTACGCTCTACCCGACCTACGATATAAATTGCACAAACTGGCAGATTATGCTACAAGTGTTATAATTATAACTGGTGATGGGGGACAGATGGGAGGGGTTGTGGGGTTGAGGACAAGGGATTTCTAATAGTTCTAATAGATAGACAATAGGTTTGGGGGGGTGAATCAGGATTTTCAGGAGAAGACTTCTGCATTAGATTGAATTGCTTAGGATATGGGTTATTTTAGGTATAGGGTTTAATGTGGGGCTTTTCTGTGTTTTCTGTGTTTTCGGTGAATTCCGTGATTCTGGCAAGAAATCGGGGTTAGAAACCCCTCCAACAACAATGAAACCCGACAATTGAATGCCTATGGATATTACACAGAGGCATTCAATTGTCGATTAAGCGCAAATTCTAATACCAATTCTAATAAATATTGTCTCATTAAGAAATTCTACTGTTATTGCTGATTAGAGGTCCTCCCTTCGGTAGGAGCGACCTCCCGGTCGCGACCAAGAAATCAACGGTATGAATGCTATATAGCATTCCCCGGGTCGCTCCTACAAAAGATAGGGAAAATCGGGGTTAGAAACCCCTCCAACAAGAGTACATTTCGACAATTGAATGCCTCTGTGGTATTACACAAATTCTGTTGACTGCAAGGAACAATTCATGCAATAATAACACATACAATTTGACAAGCAACGACGAATATGGCAACAGTAAAACTGGAAAATGTTACAAAACGGTTTGGCGATCTCATTGCTTTAGACGACATCACGCTTGATGTAAAGGATGAAGAATTCTTTGTCCTACTCGGTCAAACGGGTGCTGGAAAAACAACAACACTGCGGTGTATTGCAGGATTGGACAAACCGGAAGAAGGTAATATATACTTGGCCGGTGTGTGCGTCAATGACAATACGCCTGCAGAACGTGATGTTGCCTTTGTTTTTCAATCCCACATTCTTTATCCACACCTTTCCGTATATGAGAACATGGCGTTTCCTCTGCATCCTCGCAAACTGTCTTCTGAGGAAATAGATCGGCGGGTCAAAGATATTGCCGAAATGCTACATATTGAGCATTTACTGATGCGCAATCCTAATCAGTTAAGTGGTGGTGAGACACAACGTGTCGGATTGGGGAGGGCAATGGTGCGAAGGCCGCAAGTATTCTTGATGGACGAACCTATTTCAAACCTTGATGCCAAACTCCGAGCTGAAATGCGGGTTGAAATCAGGTGGCGACAGCGCGAACTGGGTACAACTACATTCTATGTCACACATGATCAGGTGGAAGCCATGTCGATGGCAGACCGAATTGCTGTGCTTGATTCTGGTAGAATTCAGCAGTTAGGTACGCCTTTTGAAATATACAACCATCCGGCAAATCTGTTTGTTGCTGGTTTCATTGGCAACCCAAGCATGAACTGTGTTCCGTGTGAAATCTCTGTTGACAGTGGTAAACTTCTCCTAAACCTGCCCCATAGTGGAAACGGAAACAACATAATTGCAATACAGGATTTACGTATTGCTAATAGATTAGGCGAATTAGATTTGAATCGGGACCTAATTTTCGGTGTGCATCCTGAAGATGTCCTTGTCAGTCACCAACCCATCGCAAATGCTTTTCAAGCTGAAGTGTACAGTATTGAACCACTGGGTGCTGATACGATTGTTGAGATTACATTGGGAGCAGATGCGGCCGGTTCTCATTTAATTATTAAGTCTCGGACAGTTCCCAACTTTGCGGCTGAAATTGGTGCGTTTATTTATGTATCATTTGTTCCTGAGCGTATGCATTTTTTTGAGGCGGGTACTGGGGTAGCTGTACTTAGCTAATGACAGTGTATCGGGTAAATCGGGGTTAGAAACCCTTCCAACAAATAATCGGGGTTAGAAACCCCGCCTACGATTGATGAGATAAGTTTGAGAATAACTGCGGGGTGTTATTATGAGTTGGCAGCTCAAATTATTTAATCTTCTTCCGAATATTGTAAAAAAGATTGGATGCTGGTTTCTACGGAAAATTGGGCGGGATCCTGATGCTTGGTTGGAAGATTTCTTGAAAAAGCACAAAGGAGTGTGAATTGTGACAGGAGGAGATATTCTGATTGAATGTTTGAAGGCGCAGGGTGTTTCAACGATTTTTGGCATGCCTGGCACCCAAAATATTCACATCTACGATTCGCTTCTTCGTCGGGGTACTGGTGCGATAAACCATTATCTGGTGCGTCACGAATACTCTGCCACGCTTATGGCAGATGGATATGCCCGTGCTACGGGTGAGGTTGGTGTTGTTATCACTGTCCCTGGTCCTGGTGCAAGTAATGCTTCTACTGGAATATTAGAAGCTTACACAGATTGTATTCCTGTCTTACTTATCACTGGGCAGAGTCATTCTCAATTCTATAGCCGGGATCAGAGTAAAATGTTTCACGGTTTGGATCAAATGCGTTTTTTTGAGCCAATCACCAAGTATTGTGCTGTTGCCCGGACGCTTGATGAGATTTCGATAGTTGTTGAAAACGCATTTAGAGCAATGCGTAACGGCAGACCTGGTCCAACAGTATTGGAATTTCCGATGGATGTAACAATTGCAGAAGGGGATATCAGCATACCGCGTAGCGTTGTGCGTGAAGATTTGCCTTCACCAGAGGCATCCACACTGAACAGGGCAATAGAAAATATCTCCAATGCGAAGTTCCCGCTGATACTCGCTGGTTCTGCTGTGATTCACACACGTGCAAGTCACGAGTTAAGGCTATTAGCAGAAAAACTAAATGCTCCTGTAATTGTTACGCGTTGTGCAAAAGGTGCCTTGTCGGAAGACCACCCATTGGCACTGCAAGCTTGCTATGGTTATTTGGGGCAAGAAGTATTAAAACGTTCTGATTGTTTAATTGGTATTGGTGCAAGATTTACCTCCATTGATACACGGAGTTGGACGTTAGAACTTCCCCAATCATTCATTCAGATTGACGAAGATGAAAACGAGATTGGACGAGAGTATCCGTGTGATATTGGGTTGGTAGGTGATTTAAAGTTAACATTGCAAGCACTTATTGAAGATGTTGGGATTATGCAGAATGGGTGGGAAAGTGTGCTGCCACGACTTCGTGCTGAGTTCAACAATCAATCCCCACTACCGATCATTTGCGATTTACGGAAGGTTCTTCCGCGAGATACCATATATTCAATTGATGTTCATTCTTTGGGGTATGCGACTTTTACAGAATTTCCGATTTGTCATCCGCGAAATTTTCTTCATCCCAACATTGGTGTAGCCTTAGGATATGCCTATCCTGCTGCGCTTGGAGCTAAAGTTGCGTATCCTGAGCGTACTGTTGTCTGTTTTTGTGGGGATGGTGGGTTTTTGATGGGTGCTATGGAGATGGCAACTGCGATGAAATATGGTATCAACGTCATTGCAATCGTGATAAATGACGATGCTTTATCGGCAATAAAGGGTTCACAACGTCAAGCGTTTGATGGACGCACGATTGACACTGAGCTTCACAATCCCGATTTTGTTGAATTTGCTGAATCTTTTGGTGCTTATGCAAGGAGAGTTGAAAAATTAGAAGATTTTAAGCCGATATTACAAGACGCACTTGATGCTGAAAGACCTGCACTTGTTGAGGTGATGATGCATGAGTATCAAGACGAAATTATTGATTCTATTGGTTGGTTAAATTCTTATGCACTTCGAAAAACCTCTACTTAACAAGCTGTGATGATAGTTAATACCATTTCTAATTGATAATGTCTCATTAGTTATGGTTATCTGGTAGGAGCGACCTCCAAATCAACGGTATGAATGCCCTATGGCATTCCCCGGGTCGCGACCGGGAGGTCGCTCCTACCGAAGAGAGACCTCCAACCAACGATAAAAGTGAAATTCCTTAATGGGACAATATTAATTAGAATTGGTATAAGGAAAACCGAGTGCCTTATGTTGGCGACAACATAATTCTATTTCACAACATTAACCTTTCACTTTTTTGGTATTCTGCAAACTTTTCAAGGAGCATAAGTTGTTCAGGCTGCTCAATAGGCTTTTCATGAGGGGGTTTAGGTGCGAAATTCATTACTAACGCTTCAAGCATCGGTTTTCTATTTTCCTCTTTTGCACCGACATGATAAAAGTGCTCTTTGGTTAACATATAGAATTCTGACCACAGTGTCTCAAGAAATACGTTTTTCCTGTACTGATTGCTATGCCAGGTGGATAAGATGAATTTGCAAGGAGATTGATTCAGAGTCTCAAATAAGTATTGTTCATTTTCTTCGTCCCAACTATCGAAATAATCAACGTGCCGTCCAACATAAGGTGGATCACAGTAGACAAAATCGGTTTCAGAAATTTCTTTGAGTGTTTTTTTGAAATCTTGGCAAATAAATGACCAATTGGAATGTCTTGACATGACGTAAACGTAGTCAATTTGATTCACGATTTTCGTGATATATGCTTTGGAAAATCGCTGCGGTTTGTGCCCGAAAGGCACATTAAAGTTTCCTTTGCGATTAAACCGAATCATGCCATTAAAGCAGCATCTATTTAAGAAAAGAAAATCTAAAGGTGCATGTGTCTTATTGAATCGCTCTCGGACCTCATAATAGTAATCTTGACCACCTTTTGATAGTATTTCTCCTTGTTGTTCAAGGAATTTTCTCACTTTCAAACCGTCAATTTCCCCACCTGCGATCGCGTTATAGAAGTTAATCAAATGTGGATTGCTATCTGCAAAAACAGCGTTGCGCGGTATGATATTGAAACCAACAACCCCTGAGCCCATAAACGGTTCAATCCATCTACCTTCAAAAGACCAGTCCACAACTTGTTTTATGAAAGGCACAAGTTTGCTTTTAATTCCTTGACACTTAATTGGTGGGATCATGACTTTCATCATTGGTTTCATGAGGATTCCATATAAATAATGCTGACGAACCTTGAGTCTCAAGTCCGCCAGCATTATTTGGAACTCCCCAAGACGGACTCGAACCGCCGACACGGTGGTTAACAGCCACCTGCTCTACCGACTGAGCTATTGGGGAATATGTTTTATTCTTTGTACATATAATTATACACTATTGAAAACTTGAATGCAAATTAAAATGCATTTTCTGTTTATCAACACCCGCAATTAATTTCTGTGCTGTCAGTACCTTGAGTGCCTTGAGTGCCTTTTGTTTCATAGCCGTCGCGTTTCCACCAATCTAAGCCGCCGAGTAGTTCTTTGACATTAAAGCCTAATTGTGTCATTTTCAATGCGCCTTTTGTGGATGCGTTACATCCGATTCCATCGCAATAGGTGACATAGGTTTTTGATTTATTGAGGTGTTTTGTGCTTTCTGGGGTCATTTCTCTGTGCGGGAAATTAATTGCTGTGGGTATATGTTCAAGTGTATATGCTTCAGTGAAGCGTGCGTCAATGACAATAATATCCCCACTGTTATTTAACGCTTCACTGAGGTCCCAAGAATCTGTTTCGAAATTTAATTTTGCTTGGTAAAAGTCTTGTTGGTTCATTTGGTTTCCTAATATGGTGAAATATGAAAATAATTGGACATTGTTTTCAGTTAGCTGCTTGGTAGGTATGCTATTTATTTTCCCTCTTGTATTCGGTAGGAGCGACCTAAAGGTCGCGACCTGGAGGTCGCTCCTACCTGTTAAGTGTGTAATTAATTCCATAATCTACCATGATTAACTAAAATTGTGTTTTTTTGAGATGTCCCCAAGTTACTGCCAGTTTACCGGCGGCGGTAACGGCTAAAGTTTCTTCAAGTCCGTTGTTCATGATAGAATTGATATCGTTATCAGATATTGCTACATTAAAAACGCCGATTTCATCTAACACTCCAGTAAAATCCCAACCAGCTCTTGAATATGCTCCGAATCGTAGTTCAGCATCAGTTGTTGTGTCGGCTTTTCCTAATGTTTTATCTGCGACAGGTTCACCATCCACATATAGTTTGAGGACATTTCCGTCGTGTGTAAGTGCGACGAAACTCCACTCATCCAGTTTCCATTTACCGCCTCGTACATTTGAAGAATCTTGGTTTTTGTTTTGGACAATGCTGCCGTAAAAGTCGTTCGGACCGATTTGGATTGTAGGATTATGCCAACCACGTTCGATTAGGCGTGTGTGATTGCCGGGTGTTTTAGTGGTGGGTTTCACCCATAATAGATAGGTAAATCCATCAAGGTAGTCTTCTGTAGTGTCACTTGCGGGTATTACAACACGCGAAGTGCCATCAAACTCAAGTCCTTTTCCGATTTTCCCATCTGTCCATTTTGCATTAAAGATTTTTCCATCATTGCCATTGACAGAAGCGTCTTTTATGTCTTCACCTTGTCCATCTTCAAGGAGCCATATACCGACGATTGATTCTTGTTGAATAGCTGCGTGTATATTTGTAATAGAAATTATCATCATGCTTGTAAATAATAGGGTCGTAAGTATTAGGTTTTTCATCTTAGAATGTTCTCCCATGAAATCAGTTATCTGTTATATTCTTCCCATAATGCGCGGTAGAAATTCATCACTCTGACTGGGTCGGAGCTTCCAGTGATTTCTGCTAAGGTATAACCTGAATATCCGGATGCTTTCAGCAGGGTGAACAGTTCACGCCATGGATATTCTCTACGGTGTAATTCGGTAATATGTACTAATCCGATTTTACCTTTGACATAGTTGAAGTTGTTTTGAATAGAACCGTTTTCTACTTCTCCGAAGTTAGAATTCCAACACACATATACATTATGGTGGTCTGCGTTGTCCATAATTGTTCGGATATGTCGGAGTTCGCTGGTACCGCCGCCGTGGACTTCCAGTCGAATCTCTACACCGACATTAGCGGCGGCTTCTCCGCATTCACGCAATGCCAGACCGATTTGTTCTAATGTTTTTTCAACAGGCACTTCAGCTGGCAGTCCGTTTGGACGGACCTTTACGCCGGGTGCGCCAACATCTGCTGCCAGTTGTGCGTATTCCTTTGTTCCTTCGATATTCTTCCGGACTGCAGTTTGATCTGTTGCGTGATAATCAAACGCGGATCCTAAACCAGCGAGTTCAATAGGTGAATTTTCGAACTGTTTTTTTACGGTAGCGCGTTTACTTGGTGAGAGGTTAACTTCTACGCCGTGTGCGTGCGTTGTCCGCAACTCTACGCCTGTAAATCCAGTTTCTGAACATCGTTCAATAATGGTAGGAATATCCCAATCTTTTGCCATATTATATGTGACTAAACCCAGCTTCATAAAGTCTCCTTAGGATCAGAACAGATGTATGATGAACAGGACTTATGCATTTTCTCTTAAAATCCCCTTGATAGATAAGGGTGATTTAGGGGATTAAAAAACCAAATTTCTTCCTATTTTACTCCCCTAACCCCCCGCAAGCGGGGGGAATGCGTAAGTCCTAATGAATAAATATAGAGTATTTGATTGATATTATTATACTACATTTTAGGTGTTTTTTACGACTTTTTTTATTTTGGGTGTGTAAAGTTTTTGGTATTTGTCTGAATTTTAGGTGTTTTTTACGACTTTTTTTATTTTGGGTGTGTAAAGTTTTTGGTATTTGTCTGAACCAGGATTTTCAAATCAACGGTATGAATCATGGCGAATGCCATACGCGCATTCGCCCTATGGCATTCCCCGGGTCGCGACCGGGAGGTCGCTCCTACCAGATCCCCGCAACTAATGAGACATTATCAATTAGAAATGGAGGTCTCTCTTCGGTAGGAGCGACCTCCAAATCAACGGTATGAATCATGGCGAATGCCATACGCGCATTCGCCCTATGGCATTCCCCGGGTCGCGACCGGGAGGTCGCTCCTACCAGATCCCCGCAACTAATGAGACATTATCA
>JAAXHO010000009.1 GCA_012270795.1 Candidatus Poribacteria bacterium
TTCAGGGATTTACCCCCCTTATCCCCCCGCAAGCGAGGGGAATGCGTAAGTCCTGATAGTAAAACTTATAATTAATGGGACATTTCTGTAGCACAACCTGTTAGGTTGTGCAGAAACGGAACACAACCTAACAGGTTGTGCTACAACACACATGCCGTTAGGTTTGCTAAACGCATAGATCAAAGTGTCCCAATAATTTCAAAGTTCACTATATTTGATAGTTAGTGTACTTCATTTCTCTATAAGATATGTTATTTTCTAAAATTTGTCAATGAAAAGTTTTAAGTGTGCAGAGTCATTCAATTGTCGAATTTCCCTATTGTTGGAGGGGTTTTCAACCCCGATTTTCCCTATTTTCTGTAGGCGCGACCTTTGGTCGCGACCGGGAGGTCGCTCCTACCTTAAGAAACTTATGTTAGAATTTGCGCTTAATCGACAATTGAATGCCTCTGTTTAAGTGTGTAAAGTTTTTGTCACTATAAGTGTCAATTTAGGAATTTCATATTTCCTTTGTGTGCGGAATTGCGGAATTCGCGGAAGACACGGAAAAGATACCTGCAATAAGTTGTATTGCGTAGGATAAGGGTTTTCAGTTTATATATCGTAGGTCGTGTATAGGGAAGGGACCTCCGACTTTCAAAAGAGTGTCGGGTTTCGCTTCGCTCTACCTATAAGTGTAAACTTAAGGAATATATTCCATTGTTGGAGGGGTTTCTAACCCCGATTGGACTGGTTTTTGCTCAAGAAATCGGGGTTAGAAACCCCTCCAACAATATATAAGGTTCTTAAGTTTGCACCTGTCGGGTTTCGCTTCGCTCTACCCGACCTACGCATCAAATTCACTAAGATTTGTCAATGAAAAGTTTTAGGTCCTAATAGATTAACAGGAGGAAGTTTTATGTCTAAAGTTGAGTTATTTAATGGTAAGAACCTTGATGATTGGCATGCCAGAGGTGGTGCTTCGGAACATGCATGGTCTGCTATTGGTGGTGTTGCATTCCACCCAGATGATCGTAGGTTGTTGGCAGCGACCGACGGTGAAGGTATCTTTTACAACGGTCCTACAGGACGCACATCGGATCTCTACACAGAATATGAGCACGGTGATTGTGAACTGCACGTTGAGTTTATGGTGCCGCAAGGATCAAACTCCGGTGTTTATGTGATGGGTAGATATGAGATTCAGATATTGGATAGTTGGGGTGCAACAGAACTCAACTATGGTTCTTGCGGTGGTGTGTATTGCCGTTGGATTGACAATAAACCTGTTGATGGGGTGCCCCCACGCGTCAATGCCAGCAAACCGCCGGGGGAATGGCAAACGTACGATATTACCTTCCGTGCCCCAAGGTTTGATGCAAATAACAATAAAACCGAAAATGCTACCTTCGTCAAAGTTGTATGGAACGGACAGATAGTTCATGAAAATGTTGAAGTTGCGGGGGTAACACGCGGAGCGATGTTAGTAGATGAAGCTGCGACTGGTCCTGTTTTGTTGCAAGGCGATCACGGTTCTGTGGCGTATCGCAACGTCGTTTTGATCCCGATTGATGTTTAAAATGTTTATTTTAAGGAGATGTACCGATGTTTCTTCGAAAGCAAGTAAAGTTAGATACATGGTTGAGCAACATTCTGATACTGTTATTATCAGTTTTTTGTATAAACACTATAGGTGCGCAACGGGAGGAGATAAATTCCGATGTGAATCCTGAACAGGTCGACATGATTAAAAAATATAACACACTTTCTGCAGCCGCTCCTCAGGCATTTACAAAGCACATCACCGACCCAAGCAATACTGAAGCATTAGAACGGCTGGTTTCATTATCAAACGATTTTCTTACTACCTATCCATCATTTAAACGGATAGGTGAAGTCAACTATTATCTCGGCAAAGCATTGGTACAGTTAGGGCGTGTTGAAAATGGTATTGTTTCCCTTGAAAAAATGATTACGGATACCTCACCCAATCATATCGCTGAGACGCACTATCCTGATAATATCGGGGATGTGTTAAGATGGAGTCCGCTTGAACATGGTTTGCTGGAATTAGGTTTAGCACATGATAAACTCAAACAGTATGATAAAGCAGATACGGTCTATAAAAAATTGATAACGCACCCAGCATTTGGAGATGGGTTGCAGGCACGAATTGCGAGGGGAATAATTGAACTTGATATTGCTTTACGGACAGGTGAAGTCTCAAAGCCTCACAATGCCTGGATAGGTCAAACTGCCCCCAATTTTCGGATGCGATATGGAAAAGATAGACAGCAATTAATTAGTTTGAATCAATTTGAGGGACATGTCGTGTTGTTCTATTATGGCAATACAGACACACAAAATCTGGCTCAACTCCATGAAAAATATAAAGACAAGCTGTTTCAGATTATTTCCGTGAACGCGGACGTATCCGAATCTCATACAACTAAAGCTATAGAGGAAAAAGGAGATGCCTGGATTCACTATCACGACAATTATGGGAAAGTCGTTGATATGTTTCAGATACGCACGCTTCCTGTTCTTTTTCTCATAGATAGCGAAGGTGTTATCCGAAAGACGCAGCTTGACGCGGCATCTCTTGAAAAAGCGGTTGATGAACTTGTGAAAGAAAACTTTGCTAAATATGATGATCTGAGAACGCAAACGGTCATTGCAAAGGCTGTTAAAGCACACGGTGGACGTGAGAAACTTATGGCTGTGAAAAACATGACGCGAGATTATTCCCTCTTTATAGCTCTTCCTGATGGCACTTTGCATAAGTATGGTGGCGGAAAGGCATATCTTTATCCTAATAAATACCGTTCAGATTTCTACTCTACAGACGGTGGAAATTATAGGATAATGTCTGATGGTAAAATGATATATTTCAGTGATGGCAACACAGTTGCAAAATTAGATGATGATAAAGTAGAGATGCAGATGCAGCAGGAAAAAGATATGGCGTTCCGTGAACCGATTTGGCTGTTGAAAACGCTGGCTCAAAGCAAAATTCCTGTGGAATATGTGGGAATTGAAAATGTGGAGGATGAACCTGCCTCTGTTCTAAGCGTTAAACAACCTTCAGGGATACCTATCAAACTCTATATCAGTAGCAAAACGCATCACCTTGTGAAAATTGTAATTGAAGGAGAGACAGATAAGGTGGTAAAACTTTTTAAGGTGTTCAAAGATGTTGATGGCATTATACTACCGCATCAATCTATTACGATAACGGATGATGAGCATCATGAAACGCATTTTAGCAATGCTATCCTTAACGCTGAAATCGCCCCACAACTTTTTGATCCGAAAGAATTGGCAAAATGATATAGACTCAAGCAAAGTCGTTGACACAACCCTTTCAAACTGCTAATACCATTCTATAAATTATTGTCTCATTGGATGGTTGTTATGGTAGTTATTCTTTAGGACGCAAACTGGAAGTTTGCGCTACAAAAAAGAGACATTATCATTTATGGTAGATTATGGAATTAATTATACACTTTCACAGGTAGGAGGGCCTCCAAATCAAGGAATCAACGGTATGAATGCCTTTTGGCATTCCCCGGGTCGCGACCAAAGGTCGCTCCTACAGAAGAGGTGTAAAATAATTTCAATAATTCACCATATACAGTTCACAGACTGAAATTTTTTAGGAGGAAATTGAGAATGTTTATAACAGATTTAGACGATTCGAAATATAATGCGGTTGTCTCTGCAATTAATGTTGATATGTGTTTGCAAATACTTGTTGCTACTGACACTGATTGTTTTACACTCATGGCATTAGTTCCGGCACAGAATGACAAGATTAGAAGAGTAAACATAGCGAGGTATTCGGAGGAGTATGAAGCGATCGCTGCATATAGAGATTTGATGCAGAAAATAGAAGAAGAAAAAGGCATTTGGAGCCCTTTGGATACCTAAATCCTCTTGAATAGCTTCTGAATCAGTTATGGTAAAATCTGAAATTGTCTTTACACGGATGTAGTGTAAACTTTTAGTTTGTGCTACAAAAAAGAGACATTTTCCATTAGAAATGGTATAATATGCTCAGGAAAGATTGGATGTGTGAAATTATGGTGAAATATGGAAAAAATTACGCATATCTTCTGTAGGAGCGACCTCCCGGTCGCGACCTGGGAGGTCGCTCCTACAGAAGAACCGAACGGTCGCGACCAGAGGTCGCTCCTACAGAAGATGTGTATAATAATTTCAATAATTCACCATAATTCCATAATCTACCATATATACATTGCAAGACATTCAATGATGTAGAATATGGTATGTTGCGACTGCGAGTGCAACGTGTACGTTTAGGGAACCGACTTTACCGTACATCGGCAGGTAAATTGCCATATCGCACACATCAAAGGTGCGTCTGGAGATACCACGGTATTCATTTCCAACAATCAGACATACTTTGTCAGGATATTCAACCGAATGATAGGGGACGGCATCCGTTGTGACCTCTAATGCACATGCGAGGTAACCCTCTTTTTTGTATTCTTCAACAGCATCAGCGGCGTATTTTGTTGTGTGCCAAGAGACTCTACGATGTGTGCCGCGCCCAATCCCTGCGATAGTCGGGTCTGGTGGATGCGCGCTGATACCAGCTAATACAATCTCACGAACACCGCAGGCATCGGCTATTCTGAAGGTTGCACCAACATTGACCGGATCTTCAACGTCTTGTAGTACAAAAACAAGTTCAACTGCGGGAGAACCTGACTGTCTTAAAAAATGTTTAAGTGCTTTATTTCGTAACTGTTTCATAAAAAGGATTGATTTAGAACTATGGATAAACTAAAACTCGGTGTAATTGGTGCTGGTGGTATCGTCTGCCGAATGCATCTACCGGATTTGAAAAGAGGCGAAGATTTTGAGGTAGATGTCATCGGAGGTAGACGCGAACACCGCCTAAAACATCAATGTCAAGAATTTGATATACCACGTTGGACACAAGATTACGATGCGATTATAGCAGACGACTCACTTGACGCTATCCTTGTCGGGACACCGCACCCCTTACATGTGCCGTGGGGTGTGAAAGCATTGGAAGCAGGCAAGCATGTGTTGATGCAAAAGCCGCTCTGCGGCGATATGGACGAAGCGAATCAGTTTGTTGCTGCTGCTGAAGCGAGTGGCAAAACTGTCATGTGTCTTCCACATTTCAATGCTGGTATCTATAAAATTCGTCAACTCATCGCTGAAGAAGCCATCGGACGTGTGTCGGGAGCAAGGATGCGGCACAGCCACGGCGGTCCCGAGGTCTACTATGCTGAAATCCGAGATATTTTCGGTGAATCTGGTGACGATCTGTGGTTTTTTGACGCAAAACAAGCAAGTGTCGGTGCACTGTTTGATATGGGTGTTTATGCAGTCTCTGGATTAGTTGCGATGCTTGGTACCTTCAAACGCGTGACAGGTTTCGTTTCCACTTTTGACAAACCGACAGAATTAGAGGACGTTGCAACGTTGGTACTTGAAATGCAATCGGGTGGTATTGTCACTGCTGAAACAAGTTGGTGTGATCCTGCCCGGACAGGTGAAGCAACCGTCCATGGTACTGCCGGTAAGTTCACTATGCCCGGTAAAGATGGGGCGGCACTCACACAGTGGACTCCTACCTCTTACACTCGCGAGCATGCCCCGGTTGACACCAAAGCAGTTGACTGCAGCGATGTTGCCCCGAGTGGCATGCATGCACATTTCGCAGAACATATCCGTGCTGGCACACAACCTCCTCTCTCCAATGTTTGGAGGGCGCGGCATGTCACTGAAATCCTACTTGCAGGTCTTGAGTCCTCCGATACGGGCAGTGCAATTGAACTTACAACACAAGCGGACAAGTAGTCCTGCAAACGAAACAGACATCTCCATATAGGGGGTGGAAAGCACACCTATAATGGAGATGTCTACACACTTAACCTAAATTTGCATGAAATTCGTACCAATCATCAAGGTTATTGAGATTGACAGCATCTAAAATGGTGCCATCATCTTCAATGCCGCTTGCACCGAGAATACCTTTACGGGTATCGTCATCGTGATTATATCCTTCAATCGCTGCATTTAGTTCTGCAACTGCGTCAGCATCCAGGCTACCGCCTTTCTGCTCTAAAACCCACGCTTCGAATTGCGGATAGGTAGGCGAATTGTCTTGCGGATAGGTAGGCGAATTGTCTCGGATATATGCTAGCGTTGCATCTTTATCAAGTTCAAGACCGTCCAACACCATCTGGTCATATCCTGCGCCACATGCGGGGTAGTCTTGATGTAGGACACCTTTTGCATCCATCAGAACTTTTGACCAAAATCTGGGGAGGTGTAACACCCCAAGTGGACCTTTGACTCCGGAACTGATAGTCGGAATCATTCTTTTTTTCCTTCCAAACATAACAAGCCTCCTTGCTAATTATGTGTTATTTAGAAGTCATATTGTGCAAGTCCATCTTGCAACCTACCTAATTATAGCAGAAGTTCAAAAAAAGTTAAACAAAATTTTTGAAATGAAACGGAGAACGGAAACCCAAACTGGCAGTTTATGCTACAATAAAGAGATTTATTAGAAATGGTATTAGGTAGTCTGTGTGGCTGCTTGAAATTCCTTTTAGTACCTCAATGCGTGTATTTAGGAATGCTTTGAGTTTTCCCCACTGGATCGGTTGTTTGCCAACGGGGGATACCGATAAAACATCATCGCTGATCCAATCCAAGGAATAATCACTCCCGGCATGTTCGGTCAAACGCGTGATTTTCTCCGTGGCGATATGGTATTTATACATGTTTATAGGTGGGTATGGTGGTTTTGGAGGAGGTGCATTAAGGACATACGGTTCCATGGTGAAAACGACTGATTTCCCATTATCTATCCAAACCCAGTCCCAAACAAGCCAATTTTCTGGAATGTTCAACTGCATGACTGTTCTGCCGTATTGATCACATAAGATATAGCGAAATGCTTTTCGAATAAGTGCGATGGTATTCTGAGGCGTTTTCTCCCACTTAAATTCTTGTTCCACATACAGTATCCGTTTACCGTCGGGTGACCATTTTGGGAGTCTACGACTAAAATTCCAATCCCCTTTTTGTTCAAAAAGTAGCAGTTTACGCACTCGGTTGCCACCAATGTCCATAATATAGAGATTGTTCCCCCCACCGGATGTACGAATTGGTGTTGAATAGACAATATTTTGTCCATCTGGCGACCAATCCAAGGAAGCAACATTGACATCGGATATTTTTTTGATATCACCACTGGCTATATTCATCACATTGATGCTGTGTTTTGGTGACGGAGGTATGGATACGGTTCGATGAAATAGAATATATTTGCTATCTGGTGAAAAAACAGGAGAAAAATCATTCCCGTCTTTATAGTCGGTAATTTGGCGTGGTTTGGTGTCATCTGCATTCATCAAAAAGAACCCAACCCGATGTCTGTCAAACACAATTTGTTTACCGTTTGGAGACCATGCTGGTGAATACGGACGCCTCCAATTATCGTCAAGGAGTGTAATATTATTACCATCATCGTCCATGACATAGAGTTTACGTAAACCATCACCGTCACGTTCTGAAGTAAAAACGATTTTGGTACTCGCCATTGTGGAAGCGAGAAACAGCAACAGACAGCAGATAACAATGAGTCTTTTCATGGTTATACTCCTTTTATTTAGGGAAGGGGAATAATACCCCTTCCCTGAGAAAACTTAATTTCATTTATTGTCTTCATGGGTAAACGTTTCTGTATTACCAGCATCCCAAGAGTCTTGGATAAAAGGCAAACCATCATGACCTTCAACGTAGAGTTTGATATACGCATAAGAATCGTAAGAGTCACCTTTCAGAATACGTCCTGACTCTGTTGGAATCGCATAAGAGAAGGAACCGGGATACGAACCATAATAGCCACCCGAAGGTAATGCTTTATAAGGTTGATCTTTAGAACCTTGCAGTTCTCCATTGATATAATGCTGGAAACGCCCGTGTGCATTCCAATTTTTCTCTGTGCTATTGCTGGCAGAGATACGACATTCAAATCTAATACTTATCCCGTCGTAATAGTGCTTTGTGCATTCTGCGTAACCATACACACCTGTTACCCTTACCTTTTCCCAAGTTTTAACCTTAACACCACTATCTATGTAGGGTTTATAGACGGTGAGATCGTAAGTTTTGGTGTCAGAATGCAAATCTCCATTATCATCTATATACAAGGCTTTCGCCATTATTGTATATTTTGTTCCTTTGAGGGTGCCGCTGAGCCAATAAGGATTGAAAGAGGCATAAGTTTTGACACCATTACCAAGATTTGGTATGTTTGAGTTCCTCATCAACATACCAATCCACTTTATGATACGGATCTGATGTGATCACAAAAGCTTCGTGGAGCAAGTAACCATAGAAGTTATAGTTTTCATACGAGTCTGTATCCACGGGACTATAGTACCATATTTCAGGTTTCATTACCTCAATGTGAAATGGAGTATAGACTGTGATCGTGTAAGTATCGGTGTCAGATTCAGGAATTCCATCGTCATTTATCGTCCAAGCATATGCTGTTATCATATAAGTTATACCTTCAAAACTTCCAGCGAGGTTGTTGAAACCGAAATAGGCTACAGTTGCATTATTACTACCATCGCTCCATAATGTATAACCCGTGTTAACTCCATTTACAGACCAGGTTATGTCATAGAACGACGTATCAGTTCTTAAAAAAGCCATGTGAGATGCGCCATTGCCGTTATCCTGTTCTTCGTATGAATTATACGCAGGGCTTAGTTCTATTATCTCAATAGCATCACTGCTATTGACAAAACCTGCTAACATGAAAAAAGTTATCGCGAGTGCGATTAGGGTTGACTTGAACTTAAACATTTTTTATCTCCTTTTGGCACTACATATTGGTGCCTGATTTTAACTCAACGTCTTGGACGTTGGTTTTTCCTGCTGATTGATAATCAACAGGTGGAACGTTAGGAGATGTACTTTATTTTAGCACGTCTCCTGTTTGTGTGTAAACAAAAAACAAACATTATATCGTTGAAACGGTGATATAGTCTTTTTTTATGTAGCAGAGACACCGAAATGTTCACGTAACTGGTTAATGAACTTACGGTTCCGGGATTTCGCTGTGCCTTCAGGGATGCCTAAGCGTTCACTGATCTCAGCGAATGTCCATCCCTCTAACCACAATTCAACGACATCTTTATAGATAGGTTCGATCTCATCAATTATCGCAGACACTTCGTTCCAACGTAGTGTTCGGAGCAATTCCTGTTCCAAAATAGCGGCTTGCTGTTCTTCAGCAATAACCATTATCTCGCGTTGTTTTTTCTCATTCCGCCAGTATGCTTGGCATTTGCTGCGAGTAACACGTTTGATCCATTTGTCAAAAGATCTAATGTCCGCAGTACCTTTGCGTCGAAACCGACGTATAATAGCAAGGCGTACTTCACTATATACATCGTCAAGCATCTCGGGATCGCCAACTTCATCGTAGATGATTTTTCGTATCAACTTTTCATACTCACCTATAAGTATGTCAACAACATCAAAATCACCGTTCTGAATCTTTTTTAGCAAAATAGTGTCTTCGAAGGTAGATGACATTTTACACCTCTTTTACATTAGGATATTAATATTATCACGACAAAATATCCTGTTTTCAAGTTACAAGACGTTGAAAAAGGCAATTAGATTATAACGTTCTAAAAAATTGCAGAATTTTAGTGAAAAAACTGTATTTTTTAGGAAATTGCGAAAATTTAGATATTTGCATGGTCTTTTCCGCGAATTCCGCGTTTTCCGCGAATTCCGTGATTCAGAACACAAATCTGCAAAACCCGACAATTGAAAGCCTCTGCAATCATATCTAATTTCCTTGCCTTTCTGTACTATTTCTGGTAGAATTGCCCGTAATAGTAGATTTGAGTAAGACAACGTATTTATTATTGATAAGGACAGAAACAGATGGTACTTCCAAAAATGGCACGGGTGCGACAGCATTTTGATGCACCCGTTCTTACTGATCTGCCTGCAGCAATACATGCGGAATTGGATCGGATTGACGCTGCGTCTATTGTCCAACCTGGTGAAACTGTTGCGATTACTGCGGGGAGTCGGGGTGTTGCTAATGTTGCAACAGCAGTCAAAGCAACTGTAGACTATCTCAAAGGTATTGGGGCAAAACCCTTTGTTGTTCCGGCTATGGGCAGCCACGGTGGGGCAACAGCAGAAGGACAGCGGAGTGTGTTGGAGCATTACGGAATTACGGAGGCAACTGTTGGCGCGCCAGTCAAAGCGACAATGGATGTTGTGGAACTTGGCACACTGCCGCAAGCAGGAGCGGATGCCCTACCAGTTTTCATGGATCGTTATGCCGCAGAAGCTGACCATGTAGTACCACTTAACCGCATTAAAGCACACACAGATTTCAACGGATCTATTGAAAGCGGACTGATGAAGATGATGGTTATTGGTCTCGGCAAGCAGCAGGGGGCAAATTTTTATCACCGTGCTTTCTTTCAATACGGTTTTGAACATGTTATTACGGCGGCGGGGAGTTTTATCCTTGATACAGGAAAGATCGCTTTTGGATTGGGATTGATTGAAAATGCCCATGAAGAGACTGCGAAGGTTGTGGCGATGCCTGCTGGACAACTACTGCAAACCGAACGCGAATTGCTGGTTGAGTCAAAATCGCTGATGGGACGACTCCCGTTTGATGAACTTGATTTATTGATTGTAGATTGGGTTGGGAAGAACATCAGTGGTACAGGCATGGATACTAACGTTATCGGCAGGATGATGCAGAATTTTGAACCAGAACCGCTCAAGCCAGCGATTCTACGAATATTTGTACGTGATCTGACCGAAGAGAGTGACGGCAATGCGACAGGGATCGGTCTTGCAGATTTCACAACGGCACGACTTGTGGAGCAGATTGATCGGCACGCCACCTATATGAACGGCATCACTGCACTTGGACCGCAGAAGTCAAAGATACCATTCTATTATGATACAGACCGGGAGGCAATTGGGGTGGCACTTGACACGATTGGGTTGACGAAACCTGAGCATGCCCGCGTTATTCGTATTGAGAGTACGCTGAGATTAACAGAGTTGGATATTTCAGAGGCACTTCTTGAAGATGCACAACTCCATTCAAATCTTGAGGTTGTTGATGAAACATTCCCATTTAATTTTGATACAACGGGCAACCTGCTACCGTTTACATCGGAGACACACTAATTGAAACGATTGATAGTCGGTATCACAGGTGCAAGTGCAGTCGTTTACGGTGTCCGCTTGCTTGAAGTTCTGACAAAATTAGAGGATTTAGAGGTGCATTTGACGATCTCTAAATCTGGGGCGCGGGCACTGTGGGAAGAGCTGCAGATTGAAGTGGACATTGATAATTTTCGGTTGGAATCGCTTATTGATGTTGACACGGAACAGGTGATTTACCATCATGAATCTGATATTGGTGCAACGATAGCGAGTGGTTCTTTTCGGACAGAGGGTATGATTGTTGTGCCGTGTAGTATGGGGACTGTCGCTTCTATTGCATCGGGTATTTCGCGTAACCTTATCCAACGTGCAGCCGATGTATGTATCAAGGAGCGTAGAAAACTTGTTATTGTGCCTCGTGAGACCCCGCTGAGTACTATCCATCTTGAGAACATGCTCAAATTATCCCGGATTGGTGTTTGTGTCCTACCTGCCATGCCAGGGTTTTATCATTATCCGAAAACGGTAGATGACCAGATTAACTTTGTTGTGACAAAAATCTTGGACCAGTTTGATATAGATTCAGGATTGACACAACGTTGGAAAGAGTAAGCAGTTGATGCGAAAGCTCAAAATCATTCTTGAGATGATCAAATTTGAACATACTGTGTTTGCACTTCCGTTTGCGATTATGAGTGCGTTTATTGCCGCGGATGGGATTCCATCGCTAGCGAAACTCGGTTGGATTCTTGTGGCGATGGTGGGTGCGCGCAGTTGTGCGATGGCGTTCAATCGTCTGGCTGATGCGGAAATTGATGGTGTAAATCCGCGCACATCAAGACGTGCCATCCCGTCAGGCTTAATTACAAAAGGTGCTGTATGGGTTTTTACCCTTATTTCTGCAGGATTATTGGTGCTTGCAGCGTGGCGATTAAACCCGCTTGCTTTTGCTTTGTCACCTGTTGCGCTTGCTGTCATCATGGGGTATTCTTATACGAAACGGTTCACTGCGCTATCGCATTTGTGGTTAGGACTGGCACTATCCATCTCACCTGTAGGAGCGTGGATTGCTATTACAGGCAGGTTTGATTGCCCCCCCATAGTCCTTTGCTGCGTTGTGTTGCTTTGGACAGCAGGTTTTGACATCATTTATGCATGTCAAGATGTGAATTTTGACAGAGAACATGGCTTGCATTCCATTCCAGCGCGCCTCGGTATTCGTTGGGCGTTATGGGTTTCTTCTGGACTTCATGTGGTTGCTGTTTTGCTTCTTTTCGGTATACCTTTTCTGACGGAATTGGGGCTTTTCTACTATATCGGTGTTGGGGTTGTTGTTCTCATTTTCATTTATGAACATGCTATTGTCAAACCGAATGACCTTTCTCGTGTCAATCTTGCGTTTTTCACATTGAACGGTATGATTAGTTTGGTTTTGATGGCACTTTCCATCGCTGATATACTTCTATAATACCAATTCTAAAAAATGATGTCACAATACAGGTTTTTGTGAATGTGATCTAATACCATTCTATTAAATTTTCTCTCATTTCGGGCTGTTAGAAATGAAACGGAATATGGCACAAACTGGAAGTTTGTGCTACAGAAAAGGAACATTTATTATTAGAAATGGTATAATACCATTTCTAATTAATATTGTCCCATTAAGGAATTTCACTTTTATTGTTGGTTGGAGGTCTCTCTTCGGTAGGAGCGACCTCCCGGGCGCGACCTGGAGGTCGCTCCTACCAGCTCCCCGCAACTAATGAGACATTATCAATTAGAAATGGTATTATATATTGTTGGAGGGGTTTCTAACCCCGATTTCTGCTGCTGTGTATCTCAAATCGGGGTTAGAAAC
>JAAXHO010000081.1:0-711 GCA_012270795.1 Candidatus Poribacteria bacterium
TGCCAGGTGTCTCGAAAACTAAGACCTAAGACCTTATCATATTGTAAATGAAACAGGTTGAATATCGAAAAAACATACCACCTGCTCAAAACGTAAACGTAAAATGTGAGTCTGATTTGCAATTTCGTCCCCACCTGATTTCAACCAAGGCACAAATTTCTTTTCTTTGTCTTCTTCTTTCTCTCTCTCGTTTTTTGGACCGCTATTTTGGATTTTTGTGGAGGTTTCCGCTGACAACTCGTTCCCAGACTTCCGTTCCCCGCTCCCCGCTCCCCGCTCCCCGCTCCCCGTTCCCCGTTTTAGTAACATCCTTGAATTCTGCTGTGGTGCGAAGTAAAATGGAAGTGGTTTTACGATGCGAAAACTATGATCAACTCGACGCTTTACCGTTGTTGATTTCACAATGCTTTATGTGGTCACGCGCCGGTTGTTATTATCGTCTCGTGTTTCATCGTTGGTTATTAATTTCTGAACAATTTGAATTAACGGTAATAAATAATGTCTCTTTTCTCTTTATTACTCTCTCTCGAAACAATGAAACGATAATAACAAACAGCGCGTGACACCAACAGTGAAATGAGAGCCAAACCACATAAAGCATTGTGAAATCATTGTTAAAGCGTCGACTTGGACATTGTGTCATCGTAAAACAACTTCCATTTCATTTCGCACCACAGCAGATTCAAGAATAAAACAAAACGATTTTCTCTT
>JAAXHO010000211.1:0-501 GCA_012270795.1 Candidatus Poribacteria bacterium
CTGCTATAAGTTTCTGTTTCCGCCATTGTCCCCAGCCGAAAGATGATAGTAAAATAAGTTTCGCTTCTCTAAACTAAACTGGGCAAGTTTTTAAACCAATTCAAAACTTTACGGATCGATGGCTTGTAGTCTAGTTTCCTGTTATGTCAAACCAAAATTATGCCGTCAGTTTCAGCTTATTTTTTATTAATCGTTCATTTGCAAACCAAAGTGAGTTAACGAAACCATGTCGTGACTAAGACGTAAATAAGGCCCGGTTCAAAAGTCGCATTTCACAAGTGCCGAATCTAATACAAAGGAGCGAGAACAACTGATTTTCCTCATTAGCATTAAATTGGGCACATGTGAAATGAGAAGTTTTAACTACGCTTAAAATGACTCTTTCCGCCAAGCCACCCTGTAGATTATTTATTTATTCAGTAATAGTTTGTCAGTGTTTATTGGTTACTCTGATCTAGTTTTGCTCACTACATGCTTAAGGGAAATAAAGAGCATGGAAAC
>JAAXHO010000211.1:632-869 GCA_012270795.1 Candidatus Poribacteria bacterium
ACCCTCTCTTCCTACTACAATAACCTCCCCTAAAAAATTGATTGAAATCATGTGAAACGGCCTGTTTGCTGACGAAAGGACAAAATACATGATAGTCTATTGATACTCATTGAGAAGAATGTGCCCTTTCGCTGTGGTTGGCAGTTGGAACAAACTCTTAGATCGCATTAAAAAACAATCCTGCATGCTAGTTAAATATCACATAGTTTCATGAAATGCTTGTATTAAACCCACTCA
>JAAXHO010000211.1:1030-1166 GCA_012270795.1 Candidatus Poribacteria bacterium
CGGGGCGGTTATCTCTCTGCGAAATATGGCACAAGGTCTCCGTTGTCTTATCGCCTTCCTATTCCACGTACCAATAGCACTTGATTGCAGTTAAACTGCGTAATTTAGTTTGCTCTTCCGATGTTAAGAAGTTCAA
>JAAXHO010000187.1 GCA_012270795.1 Candidatus Poribacteria bacterium
AATTAACTGGCACAAGTCGTGATATTAAAGAAATTGCTGAGTGTATTCAATCATGGATTTTATAACAAACGGCATTTGCTTCTATGGTAAATTATACAATTAATTCTACATTCTGAGTTGTAGGAGCGACCTTTGGTCGCGACCCGGGAGGTCGCTCCTACAGAAGAGTCCGCACGGTCACGACCAAAGGTCGCTCCTACAGAAGAGGTGTATAATTATTTCAATAATTCACCATAAATCCCAGTGTTTTAATTCTCTGGAGAAATCCCAGTGTTTTAATTCTCTGGAGGCGTGAGGAGAGCGCGATCGAGAGATTAATTCTATAAAGAGTTTATTCCATCAACCCAATCACACCGCAGCCAATACGAGAACCACCGCCCGGTCGAACTGGGACTGCTTCAAGCACTTCAACAACCCACCCACCGAATGCTGCATCATCCCCTTGAAAATAACCTAACACCCATGCCGTAGTACGATCATCCAAAAACATAGTCAGCAGTAGACTACCACCTGCCGAATCTATAGTGCCATCAAAGCCTATCCCTGATGTAATATAGAGATGCGTTAGTCTATCTTGCATCTGTTTTTCATATTCTTCAGGTGTTCCATTTGGAAAAAACTGTGTATATTGATTTGTGAAAAAATCGGGATCAACAGGTATTCCTATAGAGATAAGGAATTCGTGATAGGCAGCTAAACTTTTGGGTTCAATGTTAAGTAAAGTATCATATTCTGGTGAACCTGTCAGTGGAATCACAGAAAAAATTGCTGGATCTAACAGTTGGGCAGGACTCAAAAAACATTGTAGTAGCAGTTCCAACAGGTCATGACTGTGTGGACTCGTACTTTCACCAGGGAGGTGGTGATCTGCCTGCAGATCAATCTGCTGTCCAAGTACTGCAAGTGTACAAGCGTGGGTGGCTTGTGCCATCTCCGAACCTGTCTGTATATGTCCCATGTGGGAATGGGCAAGGGTGTTCGCATGAGGCATTGTAGAATGATCTATGTGCGGATTTGTTTGAAAGGTATCACCCGTTTCGTGTATGAGTATCAATTTTCCGAGTATATCGGTGTTTGGGTCAGCACCGATTGACCATAACGGTGTCGTGAATTCTAAGACACCTGTGCCATCTTCACCCACTGGTATGTTGCCGATTTCTCCGATGCCGATGGGAGGTGTGTCAAGTGTTGCTTCGGCGACAGACACACCGACTGTACCCGCCGGCACACCCATTGCATGCCAGTGCGGTCCTATGTCAGTACAACTGCCGAGATGTAGATGTGTCGCATGTAGACCGGGTACCGCATTCTGAATCTCAATAAAGGTATGTATACCGGTGTCAGTTTCAGTGAATGTGGCTGTCCCTGTCAGATTACTCCCATCAATTGCGGTGATAGCTGCAACGGCAACCTTATTGGTAGGTGAGGGGGTGAGAACTTCAGTTGGAATACTTTCACATCCCAAAATAAGAGATACTGTAACTATTATAAATACGAGAATAATATAAGTATAGTGTTTAACATTCATAATCCTAAAATCTTTCCTTACTCACAGTAGAACTATATATAGTATAGCAGAGATAAATGAATATAAAAAGAAAAATTCAAACCAAATAATATTTATGAGATACGCTGAAGTAATACCATTTCTAATAAATTATATTCCATTAGAAAGACTTCTTCCCCCCCGCTTGCGGGGGTTGGGGGGTCGGATAAGAGGGGTTCTTAAATAGAAATGGTATAATATCACTTTCTTGACATCGTTTATATAGTGTGATACGATGAAAATATCAAAGGTATTAGGACAAGGAGAGGTAAATGAGACATTTTTGGACACAAGGTCCCGTCAATTCTCAAGAGCATTATGTTGTGTCGCGCACCGAGGAAATTGCAAACTATATCAACCGTGTTCAACAAGGCAAATATGTTGTCCTTTTCGCACCACGTCAAACAGGCAAAACAACCTTCTTTAAAGTTGCTATAGAAACACTCGCTGCCGATCAAATTGAATCTCCTAAGCTCTTTAATTATTTCCCAATTCAACTAAATTTTGATATATACAAGAATACGTCTATTGACGATTTTTACGACAACCTTTACCAAGATATTTGCGATGAAATTGAGAACTTGTGCCAGCGACGCGACGAGATGCTGCCTGAGGCTTTAAGTCAATTATTGGCGAATACAAAACTAACAAACCACCACTCAATGCGAAGGTTTTTTAGACAACTTGGTCGTCTACTAACACCACAGAAATTTGTCATAATCATTGACGAATTTGATGGCATCCCGCAGGCTGCCCTAAGCGATTTCCTTCATACGCTCCGTCACATCTATATATCAGGTAAACCACGGTGTCCACACAGTGTCGGTATTGTTGGGGTTAAAAGCATAGCGCAGCTCAGCTATGACCGCTCAATTTCTCCATTCAATATCCAAGATGAGTTCCATCTACCCAACTTTACACTTGAACAGGTACAGGAACTACTCGGTCAATATACAGAAGAAGTCGGGCAATCATTCATACCAGAGGTTATAACGTCTATTCATAGACATACTGCTGGACAACCTGTTCTTGTCAACAGATTTGCACAGATACTCACTGAAGAACTGGACATTCCCATAACTGAACCCATCACAATGGCACATTTTTCAACTGCACACGCACAACTCCTAAATGAAAAGAACACAAATATTGAACATCTAACAACCAATATCCGTAGAGACGCACGCTTTGAAAGTGTACTGATGCGGATGATGGCACGCGATGAAGGCATTGAATTCAATCTGGACGATGACATCATCAGTGATCTTGCCACTTACGGTGTCATCAAAAAAGCCCCCGATGGCATGTGTGAAATCCTTAACCCAATCTATCTCTACCGCATCATGAGAACCTTTAAGCCAACTGTAAACGGCTTGGAAGATGATTACTTGCCCGAAGATAGTAGTGAAGACTATTTTGATTATCTCACACCAGCCGGACACATTGATATGGAGGCATTGCTTGACAATTTCCGAGATTTCATTGCACGTGTAGGGTTCAGGATTCTACAAGTCCCCGATACCCCACAAGAGTCCGTTGGCAGACATCTTTTGCTCGCTTATCTTGACCAATTTGTTAAAATCATTGGCGGTATTATGCACATTGAAGTCCAGACAGGCAGGGGCAGAATGGACATCATTATCAATCACAACCAGCAAAAATATATCGTCGAAACAAAGATATGGAGAGGCGACAGTCGTTATCAGGCAGGCAAAAAGCAGCTTTCAGTCTACCTAAAGTCCGAAGGCGTAAGGCGTAACGAAGGGATACTACATCGTCTTTGATCATCGGGAGCATCCACAACCACGGGTAGAGACAGAAACAATAGACGGCTTGATGATTCGGAGTTATATCATTCCTGTGCTGCAGAAGCTGCCTTCAAGGATTTATGGTGAATTATTGAAATAATTATACACCTCTTCTGTAGGAGCGACCTTTGGTCGCGACCGTGCGGGCTCTTCTGTAGGAACGACTTCCCGGTCGCGACCAAAGGTCGCTCCTACAACTCAGAATGTAGAATTAATTGTATAATTTACCATAGTTTTAGAGAATTGACTTGTTTTCAGTTACAAAGAATAGTATAATAAATTTACAAAGAATAGTATAATAAATGAACTCAGGCCCGAAACAAACATATTGAATTTAGTTTCATTGACCTAATTACATGAATGTTTCTGTTTTTTGTAACTTCGTGTGGCATTTTGAGTAATTATTTCGACCTTCCTATAAACCGATCAAAAAAATTATATGTATATGTACTTGTTTGGTAAAATTATCATGAAGAGCAAAATTTATGAGATATATTGGATGCAAAAACAATCTCCTATCACATATTGAAGCAGTTACGCTGAACAACTGCAGTAGGGAGGGGGTGTTTTACGATCTTTTTGCAGGAACACATTCAGTTGCAGCACATTTCAAAAAACTTGGATTTCAGATCATTTCCAACGATCTACTTTACGTCGCTTACGTTTTCGGACGCGCTCTGATTCAGAATAATGAAAGACCAGACTTCAGGCAGTTGACTAATCTTCCAGAAACTTATTCTTTTAATCTCTTTGATGGAGCAAGCAACTACTTCAAGACATTAAATTATTTGAACCAACTTGAGGAAGTATCGGATGGTTTTATCTTTAAAAACTATTGTCCTGGTGGAAATAATGAATATAAACGGCAGTACCTTTCCAATAGAAACGGAAAGAAAATCGATGCGATTAGACAAAAAATTGAAATGTGGAGACAGGATATACTTATCACCGAATCAGAATATTATATACTCCTTCTCTCCCTCTTAGAGGCAGTGTCTAAAGTGACAAACATTTCAGGAACTTATGCCGCCTATCTGAAAGATTGGGACACGAGAACATACAAAACACTAAAACTTAAACCATTTTTCCCAATTTTATCAGACAAAGAACATGTTGTATACCAAGAAGACGCAAATAGTCTAATAGAACAAATCGAATGTAATATTCTCTACATAGATCCGCCATACAATTCACGCCAATATATTACAAACTATCACCTTCTTGAAACAATAGCACGATATGACAATCCACACGTTTATGGTAAAACCGGTTTGCGCCAATATTCAGAAAAAGAGAAATCCGCATACTGTTCAAAGTCTGAATGTTTGCGTGCATTTGCGGGGTTAATATCACAGGCAAAAGCAAAACATATTATTGTAAGTTATAGTAGCGAAGGCATCATGAGTGAAGACGAAATATGCTACGTTCTCGGTCTAAGAGGGGAAAAGCCAGAAGTAATTCCGATAGATTATCGCCGCTTCAAAAGCAACTCAAACGGAAAGCTAAAAAATAAAAACATTGTACAAGAGTACTTATTTTATGTCCAAACGAAGTGAAGAGAAAATACAAAAAGGTAAATATCATAAACGTAATAATCTCAACGATTTTACTGGCAAGGAATGGGTCTATTTTTTAAATTCAATTGAATTGATTGAGGGAGAACCTACCCTCATGACTGGTGCGCAGCTCAATGATTTGTCAGAACAACAATGGGCAGTACATCAGGAACCGATCATTGACACATATTTTCCTACTTCTGGTGAAGCTAGTCACGCCCATCATATCCGCAAGAAACACCCATCTCCAAAACCACCTCAATTAATGAAACGACTTATAGAATTTTTCACTAAAAAAGCGGGTTGGGTGCTGGATCCGTTTGTTGGTGCAGGGGGAACGTTGTTAGCTTGTTCAATGGCAGATCGTCACGGCGTGGGAGTTGATTTATCCCAAGAATATCTCGACCTTTACTATAAAGCTTCTGCAGATTTAGATTTAGAACCTCAGATTGTTTACAAGGGAAATGCTTTACAACTTGAAAACATACTCAGAGGCAAAGATTACCTGTTCGACCTCGTACTGACCGATCCTCCGTATGGAAATATGCTTTCAAAAAAGCGGACTGGTGAACGCAAGAAGAAAACAGGAGATGACTCCCCAACTCCTTTTACAAACGAATATAACGATCTTGGAAACATGCTGCCTGAACAGTTCTATGAAGCTCTGAAGTCTGTCATAGCTCAGTCCATGAAATTCCTAAAAGCCAAAGGATATGTGATAGTTTTTTGTAAAGACCTACAACCTACTGCTGAAAATCCTAACTTAATCCATGCTGACGTTGTCAATACATTGGTGCAGATACCTAATCTTCGGTTCAGAGGGTATAAAATCTGGTATGACAAGACTCAAAAACTCTATCCTTTTTGGTTATCCTTATGCCTATGTGTCTAATCAACTGCATCAGTATTATCTTGTTCTCATACCGATGAGCTTTTCAGGGCGAGAAGGTAGCCGATTATTTGAAATGAAAACAGTTGAACTTCTTGTAGATCAGTGTGGATTTGACGGACTTCGTTTAGGTGAGGCAGATCGTCCAGATGGTTTAATTTTTACACGAGAATTAGCAGAAGATTACGGCATTATCATTGATACCAAGGCATATAGCAAAAACTTTAACATTCCTCGTCAGGAAGCAGATAAAATGACGCGCTACATTAATGAGAACATTCTGCGCGACCCAAGACATTCTTCGAAGTGGTGAGAAAATTTTCCTTCTGATATCAATCTGTATAAGTTTCTATTTGTATCTGGCAAGTTTGGCGGAAAATACGAAAGCCAATTGCACCGAATATCAAGATCAACTCAGGAAACTACTGGTGCCGCAATTACATCTCTCAATTTGTTACTGTTAGCAGAGGAAATCGCGAAAAAGAAAATCAATCTACAAGATGTAAGGGAAAAATTTAGCTGCCTTTCCGAGGTAAAAATTAGTGAAACGTCTCCTCCCCAAACAAATTCAGCTGTCCGCCCGTAATACGTTCAATTACCTGTTCCTGCGTTATCTGCTCACTATTTTCGTCGATATGAACCACAGGCAAATCCTGCATAGTGAGGGTAGTACTAATCAGTTTAGTTCGGTGACAATGCTCCGGTTTTTCCTCAGCACACATCAGTGCAACGCGCTGTTGTTGCGAGAAAGCAGTGTGCAGACGTTCAATACCACGCCGGAAGAATTCAGCATTTTTGACCTTTTCGTAGTCAACCATTCCGTTGACATAACACGATTCATCGTCAGGTTTGCCACCGAGTTGATCCCCCATAAAGACATATCGGATACCATGTTTTTCCACCTCTTTTGCAAGCGGCTTCTTGGAAAATTCAGGCTTATAGCTTGAGTGCCGAACTGAACGGACATCTATGAGATACGCGATCTCGTATTGTTGTAACACCTCAATGAACTCCGCTATTGAACGGCTTCCATAACCTATCGTCCAGATTGGAATAATGTCTGTTGTGTTCTTCATGATAGATAGATAATAGCATATTGGGAGTGAATTTTCAACCGATTTTTCTCTGCGAAATTGGGTGTGTAAAGTTTTTGTATAGAAATTCTGCAAAAAATCCAAACACACATTAAACTTATTGGAAATCCCAATAAACAAACACAATAAAACAAAGCATCCTAACACCACATAATGTATAATATTACTATGAAAATTAAAATTCAACATCTCAACTCAAAAAACACCTTAAAATGAGGAAAATTTCCCGAGAAAAAACTGTTCCAAAAACCTGAAAAATGAAAAAACTGAAAAAAAATTTACGTTTTCGAAAAAATCCCTGTCAGACCTTGCTACGACTGGTCTAAAAGCTATTTTGCAAAACATACCACGGTATGTTATTTCATACCACGTGGTATGTTTTACAAAATTTTAGTTATCAAAAAATTGTATGTATAATCTCATTAATTCAACAAAAAAATAAACAAAAAATGTAATGCACAATAACTTTACATCCCTGCTAAGTGAGTGTAAAGTTATTGGCATGAATTATGAGTAAAGTTGTTTTCACTTGTCTGAACCAAGATTTTCAAATCAAGAAATCAACGGTATGAATGCTATATAGCATTCCCCGGGTATGAATCATGGCGAATGCCATGCGCGCATTCGCCCAATGGCATTCCCCGTGATTGGAGTTTGATCATCAAGTTCCACACCTAGGCGAAACGTCTTTTGTTCACAGCCAAAGCAGTCTCTATTTGGAATGGAACTCAACAGCATCAGGCTCTAATCCCGGGGAATGCCAAAAGGTATTCATACCGTTGATTTGTAAATCTGATAATCTTGAAAATCCTGGTTCAGACAAGTGAAAATAATACCAATTCAAATTAATATTGTCCCATTAAGGAATTCCACTGTTATTGCTGGTTGGGGTACCTCTCTTCGGTAGGAGCGACCTCCCGGTCGCGACCCGGGAAATGCCAAAAGGCATTCATACCGTTGATTTCTTGATTTGGACCTACGCATCTAATTCACGAATGTTATAAATATCTGCCAAAACACCTAAAACTAAATAAACCTGCTTTTATAGATACAATTTGACATTATCAATCTTTTTCTGCTAAAATATAAATACCAAAAGAATATAGTTTGTATCTTACCGCTTTTTCTTAACGTAGTTGAATTAACGACAAACCCTCACTGAAAATTATCTACTCAAGTATAGCATTTTATTGCTGTTACTTCTGACGACAAACGAAAATAGAGGTGAATTGTGGCTAAGAAAAGAAACCGAAGCAATATAGCATTTATTATATCTTTAGCGATACATTTCGTTTTGATTTTAGTTTTATCACCATTTCTGCTGAAACAATTCAATGAGAAGGAAGACGACTTATCGCTTGTAATCTTTCCGAAGGGAACTGATGAGCAAGTGAAACGGCTTATGATGCGCCAGCACAAGTCAGTCCAACCTGCACGTAGTCTTGATAGTGGGTCGACAGCACCGTCGCTTGCTGCGCCGAAGTATTCTCCAGAGATGGATCCCCCCAAAGCCGTTTTTCATGATGAATACGCACCAGAGATCGTGACGATTGTGGATATTCCAAAAACGAACGCCGACACACTTCCTAACAGGAGTTTTGGAACAGAGGAAACGGCATCGGGCCCGGTTGTTATTCCTGAATTCCGTGGAGCAGGGGGGAGAGTGATTGGTCCTGGCCGTGGCAAGGGAACAGGTCAGAGTGGAACAGGGGCTGGTAGTGGTGGCGGTCTGGTAGATAGATTGTCTCGCATTGACGGACTTGACGATCTTGCTTCCATAGAATTGGACGACGACATTATGGGATTGGGTATCTTTGAAACCGATGTAATTCCGGGACACGGCTTACTCGGTCAAGTTTATGTTCCCAATGAACCTATTTTCATGATGCCTAATTTTAAGCGTTTAGACCCCGTTTATACATTTGCGACAGCTAATTTGGATGTATCTCCCAGAGATTATACAGCGGGATTCCCAACACCGCAGAAGCAAACGGTGCTTGAGGATTTCGCGATTCGCTTTTATGGAAAATTGGCAGTGGTGGAGCCTGGACCCTATATTTTTGAACTTTATGCTGATGATGGTGCAAAGTTATTCATCAACGGATATTTAGTTGTTGATAACGATGGGGTGCACCAACCCCGAAGAAAACGTAGCCATATCAGACTGACGGCGGGTTTGCACACTGTTGAGATACAGTATTTTCAAGGACCTCGTTTTCAAATTGCACTACAATGGTATTATAAACCTCCAAACCAAAAATTGCAGATTGTCCCGCCTGAGGTTATCTTCAGTCCGGGTGAACATGATGTACCAGTCGTGATGAGAAAGGTTCGACAACACTTGAAATTAAGAAAAATTTTGAATAAGTAACCTAAGTTGCTACCTATGTAGCACAATCTGCCAGATTGTGCCATAAGGGGCGCAAACTGGCAGATTGCTACAAATATTGGCTAATTATCAGCATTTTTTCATTAAAGACAGTGTTTCCAGGTCTAAAACTTATACGTAGCAACTTAGGTTAGGTAATAAATTGGATATTATGCGAATTGTAATTATTGTAGCCATTTTTATAACGATATTTTTCCCAGACGGGCTTCGGGATTCAGACGCTCACCACGAGTATGAATTTACCTTTGTTCGTCTGCAATATGATGGTAGACTTACACAATTGAGCAATTGGGAGGTGGATTATCCTGCTTCAGACCGAAATTTCATTTACCAACTTGATAAGCAGACCACCATTGATGTTGCTCCCGATAGTATTAGCATTCCAGTTGGATCGGAGGCGTTGTTTGATTATCCCTTTTCTTATGTTTTGGAAGTTGGGAGTATGCGGCTGAAGAAGAAAGAAGCAGCAAACCTACGTGAATACATGTTACGCGGAGGTTTCATCTTTGTGGATGATTTCCACGGAGGATTAGAGTGGAACCGGTTCTATACAGAATTGAAAAAGATATTTCCAAATAAGGAACCCGTGGACATACCAATTACACATCCTATTTTCAGCTGTTTCTACAAAATTGAAGAGCTGATTCAGATACCAGGTTTACGTGCACTTTATAGTGGACAGACGTATGAGCGTCACGATGGGCACCCTGCACGTTATCTTGGGATGTTTGACGATAAAAACCGCCTGATGATGTTGATATGTTTCAATTCTGATCTCGGTGATGCGTGGGAACACGCTGCGATGCCCTCTTATCCGCGGGAATACTCTAATATAGCCTTGAAGATTGGTATCAATGCGGTCATCTATTCACTTACACATTGATTTTTGCATTCAGTTGTGGGTTAATTCCACCTCTGTTTTGATGTGTCGCATAAATCATATACCAACTGTTCTAACAGGACTTCCCCATCTAATCCTGTCGTTTTCAATTGTATTTCTACTTCTAAGGTTTTTTCCAAAGCCGTAATTAATTCTTCAGCGGTGAAAGTTTGTAACGCTTGAAAGACTTTGTAAGCAGGATATGGACTCCCCTTTAAGACGTTTCGTGCTGCGGAATTCGGTAGGATATCTTCCAGTTCTTTTGCCATTGGTTCAAAAACGTTTTTTATGAAATCTGGGTAGCGTGTGTGTCTACTAATCGGTTTTAGTCCTTTTCTTTTTGCAATGAGTTTTGCTTGAAGCGTTGATCGTAAGTATGTGGCGATGGGTGAGATGATTCGGAAGGGTTTCTCTCCGCTTGCTAACACTTCGCGTAGGCTTTTCAATGCGTGCCTTGTTGAGCGTTTGCCGATAGCATCGGTAAGGTCAAAAATCCTGTCAAAAGTGGACTGTGTTACGAGGTTTCGGACATCATTTTCATCTATCTGTTGTTTATCGCCGACAAAGTTGACAATCTTGTTTATTGACTCAGCGATTGTGTGCATATCTCCACCTGTGCGGTTGCGTAGTTGGTCAAAAGCGCGTGGTGTTATTTTCTTATTATAGGTAGCAAATTTTTCCACAACCTTTTTGTAAAGCGGGTCTCGACTGAGTGATGTGCCTTTCTCCAGTGGATCGAAAGAGACATACCTACCAACTTTTTGGATTTCCTTCGCAATTCGGTTTCTTTCACTCACCTCGTCCTTTACCGTAAAAATCAGCACACTGTTTTTGGGTAGGTCGCCTTGTAACCATTCAAGGAGTAGGTCTGTGTCGTTATTACTCGTGTTGTTGTCAGAATGGACTTCAATTTGTGCTGCGAGTTGAGGTAGACGCGTGAAAAATGAGCGGACATCTTCTGTGAAGCCGCCGCCAAGCGTTTCGATGATTTCATCAATGGAGCTGCTGAAGTCTGGATGTACGTCTGCAATCTGCTGTGTGGAGACACCGAGAATTTTTGCCATATCTGCAACACATTTCTGAACGTCTTCGGATTCAAGTTGCATTGCATTTTGTATGCTTGTTTGTGGAGAGGCGTTTTTTTTCTGTGATTTGAAGGCGGGGAAATCATCTACGACTACAACTCGCCATTCGGACATGACTGGATACAGATCAGCGTTGCTGAGAATATCTCTAACTGATACAGTGTTTCCATCTAAGAGAGAGAGATTGAAATCTCGCGTATCTGATGGAAGCAGTTTTTCCAGCATCTGTTTGAGCGTTCCTTCAATAAGGAAAGTCTCTTTACCACAGAGCAGATAAACAGGTTTTGTCTTGTTATCCTCGATTTCCTTGAGGATATTTACTTTTGGTGCAGGTTTCTGTTTCATGAGGACAACTGTTCAATGTTTTACATTGGTCGTATGATCAGTTTTATTTTTGTGCCTTTTGGCGGAATGACATCAGTGTTGACACGATAGGTGCGGTCATCGGTGCCGCCGGGTAAAGGATTGTTAAGCAACGCGTCAGGGTCGCGGTATACAGCGATGATATTGTGAAATAGTTGGGAAGTCAGCTGATTGTTTATAATTCGTCCCCCTGTGAAGACCCAATGTGTTTTCTGCATAGGTTTTTGTGATAGGGCATTCCAAACAAGTTCTCGTGCGGTGTAGGATACAACTTCGTCTCCTTTGTTCCATTCCACCCATACTTGTACGCGCGATCCTTTTGGGTCGTGAGGGTCTCCAACGACAGAGAGATTTCTACCGGGTTCAAGATCCAACATACCGAGTGCAATAAAGATATAAGTCGTTTCTGCGTCAAGGATGATAATGCTTTCATGGGACTTTCCGCGTGTTCCGCATGCAAGGAATTCTATGATTGTATCGTCCGTTGCAATGTTGATTTCACCGGGAATGGTTATCTCTTTTTTCTCAGTATTTAAGGTGACGTTACCCAACTGATATAGATTCTCCCCGATTTTTTTGAGTTTTGCTAATTTCGCATCTGTTGGGTCAGTGGATTTCGGATGGATATTGATGGTTACCATTTCTGCGTTATCGTTTTTATTTAGGTCTTCATAGTCAACAAGTACGGTAACCTCTGTCTCCCCTTCCTGTTGGGGTACCCAGTCAATTGTAACGACAGATTCGTTGAGTTTGGCTGTCCAGAGGACATCTGTTGTTTTCAGTTCAACGTCATCAGCAAAGAATTTAACTTTCAGCATTTTGTCAAGTGGTGTTCCGCTATTTCTAAGCGTTGCGCTGAGTTTTACAGGTTCCCCGACGCGTGGTGCGGGTGGTGAAAACCGCAAACTTTTTGGTGCAACACTGATATTAGGTTCAGTAGGGCCAACGAGTGCACGGCTTAATGTCATCACAGCGAAACATGTTGCGAGAAAGTCACTCTCCGCCCCGTGCCATCTACCATCGGATTGCTGATTCGCGACCATCATTCGAGAAATTTCATCGTACCAGTCATGTCCCGCTATTGTATCTAACTTCGGTGGGATGTCACTAAAACGTTGTAGTGAAAGCAGGTAATAATAGAGCCATGAATTTGATCCTGGATTTCGTGTGAGTGTCCAATGTTTTCTAAGCCAGTTTATGCCATTTTGTATCTGTGTATCTTCAACTGAAACCCCACAAGCTCGGAGTGCCCATAGACCTGTAGCGGTCATGCTGCCATAGACACCGATTGCCCAAGGGGATCCATCGTCCACTAAATTATAGACCCACCCGCCAGTGTCTTTTTGGTTTCCGCGAATCCATTTTTCGGCACGTGTCCATGTATCTTGTGGTATGTGCAGTCCCCACTGTTTTGCGGCATAGAGTGCATAGATGACCATGTTCATGTGTGCGCCGTCAGCAGTGTATCCGTAACCCCATCCACCGTCATCTCTTGGGTCGGCATATTCGCTGTCTTTTACGGGGAGTTGCTTCTCCACTAATTGGTTCACAGCGAATTGCGCACGTCCTCTATATTTTTCGTTTTGCGTTGCGACTAATACAGGGATAAGAACAGCATATTGGTATACCTCAAGCGTGTTCCAGTCCTGCTCCAGAAGGAATGTGAGTCCCTTCTGAACTGATAGGTCATTCGGTTTCCTGCCCGCTGCGAATAGTGCTTGTAGTGCCAATGAGGTTTCTTGTATGCGGTCTTCACCGAAGTTCCAAACTGAGCCTGGGACAAAGTTTTCTGGTAGACCTTTTAGGCTTGCCTGACAAATAAAACAGGATAGAATGATCTGGTTTTCTGTGCCACATTGCAGACAGGTGCGGCTGCTCTTTCCTTGCCGTGATTCTATCCATGCGACCCCTTTGTCTATAGATGCCTGTATCTGTTGTTTTGTGACTGTGGGGAAGGATTTTGCTGTAGCCACAACGGTTGCATGGGCGATGTTATTCGTGTTGTCTGCTTCGTGTATGTGCTTATCACCTTTGGGATTGACGACAGCATAAATTTCAGTTTTGCCGGGGGGTGGTTGCCACTTTGCTGATATGCGTTCCGTTTTACCGGGTTTCAGGTCTAAAATAACATCGTTACTCAAGATTTGAAGTGGGTTGGTCCCTGGGTTTCCTTCATAGAGGTCTACCAGTAAATCTTCATTCATCGTTGGCGATTTGGTGCCGAGGTTTTTTACCTCAACCCAAATCATTATCTCTTCCCCCTCAACAGGTGTCGGGTTTGAGAAGGTAATGCTTTTGGTGTCAACCTGAAAATCTGGGAGTCGCGCGTAAGCATATTTTAATAGGGACATCATCGTGAGAATTCCGATGGTGAAAATGAATAATCTTTTCATAGCACACCTCCCATATTATAGTAAAGTTTAGAATTAACGGGACATTGCCCAGTCATCAGGGTAAGGCACAAGTGCCTGGTTGGACAAATTGCGTATTATTCACGGGTTTCATTTATAGTTTGCCTGAATTCGTCTTCGTGTTTTGCCCGGAGCGCAGCGTGAAATAACACCTCAAGACGCTGCAAGTCATCGATTGACTCTATGGATGCCTTAAAGTTCTGTGCAGCGTCATCTCCTAATTGAAGAGTTAGAATCTCAAGGATGTGTTTGCGCTTGCCTTCTTGGATGCCTTGTTCAATGCCTTCTTGGAATCCTTTTTCGTGAGCTTGTGGTGCTACGTATTCTACAATGGGTGGGTGTTGCATGGTTTCCTCCGATATAGTCTGTTTTTTAGAGGCAGTGTCAAAACTTGCCATTTTGCTCCTTATTGAATATTGGGCAGTAAACTTTAGAGTTATATATTTTTATGACTTCATTCAATGGAAAACAATGTGCGGCAAAGAAATCGAACATGTCTGCAGGTTTTCAACAACCACTATTGATAAATCATTCACTTTCCCAATAACCAATGGAGACGGTTGAGGGTTGTGGTACATTGTTAAAGAAACGTTTCTGACCGTTTGCTTTCCACTTACTTACTTCGCCTTGGAAGGATTGCCCAAGCAAATCTGCAACCCATATTTCTCCGTCCGCGGGTGAATAGGTGACAGCGACAATTGCCATACCTGCTGAAAATTCTTTTACTTTTGTTCCGGTTGGAGATAAATTAATCAACATATTGTTATTTGATGCGACCCAAACGCTGCCGTCTTTCGGATTGACACTGGGGGAAACAGGACTTGGGATGTCATCAATCTTTACCAATTCAGTTCCATCAGGTGATATGCGGACAAGGGTGTTATGTTGTGTATCAGCAATCCAGACGTTACTTTTATAATCTACCGACATGCCTCCTTTAGGTTCTTGCATTGGGGCTGCGGTTGCGACTTGATTCCCGTTTGCATCGTATCGTCCGATTGGACCTTTGCCATCAGCGATCCAGCAGCTGCCATCTTTGGAATTAACCGCGACATCAAACCTGCCTATGTCAACATTGGCAGGTCCATCGGGAGGAATGACTTGCGCGAGTATTGATTTTCCATCTGCGGATACTTTTCGGACACCATCAAGCCCAGCAATCCATGCTGTGCCATCTGCAGCGTTTATCGAAATCCTTGTCGGTGCTTTAATATCGGGTGTTTTAGTGAATGAGTTGGCAGCAGGGTCATATCTGAAAACGGTATGACCGGCTGAAACTGCTATCCATACAATGCCACTTACCGGGTTAACTGCAACAGCACTGGCATTCGTTAAATCTTGTATAGCAGAGGGGTCTGCTGCACCGTTTGCGTGTAATTTGTAAACAGTATCGCCACCACTGACAACCCAACATTCTCCATTATATTTTGCGTGCCCCGTAACCACACATACCATTAACAGCATTGCTGCCCACATTAACTTTTTCATTGCTTATTTATCCTTTTACCTTCAATTTTGGTTTCATAATAGTAATGTATAAATACATAATAAAACTTGTAGTATAGATTGTAGCATTTTCCGTAGTTATTTTCAAGGTGTTTTGCGTGTGTGTCATGATTCGTTTGGTTGTTTTAATGTCACGGTGTTGTTAGCAATTGTGATGCCAATTGTAGAGGCTGTATATAGTGTGGAATAGCGGTAATTCTGGCATAAATATAGCCGATATTGACAAAAAATGAACAGTGTTGTTGATAATTTGGACAGTGCTTGTGGGTTGATAATTGTCGTTCTGAGAAATTATATTTTCGAAATGGTATTAACTCTAAAAACTGGGGGTAAATCAGAAATGTGTTGTATTGCGGTTTGTGGTTGCAATGGGTTGCGATTTTGCTTGTGATATGCTAAAATTTTACACAAGATTTGAGGTAGTTACCCCAATTAACAGCGGAAAGTTTGATAGCACTGTTCAAACGTAGTAAAAGTGAAACAGTGCTTGCCCGTTTATTAGATGTTAACCCAGAGGATGTTGAGAAGTTTTTGAAAACTGAAGCAGACTGATAGATAATCCACAATATCAGAAAAAGAGGTCTATGCCATGCTAAAAAAACACTTTCGAATCATTATCGGATCTCTTTTATTCGTATCCATTTTAAGTACTGTCGGAATATACTTCTATTTTAGTAGCAAAGCATCCGACATAGGAGAGGAAACCTGTGACGAGTTCATAGACCCAATACACATGAGGAATCTCTTACCTGAATATAGGGGAAAGACCGAAGAGGATGTCACAGCAACGCGTCCGGGTATCATTGAAGATACAGATGGATTCTCTATAACAGGTGTCGGCGGTTTGACATTTTACTACACACGACCATTGACAGCAAAAGAACAGGAACATTTTGATACACACATTTCATTTCCGAACAACCCACATAAGCGACCTGAAGTCCTCAAAATGTCTATCATAAGTTTTAATCGGCATTACACAAGAGAGGAAACCTTTCAAAGAATCATGCAGGATTTAGTAGCACTACGTATCACCGCTGACCAGGCAGAAAGACATCTCATGGATTTCTACCAAGCAAAATATACGGACAAACCTATAGATCCGATAATCACGACAACACCTGAGCATTCACGCTCCGATGCCTTGCTCTATGTCCTTGAAGCATATCAGCAGTACCTTTTCTGGCATAACGTAACCCGTTATCATGGATTTAGTTTATTTGCATTAGAGATAGTGTCTGCAACATTACAAGTTGAATGGCAGAAAAATAAGCAACGGATGTGCAAAGCAGCACTCTCCTTGGCGGAGGATGCAGGATTTTCATTATATAAAAGGGTAACCGATGGAGCTTCACTTGTATATCTACCATTGTTAGATAATCGGGGAAGGTAAGCCGCAGCCAGATTAGCGATAAGCTATGAAAGCCGAGAGGCACTTGCACAAGGTCGTTCAGACATAAAACACCAAATTGATAAAAAAAAGCACTACTGAAACAGCTCTTAAAAAATTTAGACACCGCCTATTCCCACTATGTCGCACACACCGAAGCATACAATAATAGGTCTACGTCAAATGCTGACATGAAAACCCCAATTGAAAAAAGAAGTCTTCCCAAACTATTGCTTGATACGGTTAATATAGAAACTGATAATACATCACCAGAGGAGTAAGCAATTTGCCGAATAATAACACCACTCAAACCGCGCTTTCATTCAACGGCAACAGCGATGAACATTTAGATATTTCCACACTTGAAACATGGCTATGGGACGCTGCTTGTGTGATACGCGGCGCAACCGATGCACCTAAATTCAAAGATTTCATCTTACCGCTAATCTTCTATAAACGCCTCTCCGATGTATTTAATGACGAATTCGAAAAACAGAAAACGGAATACGGTGACGAAAAATTGGCACGAGAGATCGTTGAAGCAGACCATGAGGACGCGCTTAAATCTGGACGTAACCCGATTGTCCGTTTCTATATTCCACAGGAGTATAGTTGGGAAGCACTCCGAAACCACCCCGCGGATGGTCGGTTGGGGCAATTTGTTACCGATGCGATGCGCCAGGTCGCAAATAAAAATCCACGGTTACAAGGTGTACTCAATGTAGAAGATTTCAGCGAAACCCAAAGTGGACAACGACTTATTGACGATGAACGGCTCGAAAAACTGATCGAGATCGTCAGTCAACATCGGCTTGGACTTGAAAATGCGGAGCCAGATATCCTTGGTCGTGCTTATGAGTATCTATTGCGGAAGTTTGCCGAAGGACAGGGACAGAGCGCGGGTGAGTTCTATACACCTAAAGAGGTCGGATGGCTAATGGCAAAACTGCTTAACCCCGAACCTTATTCAACTATCTACGATCCCGCGTGCGGTTCAGGTGGACTGCTTATCAAAGGACGATTGCAATTTGATGAAACGCACCCGGACGAAAAAAGTCAAGCACCCCGAATCTATGGACAAGAATTAACCCCTACCACCTACGCAATGGCAAAAATGAACGCGTTTCTACACGACTTTATCAGCGCAGATATTCAGATAGGCGACACCTTTCGCAACCCCCGTTTTACCGCGGACAATTCAAAACTCCAACGTTTTGACTGCGTGATTGCCAATCCGATGTGGAATCAGAAAGAATATGATGATGACTTTTACGAAAACGACAATTGGAATCGATTCTCGGACGGCACCCCGCCAAGTTCCTCTGCAGATTGGGCATGGGTACAGCACATGCTCGCTTCTCTGAAAGATAACGGACGCGCAGCGATTGTCCTTGACACTGGCGCGGTCTCCCGCGGTTCCGGTAGCAAACACACCGACCGAGAACGCGATATTCGCAAAAAGTTTGTTGAAAAAGACCTGATTGAAGGTGTGATCCTACTACCCGAAAATCTGTTTTACAACACAAGCGCACCGGGCATTATTTTGCTGCTAAACCGCAACAAACCGGAAGAACGCAAAGAACAGGTACTGCTTATCAACCTCTCGCAGCATTTTGAGAAGGGAAAACCGAAAAATATCCTCACAGACAAAGGGATTGATGCAGCAGTAGAGGTTTATCAGAAATGGGAATCGCGCGAGAAATTGAGTAACGTCATCACACTGGAAGATGCACAGAAAACGGATTACAACTTGAGTCCCTCCCAGTTTGTAGATGTCGGTGACAAGATTGAACACCGTCCAGTGAATGAGATTTTGGCAGATTTGACAGAAGCGCGTATCGCCCGCGAAAAAGCGGATGAAGCATTGGAAGACGTGTTGGTGAAGCTTGGATTGAATGAAAATCGTAGATAAAAACAATTGACATTCCCGTTAGAATCTGTTATTCTATAAATCTCTTGGAGGAACAATGTCAACAGATCAACAAATGAACGAAGTACAAGAAATCCTGAACATACTGGATCCGGACATTGGTCATTTTCCCGATAAACTTGCGAAATGGATATTCAAAATACCAGAGTTCTTACGCGGCTTAGTGTTAATTCTCAAAGGAGACATCGTCCAACATCTTGATTTTGATCGTGTAAAAGTCGTCAGCACTAATATTATAGACAACACTTTGCGGGAGTCAGTGTCCGATTTAGTGTTCACTCTGCCATACCGAGACACATCTAAAGGAGATGGGTTAACGATATACATTTTATTAGAGCATCAATCCACGGTGGATCGCATGATGGGGTATCGGTTGTTATCCTATATGTGCCAAATATGGAATGCGCGGTTGAAGCAATTAGCCAACGCAGGTGTGCAGGCGAGTCATCAACGTTTGCGTCCAATCCTGCCTATCGTCTTTTATACTGGGGAGCGGCGATGGGATGCACCGGTAACGCTCAACGCAGTGATGGATGTATCAGAGCAGATAGCACCTTATGTGCCATCATTTGAGACGCTTTTTATCGGAGTGAAACAGGTTGAGACTGACGAGTTGACACACACCGATCACCCTTTTGCCTGGTTGATGACCGTATTGCAAAAAGAACAGGATGATGAAGATGTCATGCAACGCGCATTGGAAACTGCTCTCATGCAGTTGGATAAAGTAAAGACGGAAAACCCTACATTGCACCGAAACGCGATGATGTATCTGTCACTTATCGTCCGGTGTAGACGGGATAAAAACGAGCAACCTCAGTTGCTGAAAATGATAAATACACATACAGAGGATGAGGAGGTTGAAAGAATTATTATGACTGGAATAGAAGCTCTTATTCAACAAGGAAAAGATGAAGGACTTGAGCAAGGACTTGAGCAAGGTAGAATAAGTGAGAAACGGACAGTCGTTTTAAAATTAGTGCGGCACCGGTTTGCTGATATATCAGACACTATTCTCAATGAGATTAGCAGTATAGATGACCTTGTCCATCTTGATGACTTGTTTGATCAAATTCTCGCCGCAGAGTCCTTTGAAGACATCGATTTTTCAAAGAACGGGAAGTAGTATATACCGCCATCAAAATTAACATCTTCACTCCTAAGTAAACCTGAGATGTGCAAGAGCACTTTCCGCGCCACCTGTGTAACTGACGTGTTCTCCGCGCCCATCTATGTAACTGGCGCGATTCTGACAAGAAAGGTGACAATAACTTCACATACCCGTTATACCATTTCTCATTGAAAATTTATTAATTGTAGCATAAACTTTTAGTTTGTGCCGTTTTCCGTTTTATTTCTAACAACCGGTAATGAGAGAAGAATTAATAGAAATGGTGTTACAAAGGGAACGTTACTAAATGCAGAAATTCCCTTTCCTCGAGCAACGTGTCATCTTCTACATCCTACAAACAATCCAAGAAGCAAAGTTTAACCGATGCCGCGCAATCTACTTCATTTGCATAAAACTGACATCTTAAACTAGTAAACAAGACGCAATGAACACTATAAAATTTCGAGAACATTGAACAAGGAGAAAGTAAACAATGATTGATTGGTCTGAACTCAAAACATATGAAAACAATAAATATCGCAGTTTTGAAGAATTGTGCTATCAAATTGCTAAAGGACTCTACGGAGAAAAAGGACGTTTTACTTCAATAGACGATAGCGGCGGTGGTGACGGTGTAGAATTCTATCTGACTTTGGAAAACGGAGACGAATGGGGGTGGCAAGCCAAATTTTACTATCCTCAACCACGATTAAGTTATAGCAATAGAAAACAATCCATCGAAAAATCTCTGAAAAAAGCATGTGAAAAACATCCTCGTTTGAAAAAATGGATTTTGTGTACACCCACTAATTTTACACCCAGAAAGGGGAGAAGTCAAGGTGAACAGGTTTGGTTTGAAAACACGCTCTGTCAGTCGATTCCACCGAATATGAATGTCGATCTTGAACACTGGGAAGATGGTGATTTCAACAACTGGTTGAGTGAACCTCGTTTTAGTGGAAAATGGCACTATTTTTTCGGTGAGTTGGAACTTGATCTTGAATGGTTTAAAACACAGTTTGGCAAACAAAAAGCTTCTGTAGGTGAAAAATTTGATTCATCCTTACATACCGAAATTGATGCAGAGATAGATATACATGCGCTTCTGGGTGATCATACTTATGTAAAACATATTACTGGTTCAATTAAAAAACTTGAGGGAGTATTGACAGATTTAAATGAAGCGATTGATAATCTTAGAAAACCTATTCAGAAGGACATTGAGTGGGATGAGAAAAAAAGAGAAGGTAGCTGACGCTACTGCCCCACTGAAAGATGTAGTAATTAAGACAATAGATCAATTCAAACAATCCAAAGAATTTCTACAGAAAAACATGCTTTTTGAAGCACAAGCAATAAATTGGGATAATTTGTTCACATTTGTTCAAAATGCTCTTAAGACATATAGAAAGGTTATAGAAGAATCTGATATATCAGAGATTAAATATACTGGAGAAAGTCAAAATGAACTATTTATTTTAGATGACACAAGATGGCTTGTTCATCGTCCGGAATCTATAATTGCTAACTTGTTGGATGACTTTCTTCAGTATGAGATGTATAAATGCAAACTGATAAATCATTCAGAATTAAAAATCTTTGGGAATGCCGGAGTTGGCAAAACACATATAGCATGTAATATCTGTGATGAACGGTTGAATAACGGACTACCCGCCCTGTTTATTCGTGGAAGTCTTTTTACAACTGACCAATCAATTGAAGCTAAATTGCGAGAAATATTTGATATTCCATCCTCCTATAGTTTTAATGACTTTCTGCAGGCACTATCAGCAGCTGCTGAGGCATATCATACACGTATTCCATTAATTATTGATGGTCTGAACGAAGCCACAAGTGAAGGAGCATTATCAAAAGTCTGGGAAAAGTATTTGAAAGGGTTTGTTTATGAAATCGCACAAATTAAGAATGTTGTTCTAATTACAACTTGTCGTAGCAGCTATAAAAAAGTTATATGGGATGATGAATATCCGCCTTATAGTATGGATGTTGAAGGATTCGACACCTACGAAGTAACGCAAGAAGCGATTGAGAAGTATTTCAAAGAGTACAAATTAAGGCGGATCTTACATTGGCACCGTTGAGTTACTTTAAAATTCCAATTTATCTTAAAATATTTTGTGAAACTAAAAACCGTGAACGTAAGGTTGAGAAACAAGTTTATGTTGGTGAACAGACGCTGTTTGAAGTTTTTGATGAATATTTGAAGCAATGCAATGAAGCAGTATGCAAGCTTCTTGACCTAGATTCTGGAGAGTGTATAGTGCAATCTGCATTAATCAAAATGGCAATATACTTATGGAAACATCGTAGTCGGCATATCCCACGGAATGAGTTGGCGCGTATAATAGATGGTGAATCACTTGATAAACTAAAGAAGTCCTCATCAAAAATGTTTGCTATAGAATCAGAAGGTTTATTGTTAGTGTTTCGAGATATGATTGATGGAACAGAGGTTATGAGGTTTACTTATGACCTTCTCGGTGGTTATTTAATTGCACAATACCTGGTACAACATGCATCTAATCGTAGACAAGGTTTTTTACGCCGCGCAATATCAAAGTTATTTGGGAAAGACCCACGAGTGAGTAGTCCATCAGGAAATGCGGGCGGAAGGACCTTGGCGTTATAGTTTCAATGAATTGTGGCGACTCAACGTTGATACGGCACAGGTAGAGCACAGACAAGCGAAGAACGTAGGCTTGTGGCAACAGGTATCGGATTATACACGTGCCCAGGTGATGCCGAAAGCGATACGCGAAGCATTTGATTTGTGTTTGACGATAACGCACCAGTTGCGCGAACAATTCGGCGTTACCGATACCGCACAGAGCGTTACCGATACCGCACAGAGTGTTACCGAAGTCGTCCACGCGGTCACCAAAGCCGCGATTGTGAAATGTATAGGTATCAAGTGAATAACACCACACCGTTACGGGAAGGATTATCTGAAAAATACAAGGTCTCTATCAACACACTACGGAGAAGTTTATCAGAGTATTCGGATGAATTCGTGCCACTGGACACGGTCAACCGTTCCGAACTGGAAAAACGACTCACGGCAGCCGAAACCGCGATCCAAGCGATCAAAGCGAAGCTCAAAAAACGATTCAACCTACACATCTAAAACCCATCAATTTTTTATATTCTCGTTGATATAGACCCCACAGCACAAAAAATAAATGCGTTATCGGGCATTCTGAACACATTTTTATTGACATCCAAAAAAAAATTGACAAAAATAACAAAAAGTGTTAGAATACGACTCACGACTAAAGAGTAACACAATATGGGATCCTTTGAATATTATATTCAGTGTTATTGCTTTAGTCGGCAAGGGATCCCACACTGCTTTATAGGGATACCCATAAGTCGTTACACCGAAAATCACGGGATACGCCGCGCACGTATAGCACCCAAACTCACAGACACCGGCATAAATGCCAAATGTCTATCCGATAGGAGATACAGACATGACACCGAAAAAGTTTTTAACCACATTAACAATATTCGCTATCTTAATCATAGGACTTTGCACCTACTGGATAGTGAACGACTTACAAGTATCAAATAGGGCAAGAAAACTCGATAATTACCTTGACGAACTGCTTGCAGAGCAAGATCAGGAAAAAGAACCACGCCAACTTGTTTCTGATGACACCGAGCCACCTACAGACACGTCACCAGAGCAATCAACCGAGAAACCCACCGAACCCACCAAGACAACGCCTCCAGCAGATCAGCAAACCAACGTCAACATTAACGACCTGCGCAGAGAAGGGATGACACCAGGTACCTACATCTTACCGGAGGGTTACTATAAAGGCATGCGTTTCTATGATGCGCAAACAGCATGGCAAGAAAAGAGAGACAAATTATTAGATGAATTTTTAGAAAGGTCAGACAAATCTACAGAACTTATAGACATCCTACTTGCAAATACCGACGATGAAATAGGGTTAATGCTTTCATTTCTAAAAAGTATGTCACCCGAAGAACTTGAAATCTCGAAAAAAGCAACGTTGCATCTGCACCCAAACAAAACGGAAGAGGTAGAAGCATTTTTCAACGAGGTTCAGAACAAAGGAGAAATTTTATCTGATGAAGAACTCATTGAAAAAGCGGATTCTATCATAAATGCTTACGAACTGAACAAAATCGCGCGCAGACAAAACCGCGCTGAATTCAGAAGAGTCTGGGCAGAACTGAAAGAACACGACAAAAGAAGACCGAAAATTCCGCGTCGGGTAGCTCTCGGCTACTAAAGATAAAACTGAAACAATCAGGAGGAATTCATACCTTGAGAAGAACATATCTAACGGATCATCACTCTTTGCATATTGGCTATTTTTTGTTTCAACTATGCATTCACCATGCATTCTGCTATAGCAATATGTGAAGATACACTACCTGAAGATACAAAAGAATATATAAAAACACCTGAAGAGAAAGTAACATATCTGATAGGACAATTAGGAGCACTCGATATAGATATAGGAAATGCAGAAAGAAGCCTTGAGGAACTCAAAGAGAAAGGTTATTCTGGTGCTATAATTGAATACAGTACGAGGTCAGCCACTACAGTGGGAGGGTTTACACTGTAGTTCAACTGGATCAGTCCAGTTGGTGCAGCCCTTGCAATAAAAATAACAGTTGTAGCAGGTGCAGTTGGAGGCACTACGGGTTACTTTACACACAAACAAGCTTTAGAAAAAGCTCAAAAATTGCTTGATGATCTTAAACGTGAAAAAGCAAAAACTAGAGCGCACTTAGATTGGCACAAGTTAGAAGTACTCAGCAAGTCGCCATTAGAAGTGACGCTAAACACAGGCATGTTTGGCAAGATCAGCCACTATAAGACGCTGACTGCAACACTCAAAAAAACCGATATATATTATGCAGATTTATATATAGATCTTAACCATAACCTAAAGATAGATCCAGGCGAATGGATGACAGCTAACTATGTAAATGGAACCTCAGAAGACTATAAATATGGGGACGGTGAAATTATCCTAAATGTGGATCTATCTTCCAACACAAATTGGCGAAACTTTAGCGGTTATCTCATCATAGAAACAAACCACAATTACAGCCCAAATTTCAATACATCTAAAACTATAACAAGGTTTGAAGTGATAACGATAGATTAAAGGGGAATCACAAAGCACCTTGACAAAGTTGTGTACAATGGACAGGTTAAAAAAAGAAAGCATGCTATTCTAAAAAAGAAAGCATGCTATCTATTATAAAGACAAAAAAAGGATACCACAGAAAAGAGAAAAAGTCAAATAAAATTTTTCAAAAATCTGTGTTATTCTTTTTTTGTATCATAAGGAGATTTACCGATTCTAAGTCGTATCAAGAATTTTGCTATGGAACTTTTTCCAAAAAAGTTACGCCAATATATCTATACTCTTGAAAGAAATAAGACTGCACACCCAATGTATGATGACGTAGGTAGATGTCTGGCTGCACTTCTGCCAGCCAAGACAGGACAATTTCTGCACCAACTTTCGGGTAATGAAAAAGCATTCGGTTTTTCGATTCGCGGTTTATTTGAAATATCTACAGATGATATAAACGATGAATGTATCAACTTAGTAAAAGACCTATTTGTGTTGCCTCAGAACCGCGCTTCTTTCTTTAAATTAGCAGAATCTACAGTTGGACATCCGAGTCATCCATTCAACGCTATATTCTGGTCAAAGCAACTCTCAGCATTAACTATGCCAGAACGAGATCTAAGTTGGACGGAGCATGTCCGAAATAACCGTGAAAGATTTGAGAAGTTAGTGATGCGCTTTGAGGAAACTTCAAAGAACGACCAAGACATGTCTGAGCTAAGTGTGAAACGTATAAATCTTATGGCAGAGTACATTATGTGGATCCTTACATCAACCGTCAGACCATTGCGTGATATAGCAACACGCGCTCTTTACTGGTATGGACGACGTTTTCCCAAAGAATTTTTTGATTTAGTCCTTAAGTCTTTCACAATTAACGATCCGTATGTTCCTGAACGTATGTTAGCAGCAACTTACGGTATTGCAATGGCACGGCAAAACGATTTTGATGATACAAGTTTTGTAGATAAGATGTTACCCAAATATGCAAAACAATTATACGAAAGCATGTTTGAACCTAACGCCCCGCATGCAACTACACACATATTAGCACGTGATTATGCTAAACGGACAATTGATATTGCTTTGATACATCACCCAGACTTGTTGACAAACGACGAGAAAGCACGTATCAACCCACCTTATACAGATGGTGGTGTTCGTAAATGGGGTGAAAGCAAAAAGAGGGATGAAGGACCTCCTCCAGTCCAGATGGATTTTGATATTTACACACTTGATAGATTGAAAAAATATGATGCTATTGCTGGTGAACATGAACGTATTAAAGCAAATGTCTACTGGAGGATATATGAATTAGGGTTTACAAATGAGAGCTTTGGTAAAATTGACAAGGAGATTGCAGAAATAAATTTCAGGTTTAGTATACATGATGATGCCAGGAAGGCGGATCGGTACGGTAAAAAATACTCATGGATAGCATTTTATGAACTTGCGGGCTTTCGTCAAGATAACGATTTACTACCGGATCGTTATAAAGACGCGCGTATTTCGGATGCTGATATTGACCCAAGTTTTCCTGCTGAAGTTCGAGAGCATAAATTGGTCACAGAAAATTTTTTAGGAGATAGAGAAGCGTCAACCGAACAGTGGATTTCGAATACTCTCTTTCCAGATTTAACACAGTATTTGGAAGGCGACCAGCTCTGTGAAGATCAGAAATCTTGGGTGCTTTTACACGGATATTTGAGACAAGAAGACAAACAGGTCAACCGTAGTATGTTTGCGTGGTTGCATGGGTTAATTGTAAAATCTGGAAAGGTTGAGGAAATTGTTGAAATTTTGAATAAGCAGGAAGATATAGATGCTCACATCATTCCATCGGACTACCGAACTTACTTGGGAGAAATTCCTTGGTGCAGTACGTACCCACCAAACCATTGGCAAAAACTGTCATTAAAAACTGGAGTTGATATAGTCAAAAAACCCAAGTTGCTACTTGAACGAAATAGTAAACCTTTAACAATTCAGGAACAAGACGAATTTTGGAGAAGTATAAAGGATTTAACAGTTGATGATAACCTTGACATGATAGAAGAAAAAACTAAATGAATTTAACGTTGATTGCAAAATGGAAATTGATAATATTGAAAAACATCAATATGAAGAAATTGATGTTTTAGTCCCAGTAAGAAACAATATTTGGAGGAATCTTGTAGTGGTGCGAATTCGTATCGATCTATAGCACTACCAGCAAGAGAAATTGCTGAATATTTGGGATTATGTGGACAGTTTAATTGCTTTGATCTATTTGAAAAAGAAAACGGTAAACGAGCTTCAATAAGTTTTCGTAATGGAAAAGTATATGGGGACATTCAAGACTTTGCATATTTGCGTAAAGATTTATTGGACCGTTTTTTAGCAGAAATAGACGCACAACTAATTTGGGTAATATGGGGAAATAGACATCAAGTATCCCAAAATCCCAATGATCCGTATGAAAATTTTCAGGAAGTTAAGACATATCACGACATCCAAAAAGCATCGGGAGATTCGTAATGCATGAAACAAATTTCCCAGATCATTGGAAAAAGATAAAACTATCAAATCAAGATTTATTCAGTTTTGAAAGTGGTATTTGGAAAGGAAAAAAAGCACCATTTGAAGAATGCGCTGTTGTAAGAAACACCAATTTCACCAGCGATGGATACCTTGACTTAACAGATGTAGCAGTTTTACCTATAGAACAGAGGTATTTAGCCAAAAAAAAACTGAAATGGGGTGATATTGTTATTGAGCGGTCTGGAGGAGGTCCAAAACAACCTGTTGGTAGAGTTGTGTTTTTTAACCTTAATGATGGAAAATACTGCTTTAGTAATTTCACAAGTCGCTTAAGGGTAATTGATAGCGACACAATATTGCCTTTTTATCTATTTTTCTACCTTCTATATTTTCATGATTCTGGACAAACTCGGCAACTACAACAAAGGACAACTGGAATTAGAAACTTAATGTTTCAAGATTACAAAGACACTACAATCCCCCTGCCCCCACTTCCCGAACAACGCGCCATTGCCCACATCTTACACACAATCCAAGAAGCAAAGTTTACCCGACAACGCGAAATCGCATTAGAACGCGAACACAAAGCAGCGTTGATGGATTATCTCTTTTCTCACGGCACGAAGGATGAACCCCGCAAACAGACAGAGATTGGCGAGATTCCTGAGAGTTGGGAAGTTGTTCAACTAAAAGAAATAGCCAATTTGAGACGTGAGAATGTGAAACCTAATGATAATCAGAACTTAAACTTTGTGGGACTTGAGCATATTGATTCGGGAGAGAGTAACCTGAAACGTTGGGGAGATGCTTCAGAGGTAAAGAGTGCAAAAAACCATTTTTACTCCGATGATGTTTTGTATGGTAAATTGCGATCATATTTGGATAAAGCAGTTATCGCTGAAATGGAAGGAATTTGCTCAACCGATATTCTTGTATTTACTGCAAACTCAAAAGCGGATCCAAGATTTTTAGTCTATCTTCTGCATACCGAAGCTTTTGTGAATCATGCTGTTGCAACGTCAACAGGAATAAGCCACCCAAGAACATCGTGGGATTCTTTAGGAAAATTCACCTTCGCCATACCTCCACTCACCGAACAGCGCGCCATCGCCAACATTTTCCAAACAATAGACGAAAAAACAGCAGCCCTTGCACGTGAAGTTGAACTGATAGACGAACTCTTCCACGCCATGCTGGAAGAACTGATGACAGGGCAGCGGTCTGCAATGCCGCTGATTGATACTGAAAAACATGTGTTAGGAATCTCAATTTTTTCTTGACAAACAAACAATTTAGTGTTAAAATGATTTTTACACGCTTGAATAAAACCGCCCAGGATGACCTTCTATTTTGGTTGAAACATTAGTGAATCCTGTGATATCCTATTTTAGCAACAATCAGAATGATAGGAGTAAACGATGAAAAAAGAGGTATCAGCAACGGAATTACGGCAGAATTTTAGTGAATTGCTCAGCGGCGTGTACCAGAACGGAGATCGGTTGATAGTCAAGCGCGCAAACAAACAACTCGCTGCGATTGTTCCAATTGAAGTCTATGAACAGATGCTAAAACAACGTGACGAGGCTTTGTCAGTTTTGGATAGAATATGGGAAAAAGTACCCAAAGTGAGTGATGAAGAATCAAATAACGATATTGAGCAAGCAATTGCTGAGGTCCGTGCTGAAAAAAACAGAAAAAAAGTAAATCATCTTGCTGATGCGTGTAGTACTGGATACAAACCAACATATTAGTGCGATTATTCGTCCTAACGGAAATCCGGCTCAAATAGTACGACTCTGGCGAACTGGGAGGCTTGAACTTGCAATATCTCCTCCCTTATTGGCAGAGTTTAGAAATGTTGTCTACCGTCCCCGTATTCAACAGAAATACAATCTAAAAGATGACGATATAACTGACTACTTATCCGCACTCAGAACTTACGCGATTGTGGTACCTGGGACAATTACTGTTGAAGCTGTCCCCGACGACCCCGACGATAATTTTATTATCGCTTGTGCAATAGAAGCGAAAGCCAACGTGATTATCAGCGGCGACCAGCATTTGCTTTCACTTCATTTATATAAAGGAATTCCAATTGTCAAAGCAGTGGATTTTCTGAGTAGTTTTGTTACAACGTTTGAAACAAGCAGGACTCAAGGTTGAAGGGATAAACTTATGGAATACGTAGTTATATATGAAAAGGGCGATAGCAGTTATGGTACTTATGTTCCCGATCTCCCAGGATGTATAGCTGTAGGTGAGACACTGGAAGAAGTCCAGACATTAATTGATGAAGCCATCGAATTTCATATTGAAGGATTACAAGAAGACGGTGATCCAGTTCCTACACCATCTTTAAATCTTTCTACTCAGTGTGATATTCCATTTTTTGGCAAACACAAAATCATTGAGACCTATGTAAACGAGGCGTATCCTGTCCTCTTTTCCTGTAAAGATTATGCCAATTATCTTTATCTCGTTACCGTTGGTGAAAACGACCAATATAAAACCTGGCTTCGTGTTGGTATCTCTAAAGAACGTTTTAATCTTATCCGTTCTGGGGGAATAGACCTTCGGAATGCATTCACCGATACTGAGAATGGTTATTTATTTCAGATAAGAGTTCCCCACGATGACCCAACACAATTTTCACCAGAAGTCATCCATCCCAATGAAATCCCTGAGGACATGCTCCCGTTTCCAGGTGAACGTCTTGGGCTTAAAACTGATATACTGCCAGCACTCCGCAGTCCGCAAAAAGAAGAAACATCTGAAACAATCAGAATCCGCGGTACTTTAGTTGGTATATCTCTAAGAGACAAAACATTTCAGATAGAAACGTCCGATGAAAACTACTTTAAAAAAGACTTTTTTAAAGGAAAGATCACGGATGCAGCTTTTGAGACTGAAATCGTAAAGAACGCTACAGTAAGCAAGCCATACACTGCAGAAATACAAGGATTCGCTGAAATTGGTGAGACCAAAGATGAATCCAATATTAAGTTCCGACTACTCAGTCTCAGCCAGTAATCATACTTCAACTTAGATACAATTATGTCAGAACGTTCCGCAGTCCAAGACCCAATGCTCAAATATGCCGATGAAATCGGTTGGCAGTATATTGCCCCATCAGACGCGAGACGCATGCGTGGTGGTGATACCAACGCGAGCTATTTTACGGACGTGCTAAAAACACAACTCTTTAAACTCAATAAAGGTGTTGTAGACGATTCCAACTACGATGATGTGATGCGGCGGATCAGTTTGCTCAAACCGACACTTGATGGAAATAAAAACGCGCTTTCATGGATGCACGGTAGAGAGTCAACCTTTGTTCACACTGAAAACCGCCAACGCAACGTTACCCTGATAGATTTTGAGAACCCCGACAATAACCTGTTTCATGTTACCGATGAATGGGAACAGAAAGGTGTTGTCCACACCAATCGCGCCGATGTAGTATTTCTCATTAACGGGATTCCGGTTGCAGTTGTTGAGACAAAATCCGCCCATAAACAGGATGGGTTGTCACAAGGGATAGATCAAATTCACCGTTACCACAATGAAACGCCTGAAATGTTTACCACTGCACAACTCTACGGTGTCACAGACCTGCGTACCCTTCTCTATAGCGTGACATGGAACACCAACCGCAAAAATATCTTCAATTGGAAAACAGACAAAGCCCCTCGTCCTTCTGATAAGGGGGATTTAGGGGATTGGAGGGTTGGGGAGTTAAACTATGAACAGAAAGTCAAGACTTTTTTCGACCGTGAACGTATACTTCAAGAATTGCAGCGAGGAATTATTTTCCAGAGCAGAGACAACCAACTCTCTAAAGTCGTGTTGCGTCAACACCAAACGCGTGCAATAGAAAAAGTCATTGATCGGGTTAACAATCCGAACAAACGGCGCGGACTTGTCTGGCACACACAGGGCAGCGGTAAAACCCTTACCATGATCTCAATTGCATCAAGACTCTTACGAGGTGGAGAACAAACTGAAAAGCCTACCGTACTTATGATCGTTGACCGCAACGAATTGGAAAGCCAACTCTTTAGAAATATCACCGCTTACGGCATTACGACACATGAAGTCGCACAGAGCAAAGATGATCTGGAAAACATTTTAGCATCCGATTATCGCGGTTTGATTGTGTCCATGATTCATAAGTTTGACAAGAGACCCGCAGACCTCAATACCCGCGAAAGTGTAATCGTGTTAATTGACGAGGCACACAGAACCACAGGTGGTGACTTTGGGAATTACCTGATGGCTGCCGTGCCAAATGCAACCTATATTGGATTTACCGGTACACCGATTGATAGTCTCTCCAAAGGTGAAGGCACTTTCAAAGTATTCGGCAAAGACGATGAGCAGGGATATCTTGATAAATACGGTATCGCTGAATCTATTAAAGATGGCACAACTTTAAGATTGAATTATGCTCTTGCTCCATCAAATTTACGGATTGATCCAGAGACATTGGATCGTGAATTTTTAAGCCTTGCAGAAGCAGAAGGCATCAGTGACCCCGATAAACTCAACGAAATCCTTGACCACGCCGTCAATCTAAAAGCGATTATGAAAGCACCTAACAGAGTAGCAGAAATCGCTAAGTTTGTCGCTAAAGACTTCAAGGAAAGAATTGAACCGATGGGATTCAAAGCTTTTCTGGTCGGTGTTGACCGTGAGACGTGCGCGCTTTACAAAGAAGAATTGGATAAACACCTACCTGCCGAATATTCGGAGGTTGTTTATTCCAAAAACAATCAGGATAACGAGTTGATGAAAAAACATCATCATTCAGAGGAGCAGGAAAAAGAGATACGTAAGAATTTCATTGACAAAAATTCGCAACCGAAAATCCTGATTGTAACCCAAAAATTATTGACAGGTTTTGACGCACCGATCCTTTACTGCATGTACCTTGACAAACCGATGCGTGACCATGTGCTGTTACAGGCAATTGCCCGTGTTAACAGACCTTATGAAGATGATGATGGATTGCTAAAACCCGCAGGATTTGTATTAGATTTTGTTGGTATATTTGAAAACATGAAAAAGGCACTCGTCTTTGATTCTGACGAAGTGGAAAGCGTCCTTCAAAACATTGATGAACTCAAGGATAGATTTGCAGAGATGATGCGCGAAGACGCACAACAATATCTGCCCCTTGCTGAAGACTCGGACGATAAAGCAATAGAACGCGCAATTGAACATTTTGCAGATAAGGATGACCGAGAGACATTTTTCACGTTCTTCAAACAGTTACAGAATCTCTATAACATCATTTCCCCTGATGCCTTCTTACACCCATTTTTAGAGGACTACCAAGCTTTGGCATCGCTATATAGATTAATTCGTAACATAAATTCTGATGATATTCATGTCGATAAAGAGTTGACTGCAAAGACACAAGAACTGCTACAAACACACACGGAAGGCAATATGTTAGAATTACCTGATGATGTATATGAATTGAACGAAACAACTTTGATGGAATTAAATCAGAGCGATGTCCCCGATACCGTTAAAGTGCTGAATTTGCGAAAAGCAATACGGCAAAAGGTAATAAATGAAGGAGAATCAAAACCATTTCTGATTTCTATTGGGGAACGCGCAGAAGCTGCCATAGAAGCTTATGAAAATCTTCAGTCTGGGACACAAGAAACTTTAGCTGAGTTTATGAGATTTGCAGAAGAATATGCAAGTGCTGCAAGAGAAAGCAGCCAGATGGGGTTAGACGAAAACACCTTTGCTATTTATAGAGAACTAAAAAACTACATAGAAAATGTTACACCAGTGCAAGCACAGTCTGTCAATCAAATCTTTGAGAAATACTCTGACCACCAGTGGGACGAACACGAAGCAAAAGAATTACGGAGTATGCTCTATAAAACATTAAGTCCAACAGTAGGGACAAAAAATCTGATTGATACAACAAACAAATTGCTAAAGTTGAAACGGTTATGAAAACCGAAAAACTATCCCAGAACCCAACAGATATAAAAGTTTCAGTAAAACGATGGGCAGACCGAATAGGTGTTGATGTACCTGAGATACATCTACGTACCATGAGCAAGAAGTGGGCATCCATCTCCACAAAAGGCAGATTGACGCTCAACACCGACCTTCTCAACCTACCAGAAACGTTGACAGAATTTGTAATTGTCCATGAATTAGTGCATCTGCTTGTGCCAAATCACGGTAAGTTGTTTAAGGGGTATATGTCCGCGTATCTACCAGATTGGGAGCAACGACAGAAACGTTTGAAATTGCTATAACTAATACCAATTCAAATTAATATTGTCCCATTAAGGAATTCCACTTTTATTGCTGGTTGGGGTACCTCTCTTCGGTAGGAGCGACCTCCCGGTCGCGACCGGGAGGTCGCTCCTACCAGAACATTTTGACAAATGGCATCTTATTTTTTAGAAATGGTATAACTTTAAAACTGTTCACGGTTATACGGTTCTGACGTTTTTTCTTGACATTCTTGTAAAGATTCATGTATACTTGATAAAAGCAATTAGTTTGTATAACTTTTCTGTTGTTTGATGTAATATCCTCTGGACGATTTGTGTAGAAATATGATGGACGCTCTTTCCTTCCGAAAAAACAGCGCGATTATTCCATTGATTTGCTTATTCATCTATGCTGCTGTCATACCGATGCAGTTATCCAACTATGTCCTATGCATTGGTGAAGATGGACATGTTAAATTTCAATTTGCGGGTCATGGGTGTTGCAAAGATGCCCATTCACACGATCATCATCATCAACATCATCATCACGCAGAGACAGATCATACAGCAGATGATGACCACTGCAGCGAATGTTTAGACCTTTCCATTTTTGTATCACTCAACAGTTGTTTATACTTGGTATCTTGCGAAAAAAATCCTGTAGTTGGAAATGACATTCCATCAGCAATTCAGATGACGCATAAGAGCACTGTTCCTGCTGATGCATCAATATCCCTCTTTTCAGTCATTCCGCCATTGATTGATCCTGTACTTATTTCCCTTCGTACTGTTACGCTCCTCCTTTGATCCTTTCCTTCGTACTATTGCTGTACTTTTCTTGTCCTTAATTCCCCAATAAATATCCATAATGTAGGATGGCATGAATGTCGTCTGTGTCTATAATCGTTTAACATGTCCTATGCGGTTACCGTAGGCAATCTATACTTGTTGACACTTTACAAGGGACTATGTGCCATCTAACTTGTGAGGAGTACGATGTATGAAAATCAGAATGCGTTTTACCATTACAATTATAGGAATATGCTTTATTACCTTTATTGTATTACCGATAACCGTTGCCACTGCTCAAAATGAAGAAATAACGCTTGAAGGGGCAATTCAAGCTGCATTGCGCGATAATCCCGCACTCAAAGCGATTCGCGAAGAAGTTAAGGTTGCACAAGCACAACTTGACGGTATCCCGCTGCTAAGTAATCCGAAATTGGAATCCGAATATGTCAGCGGTCTTCACTCAGAACAGATTTTTGAGTTAAGCAAAACCTTTGAACTGGGGGGGCAACGCGGTTATCGGATACAGATAGCAAAGACAAATCTTGAAAAAGTAAATCTTGAATTAACGAATAAATCTCGATTAGTTACCAAATCTGTAAAACTTGCTTTTTACCAACTTGTTCTTATCCAAGAAAAGCTGAAGTTGGCTAAAGAGATAATAAAACACAATCAAGAAATGTATGAAATGGCACAGTTTCAGTTTGAAGCGGGTGATATATCTGTGACACAGGTTGGATTAGCGAATATCCAGTTGCAATCAGCACGGAGAGAAGTGGCTACCTTAGAAAGTGATTTACAGTTAGCACAGCTTGAATTGAACGGTCTGATGGGGACCAAACTTGATGGAACACCGACTGCAATTGGTGGATATCCAAAGAAATCAACAAAGAAGATGAATCTTGATACTCTGAAAACGCATGCACTTGCACATCGGGCAGACCTAAAGTCGTTGAAATTAAATGTAAAACTGACAGAAAGCAGTTATCGTCTTGCAAGAGCATCAAACATTCCAGATCTCAATATCGGTGGGATTGCAGAACGTAGTTCAGGTAAGTTGGGATTCGGTGCGAAGCTTTCATTACCTTTGCCACTGTTTGACAGAAATCGATCTGAAATACAATCAGCAAAAGCACAAAAACAGGTTGATTCCATTCGGGTTAGCAATACAGAGAAACAAATTACCCGTGAAGTGATAGGGGCATTTGTTGCTCTGAATGCTACCGAGAAGAACCTTAGTTTTTATGATGATAACTTGCTGAAGCTGCTCAACGATAATCTAACGCTAACCCTTACTGCCTACGACTTAGGAGAAGCAGAATTATTGGAAGTTATCTTGATGCAGAGTGAATATGTAAAGACACAATTTGCATATCTTGATGCACTTGCAGCGTATCGTAAAGCAATTGTGGAACTTGAAGCAGCAATCGGTACGTCTATTGATTTAGTACAGTAAGTTTATTTATGGTTCACACATTTCGTGCTTAATATCTATAAGGAGAAAGAAAATGCAACGCTACTTACATTTGACTTTACTATATTTGGCAATATTTGTGGTTGTGAATGGTGGTTTGTTTTTGTCAAATACCTATCACACATTAACTTGGGCTGAAGAAAAGGTTGATCCCTCACATGAAGTTGATAACGCTGTTGTTCTCAGCGATAAAGCAAAAGTGAATATTGGCTTGAAAACTGCAGAAGCAGACCTACGAACCATTGAAAAGGTTGTTCAGGTTACAGGCAACGTAATTGCACATCCTGGGAAACAGGGAATTGTAACACCACGAATTAGCGGCATCGTGAAACGCCTCCATTACAAACTTGGTGATACGGTTAAAAAGGGCGATGTGCTGCTTGAATTGGAGAGTATAGATTTGCAACTTGCTGAGATTGATCTGATGGAAGCTGTCCATCAACAGAAATCTTTAGATACCAAATTGGCAAAACAGAAATCAGTTTTTGCTAAGCAGATACAGCAGGAACTTCAGACGCGACAGATTGATTTTCTGGAATCACATGCTAAGTTACAAGAGGAAAAAAATGACTATCAGAAAATTATGTCAATTGCGATTGTAAAGACGATTTCTGCATTAGAGAAGATGCGTGTTGATCTTGTCAAAGCCGATGTTGAGCGTAGGTTACTTGCAGATACACTTGCACGCATTGAAGCACTCACTGAGAAGCGGATTTCTGCACAGAAGGAGTTAATTTCCCAGAGAGCAGCACATACAAAAGCAACCAACGCATTTACAGGTACAAAACGGCAATTTCAACTTCTCGGTGTGAGTGAAAAGACACTTCAAACAATCCTTGAGGATGAAGGCAAGACACCTATTCTGACACTGCTGAATATGGATACCAAAACCGAGAGTAAACCGCATCTAACAGAGAATGCGGATGTCTTGAAGTATATCTCAATCATTGAGGAAGCAACAACATTGACAGATGCTGAATCCGCTTACAAAACCACTGCTATCAAGGTCAAAGCAAATAGACAACGTGCCTTAGCTGCAGGTATGACAGCGAAGCAATTGGAGCAAATTTCTGCATCAGGTTTGATTATACCTTTCAGTGACTTGTCGGTAGATAAACTGATAGAAAATTATGCACCCTTCATGACGAGTTCAGAGGCGTTGGAAGCATTGCTGCAGACAGAAGAAGCGCAGCGGAACGCTGCTATCATGTTTACAAAAGCACGTCAGAAACTTGAGGTTTACGGTATGACAGCGGATGAGATTGACAAGCTTGTTGAAAATGGGAAATCAGATTCCCCATTTTATGTCACCGCACCGACAGCAGGACAGATTATCAGCCAAAACGTGATGTTAGGAGCAACAGTTGAAAAAAGTAATGCCTTGTATTCCATATTAGATTCTAATGTGGTGTGGGTTGAAGGTGAGATCTATGAAGATACACTTGCGCTGATTCATGACAAGTGGGAAGCTGGCAATGAAGTACGGGTTCGTGTTCCTGCCTATCCCGACTCGGTTTTCATAGGCAAGATATCACAGATATCGTCAGTTGTGGATTCGGAGAAACGGACTGTGCATTTTTGGACAGAAGTAGACAATCCTGACCATAAACTGAAGCCGGGGATGTTTGCTGAACAGACGCTTGTTATTGAAAAACTGGACGATGTCTTGAGTGTACCTTTGGAGGCTGTGCTTAAAGACGGTGCATCACAGATTGTTTTCGTTGAATCTGGCAACACATATATGAAGCATGAAGTTGTGATTGGGGCAAAGGATGACCGGTATATTGAAATCAAAGACGGGTTATTTGCTGGTGAGATTGTTGTCGTGCAAGGAACACATCAACTCCTAAGTGCATCGGCGGGAACTACGACAGTTGTTGACCCACACGCGGGACATTCACATTAGGAATTCGTTTCAAGGAGAATACAATGTGGTCAAAAATTACCGAAAGTGCACTCAGGAATAAATTGCTTGTTATTTGTGGACTCTTTGCTGCAATTATTATCGGTATCAGGATGTTCCAGAACGCACCAATTGACGTTTACCCAGATATCAATCCGCCTCGGATTACTGTCTTGACAGAAGCACATGGCTGGTCACCAGAAGAGATGGAAATGCTGGTGACGTTACCGATTGAAAGTGCAATGAACGGTGCGCCAGATGTTACGCTGGTTCGTTCATCCTCGGCAATAGGTCTGTCACTTGTTTTCGTTGAATTTGAATGGGGTATGGATATATTTCTTGCACGACAGATGGTTAACGAACGGTTGCAGCTTGTTACCCCGAATTTGCCAGAGGGTGTTGATGCACCAATCATCTTACCAACCTCGTCCCTTCTGGGTGAGATAATGGAATATGCGCTTGTTGATGAATCCGAAGAAAAACTGGATCCAATGGAGATGCGCGACATAGCAGATTGGGAGATTCGGTTCCGCTTGCAATCCCTAGGTGGAATTGCGAATGTCATTAATATTGGCGGATATATCAAGCAATATCAAGTATTTGTTAACCCTGATCGGTTGATAAGTTTTGGATTTTCCCTTGAGGACGTTGCACATGCACTTGAAAAGAGCAACGATAACGCATCTGGTGGGTTTCTCATCAAGGACGCGCGTGAACTGATGATACGGGGTTTGGGGCGGATTGCAACAGTTGCTGACATAGAAAACGTCGTGATTGATGTTCGTGAACATAACACCCCCGTACTTATTAAGGATGTTGCGACGGTCAAAATTGGATCGCTGCCTGAGATACGTCGTGGTGCAGGAAGCCGAAACGGTGAAGAAACCGTGTTAGGTAAGGTCATCAAACGGCCCGGTGAAAATACACTCAACCTGAGTGAAAAAGTGGAAAAAGAACTGGAATCGCTGGAAAAAGCTTTACCTGAAGGTGTAAATGTAGAAGTTGAATACGCCCAAGCGGATCTGATTCAGCGGGCAGTGGATACGGTGAAAGAAGCACTGCGCGATGGTGCGATTCTGGTTGTTGTGGTTCTCATCATCTTTCTCTTCAATATCCGCACTGCCTTTATTACATTAACTGCTATCCCTTTGTCGCTGATAATTGCGATCATAGCGTTGCTTTATAGAGGTGGGACGTTAAACATCATGACGCTCGCAGGTTTGGCGATTGCTGTGGGAATGGTGGTTGACGATGCAATTGTGTATGTTGAAAACATCTTTAGACGCTTGCAAGAGTACTTTCATCTACGTGAAATGGGGAATGAAACAGACGAAACACCGACACAGGTTGTAACGCGTGCCAGCGACGAAATGCGGGTATCTATTGTATTTGCGACATTGATTATTATCCTTGTGTTTTTGCCATTGTTCAGCCTCAGTGGTATTGAGGGAAGGATGTTTCGTCCACTTGGTTGGGCAGTTGTGATTTCTATGGCGGCATCCCTGCTTGTCGCGTTAACAGTCGTTCCAGTGTTAAGTGAATTAATGCTCGGACGAGTGCAAGCAATGTCCTTGCGAGAATATACGCCATCTCAACGACGTGGTTTGTTCACATGGATTAAGCGGATTTACAACGGTTTCCGCAATCTTGTGATACGTTGGAGACTGTTTGTTGTAAGATTAGCACCGGATTCAGATGTTGAGGATGCCTTGACGCTTCAACCTGTTGTGATGTGGATAAAACGCGCTTATCGACCTATTCTGTCATGGGTGTTACGTTTGCGTTGGTTTGTGGTGTCGGTTGCATTGTTACTTGTTGTGATAGCGGGTACATCTTTTTCACGTTTAGGGACAGAGTTTTTGCCAGTGATGGATGAAGCTACATTTACTATCAGTGTGTTCTCACCTCCTGGAACTTCCCTTGGAGAGTCAACACGAATCGGTCGTGAAATGGAAAGAAGGCTGTTGGATATAGATGAGGTAACAAGCGTCAGCAGTCGCACGGGGCGTGCCGAAGCAGACGAACACGCACACGATGTGAATACGCATGAAATTGTAGTGAATTTCATTCCGCCTGATGAGCGTGAAAAGACACGCGAGGAACTGCTTGCCGAAGTGCGAGACCTACTCTCCAATGAGAACTTTCCGGGCGTACAAGTGTCTGTCGGTCAACCGATTCAGCACCGACTTGACCATCTGCTATCGGGTGTGAGTGCACAAGTGGCTTTGAAACTGTTCGGCCCCGATCTTACCACACTGAGACAGAAGGCACATGAAATTGAAGACGTGATGTCCGGCATTGATGGTGTTGCAGATTTGCAGGTTGAACAACAGGTGCAAGTTGAGCAGCTACAGATCAAAGTAAAACGTTTAGAAGCAGCGCGGCATGGCTTAAGTGTGCAAGACATTACGCATTTCGCAGAGGGGGCATTCAAGGGTGAAACTGTCAGCCAGATCATTCAAGGACAACGGCAGTATAACCTTGTTGTGCGGATTGACCCAACACTTGTGAAAACAGTTGAATCGTTTGGTAACCTGAAACTCCGAACACCTTCAGGTGCATTCATTCCGTTGAAACAGGTTGCAGATGTGAACTTAGGTTTAGGACCTAATACTATCAATCATGAAAACGTCTCGCGCCGTATAGTGATTCAATGCAATGTTCAGGATAGAGACCTTGGCAACTTTATTGCTGAAGTTCAAAGGGAAATTGAGACTCATGTTGATTTGCCCGATGAATACTACCTTACTTATGGTGGACAGTTTGAAAGTCAACAGAGTGCGCAAAGTCGTATCCTCATTCAGTCCGGTTTAGTTTTCATCGGTATATTTATATTGCTGTATCTTGCATTGGGTTCGCTCAAGCTTTCAGTCCTTGTTGTCCTGAACCTTCCTTTGGCATTGATCGGTGGTATTGTCAGTGTGTTTCTTACTGGTGGCGTGTTGAGCATTCCGTCTATGGTTGGTTTCATTCTGTTGTTCGGTATTGCTGTACGAAACGGTATCATCTTGGTTTCACATATCAATACGTTGCGTTCAGAGGGAATGCCGTTATATGATGCGGTGGTGAAGGGAGCATCGGAACGGATTAGTCCGGTGTTGATGACAGCATTGACGACTGGACTGGGGATGTTGCCGCTTGCGCTTGCACACGGTTCCGGTGCGGAACTGCAGAAACCGCTTGCTATTGTTATCAGTGGTGGTATGATTACAGCGACCTTTTTGACGTTGCTTGTGTTGCCTGCGTTATATTATCTTGTTGAAAAACGTGGTGCAGATTCTGAGTAATACCATTTCTAATTGATAATATCTCATTAGTTGTGGAGATCTGGTAGGAGTGACCTCCCGGTCACGACAAGAAGATCGCTCCTACCGAAGAGAAACACCCCAACCATCAATAAAAGTGGAATTCCTTAATGAGACATTATTTTTTAGAATTGGTATTAGATAATTCCATCATGTCTTAGCTGTATTATTTCTTGAGGTGTAATATTCAACATATCAATCAACACTTCATCAGTATGTTCACCGAGATTTGGTGCAGGAACTTCTATATGGCCAGGGGTGTCTGAGAGTTTAATCGGTAATCCTGGAACCTTAACAGTCCCTGTTATTTGGTGGAACACATTTGTGATCATCTCACGAGCTTGAACCTGTGTGTGGTTAACCACTTTGTCAATCGTATTGACAGGTCCACACGGCACACCTATCTTTTCAAGTGCATCAAGCCATTCATCAGTTGTACGTTGACGCATTATTTCTGAAAGAATAGGAAACAACTCCGTATGGTTTGTGGTGCGATCTGCGTTAGAGTGAAATCTTGGGTCCGAAATAAGTTGCTTCTGATTGACGTGCTCACAAAATTTCCCCCACAACGTATCATTGCCTATTGCAATGATTATATGTCCATCTGCAGATTCAAACGCCTCAAATGGGGTGATCGCGGGGTGTCGACTTCCGATGGGACGCGGTATCTCATCCGTTGCGAAATACCGGACGATTGCATTTTCCAATACTGCTACGAGACTATCTAACATTGCGACATCAACCAATTGCCCCTTACCAGATATGTTGCGATGATGCAACGCAGACAATATACCGATTGTTGTGAATAATGCCGCGGTAATGTCACTGATTGATGTTCCAACACGAACTGGAGGTGTGTCGGGGTTGCCTGTGATACTAATAATGCCCCCCATCCCTTGTATGATCATATCATAGGCACCTTGTTGAGCCATCGGTCCGGTCTGTCCAAAACCGGAACATGCAGCATATATCAGTGAAGGATGTTCAACCGCAAGTGTTTCATAATCTAAACCGAGTTTCTTCATCGTTCCGGGACGGAAATTCTCTACTAATATGTCGCATTGACTAACGAGCTCCTTGAATATATTAACACCTTGTTGGGTTTTCAGATTGAGCGTCACGCTCCTTTTACCACGATTCACGCTCATGAAATAGAGGCTAAAGCCGTTTTTGAAAGGACCAAAATCCCTGGATTCATCTCCTTTTTCCGGTTGTTCAATTTTAATTACCTCTGCTCCAAGATCGCTGAGAAGCATCGTTGTAAAAGGTCCTGCAAGTACTCTTGTTAAATCTAATACCTTTATGCCATCTAACGGACCTGCCATGTAAATGTTCCTTTGCTTGTATTGTGTATAGTTTATCGGTAATTGTTGAATTTCAGAGACATTCAATTGTCACAAAGCATCATTGTTGGAGGGGTTTCTAACCCCGATTGCTGCTGCTGTGTATTTCAAATCGGGGTTAGAAACCCCTCCAACAACAACGAAAACCGACAATTGAATGCCTATGGGTTGAATTTAACACATTATTGCATAATCGCAAAACTTTTGCTATAATTAAAGAGACATGCAACAGATATTCATACGCAATTTGATAAATCTGAAGGAGTAATTAATGGACGAAAAGAGAGCATCCTCCCACCGTTTCCTACCTATCAGTACACTTGGTGCCGTCGGTCACGGGAAAACAACATTAACAGCATCGATTGCAAAGGTCGTTTCAAGAATTGGTGCAATTCGTTCAAAGACAAATCAATTATTTGAACAACAATTACCGGAACATCACACCATACACGAAGGTGTCAGTATAACCTATCGATACATTGATTACGAGACCAGTGGAAAATTTTATACACAGATTGACTGCGAAACACATCTGGATATTATCAAGATGTTGGTTAGTCGGTCATTCAGATTGCAAGGTGCGATATGGATTGTAGATGCTGTTGACGGGGTTACCAATGAATCTGAAGAACAGCTACGAATTGCCAACAGCGTTAATATACCCAATATCATATCGTTTCTCAACACACGAAAAAACATAACAGATGATGAATTGATTGATATATGCAAACAGGAGATGCGTGAACTCCTTACTGAATTTGGTTGGGAAGAGCAAAACAGTCCGATTATTGTCGGTGACACAGATCGTGCATTGAACTACAAAGGCGATAATATCGGTTCTGATCAATGGAAACCGATTGTTGACCTGATTTTTGCACTCAATCGCTATATGCCTAATCCCGTCAATCCTGATAACCTTCACCCTATCATGCCAATCCACGAGATAGTTGAAGAGTTGAAGGAACGTGTCACTGTCCGGGGTGAACTTGTTCAAGGTCACCTTGCCGTTGGACATGCTGTGGATATTGTAGGAAAAGGTGAACGTATCAAGACGAAGTGCCTGGGGATCAAAGAGGATGAGGTCGTTGTTGAGGCAGAACCTAATTGGGTATCAATTGGACAAGTCATGTGTCATCCTAAAACGATTAAGGCACATTCCGATTTTACTGCTCTTGTTTATCTGTTTACACAGGAAGAGAGTGGAACACACATTCCACTGATTGAGAACGACAAACCTGATATTCATTTATGGGGCATTGATGTCCAAGCACGTTTACATCTCCCTCCAAGTTTATCCCTCGTAACACCAGGTGCGAATGCACATGTTGCATTTACGCTTGAATTACCGCTTGCAATGGAGATCGGTACTACGTTTGAAGTAAAAAAAATGGGGACAAGTATCGGATTAGGTATAGTGACTACTGTGGATTAATTCCCTTGAACACCATCTACCTTGCAGCATCAATTGCTTCAGAAAATGTCAGGTCACCTGTGTACAATGCGCGTCCAATAATCGCACCACTTGCCCCGATTTCCTTAAGAGCAATAATATCTGATGTTGAAGTTACGCCGCCAGAGGCTATGACACTTGCCGATACTGCATTTATTATTTCTGCAGTGGCATTAACATTTGGTCCTTTTAGCATTCCATCGCTTTTTATATCTGTGTATATGATTGTCTGGACTTCAGTTAGTTCTGCGGCAAAGTCAACTGTGGACTTCTGTGAGACCTCTAACCATCCGTGTGTAGCGACCATTCCATCTTTTGCGTCTATGCCAACAGCAATTCGTTCTTTATATTTGCTGCATGCGTGCTGCACCAATTCAGGATTTTTGAGTGCTGCTGTACCTAAAATCGCACGGTGAACCCCCAATTCTAAGATGGAGTCAACTTGATCCATATTACGAATACCACCACCGAGTTGCACAGGTATGTCTATTACAGAGACGATTTCACTAACAATATCAATGTTCGCTGATTCCCTTTGAAATGCACCATCCAAATCTACAAGATGTAGGTATTCAGCTCCTGCTGCCTCCCACTGCTTTGCCATGTCAACGGGGGAATCAGAAAAAACCGTTTCCTGTTCAGCTATCCCTTGAACTAAGTTAACACACTTTCCACCCCGAAGGTCTATTGCTGGTAGTATTTGCATCAAATTTCCTTTCTTCTATTCCTCACGAAAAATACCGAGTAATTTCAATTGCACTATAGATATTGCAGCAATTATGATAAACAGCACCCATCCGATTGTTGCGGCATAACCGAGCCGCATGAACTGAAAACCGTTCTTATATAAATACATTACGATTGTTGTTCCAGAATCAGAAGGATTTCCGCCATTTGTTAATATGAATGGCAGATCAAAGAGTTGGAACGAACCGATCATGGAAACGACAACGACAAATGCGATGACAGGACGTAATGAAGGCAAAGTGATATGGACAAAGGACTGCCACCAGTTTGCGCCATCAACTGCGGCAGCTTCATAGAGTTCTTGTCGAATTCCTTGTAAACCTGCTAAGAAGAAGATCATATTGTATCCTGCCCACTGCCACACACCCGTGAGAATAACCGCGGGCATGACAAATCTTGTATCATTTAGCCAACCTATCTCCTTACCAAATAGCACAAATTCGTTGTTTATCATTCCTGCGCGTTGGTCGAATATTAGATTAAAGATGATCGCGACAAATACACCTGCGACAAGAACGGGGGTAAAAAAGGCGAGTCGTAAGAAGTTTTTTCCCTTTACAAACTTTGCGTTTAAGAGAATAGCAAGAAACAGGGCTATAGGTAATTGGAGTATGAGTGTGCCCAGAGCAAAATAGGTCGTGTTCCAAAGGGATTTCCAAAAGATCGGATCACGAAACAGATCTGCGAAGTTTCCAATACCGACAAATATTCTGCTTTGAAATCCGCGCATCTCAAAAAAACTCATTATGAGTGATGAGATTAATGGATACCCCATAAAGATAGCAAAGAGGATATAAAACGGAGCGATAAAAAAATAGGGAGCGATTTTCTGCTGTTGGTGCCAGTAACGGGATTTAACAGTTGCAGCTTTCATCAAATCCTCTCATTTTGGATAAAGAAAGTAAAAGCGGAACAGACAATAGTCACTGCATTTTCCCCCATCGTTCTTGATCTTTCGCGATAATGGTTCTGACCTTTTCCGCAAGTGATGTCAAAGCCTCTTTTGGAGTCTGTTTTTCTGTGACAGCATTGAAAATTGCATCATTTAACAAGTCAGCTGCTTCGGACCAATACGGATTTTGATAGCGCGGCGGTATATCCGAAGATAATTCAATAAACAACTCTCCGATATGTTGTCCCCCAAGATATTCATCCGGTTCTTTATATATCTGTGCGTCCCATGCATCTTTCAAAGGTGGAATTATTGATGTGGTTTCGTATCGGTTTATCAATCCTTCGGTGTCAAAATATGTGAATTTTAGCAACTCCCAAGCAAGCTCAGGATTCTTGCAATGTTTGGTAATACCAATCATTGTACCGCCGCGAGTCGTAGTGCGTCTACCACCTTGTTCCCATGCAGGCATACTGATTGCTTTCCATTTACCTGCCATCTGCGGCACTTGACTTTTGAGAAGCCCGAGATACCAGTCTGGTGCAAGTATAGAGAGGATCTGTCCATCCTGCATAGCAGCATAGTTGCTTGGATCCCCGTGCCAAGTCCCATAAACGGGTGTTGCGATTTCATGTTCATTGAACAACGAAACAAAAAATGCTAAGGTATCAATAGCTATTTCACTGTCAATCACAACGTTTCCATCAGCATCAAAAAAGCCTGCCCCCCTTTGAAGCAGTAAGTTAAAATAATCGCTATCGGACTTATTGTCAAGCACAATAGCATATTGGTCAATTGTCCCGTCTCCGTCAAGATCGCGTGCAGCTTTTTTGCCTGCATCAATGAAGTCATTCCACGTCTCAATTTCTGTCATCTCAACATCAACGGCTTTAAAAAGGTCATCTCTATATAAAAGAACGACGGGATGCAAGTCGTGTGGAATGCCATATATCCTACCTTTGTATGACCAAGGTGTAAATCGGCTTTGTACTAACTTATCCATCCAACCTTCGTTTTCTAAACGGGTACGCAGATCAACAAAACCCACTTCGTCAAGAGCTCCTTTGAGAAAACGTCCGATAGAAGTAATTTCAACTTCAACAATATCTGGTGCCCCGAAATCTGATAAGAATGCAGTGAGGAGTTTATCGTGCATGGCATTCCCATAGTTAATGAGTTTTACGTTTATTTCTGGATGTTGCGCTTGAAAAATGGGGAATCGCGCCTGGTATTCATGATAGTGGGTTGGTGCAAATACCCAAAATTCTATTTTCTCACCCTCTTCCTCAGCAGGTGCAAATATGAAGAAGCAAGAGATGAAAAATAGAACCAACATCACCATCGGTCCTTTACTGAGTGGAAAACCCTCAAAATCATACGGGAAATACATGTTTACTCTCTAACGACTTGTGCCAGTTAATTACAT
>JAAXHO010000191.1 GCA_012270795.1 Candidatus Poribacteria bacterium
AATATATAAGGTTCTTAAGTTTACACTTATAGGTAGAGCGCAGCGAAACCCGACATGTATTGATTGTGGCTATCCTGTCGGGTTTCGTGCCTCTACCCGGGGAATGCCAATAAGGCATTCATACCGTTGATTTGGACCTACGGAAGAATGTAATAAAAATAATTAGAATTGGTATTACATACCCGTCAGAAAATATAATATTTCGGACTTCGTTTTGAATTTCTGTTTATATCTGCATCACCGCAGTGTTTGTGAGGTACGGGGATTGAAACTGCGTTATTTCACCTGCCTTGCGTCCGGGGACGGGGAAAAGACGGACAGATAAAGGTTTTTTGAGCTGCATAGAGAGGGTTGCGACATCAGACAAAATGGCTGCGATCTGCTCTGTAGTAGCATCACCGGGAATTGGGATTGTGTCTAACCCCGTTCCACAGACAGAGGAATAAAGGAGGAGACTGTCTAAATTGAAATAGCATTCTTCACTGCGTTTACCGAGGCCGACATCTTCCAGCACTGGTAGCATCAGTCCAGAGTATCCACACAGCGGCAAGGAGAGGGACTTAAGGGTTCGTGTGATACCTGCGGCAGCTGTCAAGGTGCCGCTATCACCGAAGCAACCTGGGAGGAGTTGTTCCATTGCATAAGCGATGCTGTCATCACCCATTGGTGCAAGCGACACGTCAATTCCGATAAACTTTATACCCCAGTCTTTTGCGATGGTTTCTGCAAGTGCGACGACTTTTTGTCCTTCCGCTTCCATTGCTGTCTTCATATTTTGCAAACCGGCTTCTAAATTCGGAGCATTAGCGAAGGCATCTTGGATGAGGTCAATTGCTTGCCATCCGATGCTGAAATTAGTTCTGGTGTCGCGCCAGTATGCTGCTGGGAAGAAGGGGGTGTTCGGAGGGCAGTTCATCAGAGCTGCGAAGCGGAGGTTTCCGTAGCCAGCTTCGGTTTGGTGTGCTATCTGCCGGATGATGTCGGCAGTGGTTTCTGCAATGTCTGGTACGACCTGTCCGGTATCTGACGTTAGTGTAACGGTTGCAAAGAGTATTTCGCTTTTGACAATGACATCTGCGACCTGTGCAAGGTGCGTTGTTGTGCATCGTTTCCCTGGTGGAATTGTGCCTAAGCTCAGAAACTCAATCCCTAATGCTTGTGCATCGTTCTCTAACGCAAGGATTGTTTCAATATCTCTTTGCTCATCCCAGATTTGGCAGCTAACACGTGTTGTTTGGACTTCGTAACCGTTCGCTTCAATGTGGGTTTTGCAGGCTGTATTAAATTTTGCGGCACGTTGGAGTTGGTAATTGGAAAATGGGAACGGGATGCCTGTGGTTATTGTACGTATTTTCATATTTTTTTATAGAATGTTTATGTGAAAGTAGGATTTTCATGTGTTTTGTAGGATATTTGTTTATTATGTATTATTTGTAAATAGGTGTTTTGTATTTTAGAGTTATACCATTTCAATAAATTATTGTCTCATTAAATGGTTGTTATGGTAGTCATTCTTTAGGCACAAACTGGAAGTTGGTGCTACAAAAAAGAGATTAATTAGAAATGGTATTGGGAATTAATTTTCATCTTCTCCGTAAAGTCCGAGATTTCTATAACGTTCATGCCGTTGTTGGACAAGTTGTTTTTCTGTCATCTGTAGCAATTCATTGAGATGCTTTCGCATAGCACGTTTGACGCTGCGAACAGCTGCCTCAGGGTCTCTATGTGCACCACCGAGAGGTTCGCGAATAACTTGGTCAATGATGCCGAACTTTAGCAGGTCTGGTGCGGTGGGTTTATAGCCTTCAGTGGCTTCAGGTGCGTGTTCGCCTTTGTCTTTCCATACGATTCCACTGCATGCTTCGGGTGGTGCCACGCAGTAGACGGCATATTCCATCATCAACACGCGATTACCGACAGCGATTGCTAACGCGCCGCCGCTGCCGCCTTCACCAATGATAACGACAAGAATCGGGACATGCATCTGTATCATTTCAGCGAGATTGTCAGCGATGGCAGCCGCTTGTCCATACTCTTCGGAACGGAGATCAAAGTGTGCCCCTGGCGTATCAACAAAACAGATTAAAGGACGGTTATATTTGTTCGCTAACTGCATCAAACGTCTCGCTTTTCGGTACCCTTCTGGGTGTGTGTATCCGAAGTTCATCTCCTGCCGTTCTTCAAGGTTCGTTCCTTTTTGTTGTGCAAGGTAGACGATAGGGTGTTCATCAAACCACGCTAAGCCACCGATGAGTGCGCGGTCATCGCCGTAAAGTTTATCACTGCGGAGTTCAACAGGATCGTCAAGAAGTTCGTTGATATAGAGAGAAGATTGTGGTCGTTGTGGGTGCCGCGCTAACCGCACTTTATCCCACCGACTCAGTTTTTGAAACGTCTGTTTTGTGAGTGTGTCTGCATTCTGTTTCAATGCAGCAATGCCTTCTGAAAGGTCTAACTCTGGATGTTCTTCTGTGAAAGCGTCCAGTTGTATCAGGTGGCGTTCTAACTCTATAAGCGGTTTTTCAAAATCTAATTCTGTTGAATTCACAATTATACCTCTCAAATAGTTTTAGCAAACTGTTTACCGGGTAGCTGCTCAATAGCACCTTTGAGTTCTAACATCAGCAGTGCGCTTGACACTTGGCTAATCGGCAACTGGGTTGTTCGGACAATGGTATCAATATGCGTTGAAGGGACTTTGATTGCATCAAACACCGTTTTTTCATCGGATGTTAAATCTGGCGGTGGCGGTTTAGGTAAAGGTTTTTTCTTATCAGTTTCCGTTGATTTTTGTAAGGCACTGCTTGTGCCTTCAAGGTTGTCCTTGTTTATGATGATCGGTATTTGCTTCCCTCTATTCGTTGCTTCTGATGTTGGTGTAATGGCAGATATTTGATTTATGATGTGATGTGGCAGTGCTTCTATGAGGTCGTCTACTGTGCTGATGAGTTTTGCCCCGTTATCAATTAGTTTGTGTGTGCCGGTTGATAATTCAGAGAAGATTTCCCCTGGTACAGCGAATACCTCCCTACCTTGCTCACTTGCGAGACGTGCGGTAATAAGTGCACCGCTCCTATTTGAAGCTTCAACCACAACGGTTCCGAGTGTTAATCCACTGATGATTCGGTTGCGTCTTGGAAAGTTTTCTGCTCTCGGTTTCATCCCCATCGGAAATTCAGATATCAATGCCCCGGATTCAACAACTTTATCCACCAAATCACTATTACCTGCTGGATAGATGAGGCTGAGTCCGTTACCCATTACGGCAATTGTTCTACCTCCGGCTTCCAGCGCGCCTCTGTGTGCACAAGTGTCTATACCTTTTGCGAACCCACTGATAACAGTCAGTCCACGGTTGGCAAGTTGGTGTGATAGTTGATAACTGACACGTCGTCCATAATCTTTTGCTTCTCTTGAACCGACAATAGCGATGCTAAGTGCATCTTCCGGTTTCAATTCACCTCTGACGTAAAGTAACAAGGGGGGTGGGTCAACTTCCTTCAACAGGCGCGGATACGCACTGTCGTAGTAAGTTATTATTTGACACCCATATTCCTGTATCAATTCCAATTCGCGTTCTAATGAACATCCGAGTTTTCTTTGGGTTAGTCGGTTTCGTGCGTTTGCAGAAAGTTCTTCGACTTTTTCCAATTCCTCTGGCGTGGCACTGAGGACTTTTTCTGCACTACCCAATATTTTGACTAAGAATAGGACGGTTTTCGGTCCAACTCCTTGAATCAGGCTAAGATGTAGAAGATTTTTTGTTTCTATAGATAACATCGTCTAAACAATTATGCTATGAGTAGATGTGATTTTCAAAATTGAGCAAAAAAAGACATAAGGGTTCTTTTTATCCACATAATTGCACGTTTGAGTATCGTAACGCTTTCTCTCAGATTCCCAATACCTGTATTACATCTATTACAGACCCAACCTCTTATTTCACCTGTTTCATGGCTATGATCCAAATTGACATCTCTGTTTTGCTGGACGATTGTTGTTCTGTCGCAAACAGGACAGTGAAACTCTTCACCTATTTTGGGTCTGGGGTGTTTTGCTTCATATTCACGACGAGCTTTAGTTGGTATTCTTTTCTTGCTCGCCCTACATTCTTTGCATTCGCTGCGCCAGACTGCTGGACGATTGGGTTCAAATGCGTCAATGGGTAGAAGCCGTCCACACCCTTACAAATACGATCTTTTGCTTCTTGAGCCAAATTTTACCACCATCTTATTTCAAGTTGTACTTATTCAGTCTCACTTTGGCGATTTCACAATATTCTTTGTTTATTTCACTTCCGATATAATCTCTATTGTTCAATTTTGCCATAAGAGCAACAGTCCCGCTTCCCATAAACGGGTCGTATATTAATTCTCCTTTATTGCTCCAGGATAGTATATGGTCACGTGCTAATTTTTCGGGAAAGATAGCAGGGTGTTGGTAGGCTATTTTATCGCTTGCCGAATGTCCATTGCCAATCATATATTCCCAAACATTTGTTCTTCTGCCATAATCCTCGTATCCGCCACGGTTATGTTGATATAGTGATCCATCAGGCAAACGTTTTGTTCCACTATCTCCTTTACGAGATTCTTTATTCTTTCTATCTTTAATGAGATTAATTGTTTTTGGTTGTCCTTTACTAAACACAAACATATACTCAAAAGATTGCCAATAGGTTCATTTATCACCACACGCGCCTCTGGGTGGCTTTAAATAAATCATAGTATCAAATAAATTGAAACCGATCTCTTTAAAATAGAGTGCTTGACGGAATGAAGTGCCTGATTCATTCCCTTTTACTGTTTGGTCTCCGATAACCCAAATAACAACTCCACCAACCTTAACAACTCGATATAAATTAGTAGCGATTTTTTCAAAGTGTTCTAATTTGTATCCTCCATATTCACGCATTGCGTCGTATGGAGGTGAGGTGACAACGAGATCAACAAATGCATCACTCATTACTTTCATCGTATCAAGGCAGTTTTCGTGTCTTATCTCATTTAACCGTATCATATACATATCTCCAAGAACTTTCAAAATATATTGGTGAGGTAGTGGCAGAACGCAGCACAGGCATGTTGAACTGACAATCCTGCCAATGAGACGAGTTTAAAAGATAGTATACTGTAAAACTGTTAAATTTTATATCCAGCATCGTCACGTCTCTCAGCAAATTCTTTGTTAGTGAGTTCCCAACCACCTTTTCTGTTTGGTTGCTCACAGCGTTGAACTCTATCTTCATCTGCTAATTTTACAAGAATACCACAAACGATAGCATCATTCATTATGTTTACTGAACCACGGTCACGAAAAATACCAGCTCTTTTGCTGATTTCTGCTGGCCCCAAGCACTCCTGCTCATACTTAGACTCAAGCAAAACATCAAGAACAGCCTCTTCAAGATAAAACATACCCATGCGAGCATGTTGTTTGGGTCTAATACCTCCACATTCATACACTTACCTCCATCTGGTGCCATATCTAAACGGCGTTTAGCAATACTTACATATTCGGGATTAATTTCAATACCAATATATCGTCTACCGAGTTTCTTTGCGCCTACAGCAGTTGTTCCGCTTCCAAGGAATGGATCAAGCACTGTCTGCCCTGGTATAGAGAACAATTTTATCAAATGTTCAATTAGTCTTACAGGTTTTACTGTAGAGTGCCCGTTGAATTGACTACGAGATGGTTTTTCAACGGTCATTATTGTGCTTGGTGCCTTACCATCTAACGATGCCGCCATATCAATTAAACCTGTTTCATGTTCCAACCAGTTTTCAATAAATGTCCCTATTTTGGGTTTCTGTGCAAGGATCATTGCCTCAAATTGTGGTCGTAATTGCGGTGTTTTCCGACCTTGAAGTTTTTCTATAAGTTCCTCCTTTTCATCATCAGACATAACCTTTTGACGAACGAAATGATCCATTGAAAATGCCTTTGGCTGCGAACGGCGATTAAAATGCCACGCATACAGATCGCGTATTTCAAAATTGGCTTCTTCAAGTGCTATCGCCATACGATGTGCTAATCTTGGTTGACTAAAAACAACGGCAAAAGCACCTGGTTTCATAACAACATACATCAGATTGCTTACATCTGTCATAAACTCTTGCAGGGCAATACCTTGTCTTCGATCAAACTTCATGCCTACAGGCAGTCCACCGATTACTCCTGTTCTTTCTTTTACCAACACTTGACCTTTCTTCCAATTATTATCAAATCCATCAAGGAAATACGGTGGATCTGTAATGACCAAATCAATGGAATCTTTGTCAAGTGTTGGTAATACATCTAAACAATTTCCAGTGTATATATCTTCTTTCATGATCATCCATCCTTTAATATCAGCATAAAACTCTGCAATTATATATTCCCTTGTCGAATAATATACGATAAAATTTGATATTTAACAACAGAAATTTACTTTGGTTAAATTATTGTTTAACATCAGTATTGTCTGATATAATACCAAAAAAACAATAATTGCACAAGTTATATCTTCATGCTTTCAGAAAAAATATAAAAAACTATGTTCATATCGTGATAGATAAACTTGTAACATGTTTCTTCTACAATAACGGTGTGTATCCTGTTTAGGTAGTAGTGATGTTGTCCAAACCATGCCTGAGTAATGTTCAGAATCCTTCAATCATATTTGCATGTATCTCTGTCAATGGATTGGACTTAGTGATTGTAAACAACATGCTTCATTTCTCTGTTGACACGTTGTGTATTCATTTGCTACTACTTTGAAATTTATCATATTAACGTGTTTTCTGAAAACTTTAAAGATGAGAGATGGTGAGTATTATGAAGATTTCTGACGTTCCTCTCCTGTTGCTTATTACATTGAATTAGTTTCGGGTGTTGGGAGTGCGTAATAGAGTTCAATTTCCTGAATATTCCTGTATTGAGCAGCAGATGGTGCACCTGTTTCTGAGCGTTTTGACCGGCTCTGTCCACCAATTCGTCGGGATTCCCATCTACGTGGAACTTTGAGTCGGAACTTCTTTGTTACAATAGGCTCTCTCAGTGTGTATTTATAGACAGGACGCATGTTGTCGCGCACATCTTTTATTGTTACCCACTTTCCCTCTTCGTCCATATATTGTATATGAAAGAATTCCAGTTGTCCCTCTTTCGCTTTGACGACAATTTGTTGGATTGTCTGGGAGACGTTCCAGTTTAACACAGCCTCGGTGAATTTATCTGATTCTTCTTGTGCTGCTTGGCTTCGATCCGCTTCAACTATCGTTGAAGTCCTTCCTTCCGTATACAAGTTGTCATCATGAAACTTTGAATCTTTGCTGGCAGCTCTAATGGCAACGTTCTCGCTCCAGTTTAGCGATGGACTTGAAGAGAGAACACATCCAGACATCCCAACAAGCATACATAAGAAAATTACTATCAATATACTGAAACGCATTTATTCCACCTTATTGCGTAGTTATATTTGTACAACATTCTACCGATGTCTTGTTGGTAAAACGTTCATACCGATATTGTATTATTCTGTATTTAATAAATCATCAAGTTCTTTTTCACGGTTTTCAGCTGCGGTGTTTTGCTTTGTTTGTTCAACAGTTTTGTATCCGTAAAGTTCAATTTCCTTGATTTTTCCTTGTGCGCGACGATTTTGACCGAATGCGCGAACACCACCACCACCACTCCGTGCGCGCTGACTTCGTTTCAGGTTTGCATCGTCTGTAGTTGATAAAACTCTAAGCCGAATGCGGTTTGTAGGGTGAGAGATTAATACGGGAATCTCAATCGGATTAGATTCTACAGTTTTTATCTCTTTGATTAATTTCCAGTCTGTATCTTTGACAATTCCACCTTGATCAGCGAAGATATCAAATGTCTTTAGGTTTTCGGAATGTATAACGATTCTTCGGATAACTTTTTCTTCTGGTAACGTAATAACGACTTCAGGTGCAGGATTTGACCCCATCGCGGAGCTTGCGGTTGCGGGGAGTGATGTTTCACCGATGGTGTTAATATCACCATCAATCATTGATGGACTGGTTGATGTGGCTCCTTCAAGAAGCGAGTAGTTCTCACTCCATTCTTGTTGGGAAAGCAGCGCACTACAACCTACCAAAACAACAGCAAAACAGATAAGTGAAAAATGAATAACATTTTTAATGAACATGATTTTTACTCCTTATTGCATGCAGTTATTGCATGCGTAAATATTGCAGTTAACACTGCTGAACCCACCACTAAGACTTTATTATACTGCGTGGGGGTTTTATCTCAAAACAAAATATCTAAGTGAATACCTACTTTTTTTAGACACGGATTGAACTTAAGTTGTTCAATGTTTGTGTTTAAGGTATAAATTTCCAAGTTGATCCTTCATGAGTGTCCTGGATTTCGATATTTAGTTGTTTCAGTCTATCACGGATTTTATCTGAAGTATCCCAATCTTTTTGGTTTCGTGCGTTTTGTCTAATTTCTAATAGGAGTTCAAGCAGTGGATTGAGGTATTCCGCGGTGTTGCCAGTATCATCCTCGTTTATCGTATAGATGCCAAGAACTTGACAGGTTTCGTATAGGGTTTTACGGGCTTTTGCTAAAGTGTTTGAGGAAACACCGTTGGAATTTGCTATTGACCTATTGACGTGGCTGACAAGAGAGAAAATTGACCCCATTGCTTGTGCTGTATTGAAATCGGTATTCATAGCATCAGTAAATTGCGCCTGCATGTTTTCTATTGCCGAAAGAAGTGAGATGTCAGCTTTAGAAACCTTTGACGTTTGCGAGGTTTTATCATCTGAGGTTTCGTTTGTATCTTCATCATATTTTTTCAGTGTTTCTAAGCAGTTGTTCAAACGTTTTAGTGCGGATTCAGATTTTTGCAGGCTTTCCAAACTGTAATCAAGTGGATGACGGTATTGTGCAGAAATGAGAAAATGACGGATGACTTCTGCGGGGTATCTGTCCAATGCGTCTCGTAAGAAGATAAAGTTTCTCTCAGATTTACCCATCCGTCTACCGTCTATTTTCAGGAACGCGACGTGAACCCAGTAACGCGCAAAGGTTTTGCCTGTTGCCAATTCGCTCTGTGCGATTTCGTTTTCGTGATGTGGGAACAGTAGGTCTTCACCCCCCGCATGGATATCAATTGTTTCACCTAGGTGTTTCATCGCCATAGACGAACATTCGATATGCCATCCGGGTCTTCCAGGTCCCCATGGGCTCTCCCAATATGGTTCTCCCGGTTTTGCTGCCTTCCACATGTCAAAATCGCGCGGGTCTTCCTTACGTTTATCCACTTCAACGCGGGCACCTGCTAACAAATCCTCCGGTTTACGTTTGGACAGTTTGCCGTATTCATTGAATGTATTGACGCGATAATAGACACTACCATCAACGACATAAGCTGCACCTTTATCAATAAGTGTTTGGATCAGGTCAATCATCTCTGGAATGTGTTCAGTTGCTTTCGGGTGCACATCTGCGGCTTGAATTCCGAGTCTTTGTGTATCCTCAAAGTATGCTTCACTGTTTGTATGTGCGAGTTGACTGGAGCTGATTCCGAGTGTTTGCGCTCGCGCAATTATTTTATCATCAATATCAGTTACATTTTGAACTAATTTGACAGTATATCCGCTGTATTCAAGATACCTTCTTATAATATCCGTAACGAGTGCTGTTCGAGCATTGCCGATGTGTATATAATCATAGACGGTGGGACCGCAACTGTACATTGACACTTGTCCCTCCGTTAGGGGTGTAAAATCCTCAAGTTGTCTGCTAAGGGAATTATATATTTTCAATCCCATTCAATTTTCCTTCATATATTGATGAACCACAAAATTGCACAACAACAAAGCACAAAGATTTATGATTGAGTTTTGGAAAGGCATACAACCGCTTGTGCTACGATTGCTTTTCCTTCACCTACAATTCCTAATCCTTCTGCGGTAGTTGCTTTCACACTTACCTGTGTTTCTGTTATATTTAATGTTCTTGCAAGAACACGCCGCATTTGCGAGATATAGGGTGCTAATTTCGGTTTTTGTGCAATTACTGTGCTGTCAACGTTTTCAATTACATATTTTTGTTCTCTAATCTTCGCTGTGATAGTGCGAAGAAAAACTTGACTGTCCATTCCAGCGTAACTTTCGTCTGTATCTGGAAAATGTGTTCCGATGTCTCCTAACGCTGCTGCGCCTAAAATAGCATCACAGATGGCATGTGTCAACACATCCGCATCTGAATGTCCGAACAATCCTAAATGATAAGGAATTTCTACACCGCCCAAAATTAGTTTTCTATTCTCAACAAGTTGATGAACGTCGTACCCGATTCCTATCCGCATCTTATGTCCGATTTATAGTAGATTCTATAATTAACTTTACATTTTCCAATTGTAGGAAGGAACTCCGATTCCCGACTATCATCGCTTTTTGTTGCGATTCGGAGATCACTCCTACAGAAAGTATAAACTTAATTTTGTAATTCACTATATTATACCTTATATTCCATAATTTATGGTGAATTATTGAAATAATTATACACATCTTTTGTAGGATCGACGCGGGGAATGCCATTGGGCGAATGCGCTTGGTAGAATACGCCAAATCAAGCAATCAACAGTATGAATGCCATTTAGGCATTCCCCGTGTGGTGTTCTACATGATTCGCCATGATTCATACCGTTGATTTCTTGATTTCCCGGTCGTTCCTACAACTCAGAATGTAGAATTAATTGTATAATCTACCATAAATGCAGGCTGTTATGGTTTACAGAGTAGAGCCCTATTCCCCAAATGCTTGTGCCACAATCACCAAGTCCTGAATGTTCACAACACCATCACCGTTAATATCCGGTTCCGCTTCCCCAAAAGCGTTTGCAACAACAACTAAATCTTGAATATTCACAACACCATCACCGTTGACATCTTCAGGGCGTTGTGTAGACGAAATTTTCCACAATAGCACCGTGCCATCTCCACTGCCACTTGCGATTTTTTCTCCATCCGGACTGAATGCGATACTCTTGATAATAGTTGAATGCCCATAGATTGTCCGGAGCTGTTGTCCCGTGTCCACATCCCAAAATCTGATGGTGCCGTCGTAACTGTGGGTCACGATTTTTTTCCATCCGGACTAAACGCAACGCTATAGACAGAACGTCTATGCCCTATGAAGGTGCGGATGTGTTCTCCTGTGTCTGTGTCCCACAAGCGGATAGTTCTATCTTCACCGCCGCTTGCGATTTTTTTTCCATCTGGGCTGAACGCAACGCTATAGACACCTCTTGTATGCCCTGTGATCGTGTGGAGCATTTTTATTTTTCTCGTGTCCACATCCCAAATTTTGATGGTGCCGAAGTAACCACCCCTTGCGATTTTTTTCCCATCTGGGCTGAATGTTACACAACTGACCAAATCGTGATCCCTGTACAATGTTGAATAGGATTGTGCACCCGTGTCCACATCCCACAGAATGAACCAGCTGCTGTCACTACCAAATCTCATGCGACTTACGATTGTTTTTCCATCCGGGCTGAATTCGAGGTCTTGAATAGAACCCAGAGGTTGAGGCTCGTCAAAAGTGCGGATGAGGTGTCCTGTGTCCACATCCCACAGACGAATAGTGTATGGGACTTTATCACTAGGATGCGATTGAACGGTACTTGCGATTTTTTTTCGTCTGGACTTAACGCGACAATAGTGTCCCCCACAAGGTCTATAATCTCCAGAATGTGTGTGGCAGTGCGGAGGTGTTGCCTTGTGTCTGCATCCCACAGGATGAGGCCCCTTTGTCCTGTGAGTAGATCAAGGGCTTCATCTGTTTCCGCGTCGTAGAGCCAAATACCGACAGCACTTGACACTGCCAACCGCGTGCCATCTGGTGAATATTCAAGGTGCCCTACTTTACCTTTACCGAGCCGCAGGGTCGCACCTTTCGGTAGATGCCATAACGAATCTTGAGCAAAGAGGGTTGGCGTAAATGCAAGCGTCGTTAACAGAATGGATAAAATCACAAAAAATTTGGGCTTCATTGTCTAATTTCTCCTTACAGTATAGATGGCATCGTTATTCCTCCACGCTATTTGTCTCTTGATCATACTCCACATTGGCTTCACTTTTCTGAAGTCTAATGGCGTAAACGCTTGGGGATGTCCCACCACCTGCGATTTCATAAGGATTTTCAGGATTATCAGATTAGCGGGATTATTCTCATCAAATCCTATTCCAAAAGAGAACATAAATGCTTATCAAAAACCCTTGATGAGGTAAATCCCGGGGAATGCCTAAATGGCATTCATACCGTTGGTTTGAAAATCTGGTAACCCTGAAAATCCTGGTTCAGACAAGAAACAAGGTTACCACACAAACACCTTTATATATTTCCTAATCTTAACTGAAAGTTAATTTGTATAATGATAGATTCTTAAAACTATGGTGAATTGTTGGAATAATTCACCATAGTAAAGTCTTAGCAAGCAGCAAATCTTCTTTTGTGGTTATTTTTATATTTTTATAGCTGCCCATTACCAATTTTACAGGCATCCCGAGTCTTTCAACTAATGCAGCGTCATCAGTTGCACTTATGCCATCCTGAATTGCCTTTCTGTGTGCTTCTACTAATAAAGATTTTCGAAAGACCTGTGGTGTCTGTACACGCCACAATTGATCTCTATCTGGTGTCTGATCAATGAAATTGTCAACGTTTGCGATTTTAATAGTTTCTTTTACAGGCACAGCAGAGACACTGGCACCGTATTTTGCTGCTGCATTGAGACATGCAAATATTATGTCGTCCTTGATAAAGGGGCGTACGCCGTCATGGACAGCAACATAATCTACATCATCTGATATCGAACGAAGTCCGTTGAATACAGATTCTTGACGCGTGTTCCCACCCGATACCGGTTCACGAACTTTCTTATATTGATAAGGCATAAGTACGTTTTTTCTGCAAGTATCCAGATCGGCTGCATTTACAATTACAAGGATTTCATCAATGACACTGTTCTGTTCAAACCGATCTATAGTATGTGACAAAATTGGTTTATCGTTTAACATTAAGTAAGGCTTTTTAATTGACGATTCCATGCGACTGCCTTGTCCTGCAGCAGCGATGAGTACAGATATTTTTGAGTTCGTCAGCGTCCAACCGAGTGATTTATCCGTATCTGACTTTGTTTCAATCATCGAATTCCCTTCTGTGGAAAAGGTTCCTCTGCATTCCTTGCGAAAATCATCTGCCCAGTGCTGGTTCGCAACATCTGTGTAACTACAACATCAAGTGTTTGTCCGATAAACGACTTACCGTCTTCAACGATTACCATGGTTCCATCATCAAGATAACCTACACCCTGATTTGGTTCTTTACCGATTTTCTGTAAATGGACTTGTATGATTTCTCCTGCAATAACAATCGGGCGGATCGCATTTGCTAATTCGTTGATATTTAGCACTGTGACACCCTGCAATTCAGCGACTTTGTTTAGGTTTAGATCGTTTGTAATGATTTTAGCGTAATATTTTTTTGCAAGGTGAACAAGTTTCGCGTCTACTTCATCAAGGTGTGGCACATCATCTTCAATAATATCGACAGCGATAGATGGACTATTTTGGAGTGAACGTAGAATGTCAAATCCCCTGCGTCCCTTATTTCTTCGCAGTAAATCGGTTGAATCTGCAATATTTTGCAGTTCATTTAGAACAAAACGCGGAATTAATAGTGTCCCATCAATAAATTGTGTTTCACAGATTTCAAGAATTCGTCCATCAATAATAACACTTGTATCTAATATTTTAAAACTATTGGAATCGTTTGTAGCATAAGACGATCCCATCTGTGTGTAACGATATGAATTGAATAACCTGACGATGGGTAGACTTTCGGAAAAATAGTAACCACAGATCAATCCAATATATCCGCACCCGATCATAAGGATGTTTCTCAATGCGGAATGATTAAAGATAGAGTCGGGTTGATTGAGAAATTGGATCAATCCTTGAGAGATCAATAAACCGAATGCGGCTCCTAAGATGCCTGCAATATATCTACGTGTAGTAGGTATTCGAAGATAGTATTCAAACACAACAAGGATTATCGCAACACCAAATCCGATACCAGCATGAAAGAAGTTAGTATCTGGTAAATAGCACAAGACTCCACTTGTGATTACAAAAGAGATACGAATAATCTTAATTTGCACAGTTCTTTTCTGCGACCGGTTGTAGCGAAGAAATTCTTATCACCACTAATTTGAGATTTGTTCCGTAGTTCGTTATCAGCATTATACCATGATGGTGTTGTTTCTTTCTAACGAATTACCTATTTCTACGGGAACTTTATGAATTTTCGATCGTTACGTTACAGAACCTTGCAGTCCTTGTTTGGACGAACATTTGATATGTTAAAAGAACTTTTTGAATGTTAACTTTGTATGCAGTAAGAATTTGTCGTTTATTTAAAGATTTTATACCAATATTTTTAGACTGTCATAAATATTCTTTACGCTTATGAGTTCAATTGTACCCTTTACATCTATACTTTTCTGATTGTAGTCTGGAAAAACAGCTCTTGAGAATCCGAGTTTTGCTGCTTCATTTATCCGTCTTTCAATGTGGGGTACGGGGCGAATTTCACCCCCTAACCCGACTTCTCCAATTATGACAGTGCGGGGATCAATTGGTTTGTTTTGATGGTTTGATATAATAGCCATTAACACACCGAGATCAATACCCGGTTCATCAATCCGTATTCCACCGGTAATGTTGACAAAGGCATCGGAGTCACCGATATCCAGTCCGACACGTTTATTTAAGACTGCGATCAGCAGTGCGACGCGGTTGCGGTCAATCCCTGTTGCAGTGTTGCGCGGTGTGCCGAAATGTGTTGGAACGACTAATGCTTGTACCTCTAACAGCAACGGACGAGTGCCTTCCATGCTTGAGACGACGACGGAACCAGAAATATTCTCTTCTCTATCGCTCAAAAAGAGTTGTGATGGATTTTTGACATCTACTAGCCCTTTGTTTTGCATCTCAAAAATACCGAGTTCATTTGTTGACCCGAAGCGATTTTTTGTCGCACGTAGCACGCGATATATGTGATGTCGTTCTCCTTCAAAATAGAGTACTGTATCTACGATATGTTCTAAAACACGTGGGCCCGCTAAATTTCCCTCTTTTGTCACATGTCCAACGAGAAAAATTGGTATATTCTGTTTTTTGGCACAAATTAGGAGTTGTGCAGCACATTCCCGAATCTGTGTGATGCTTCCTGGTGCTGATTGGAAATCTGTTAGGTAAACTGATTGTATTGAGTCAATCACAACTGCTTGTGGTTGAAGTTTTTCAATCTGTTTTTCAATCAGCTCTAAATTATTTTCGCACAGAACGTAGAGCGTATCGGAATTCACACCGAGTCGGTTTGAGCGTATCTTCGTCTGGTTTACGGATTCTTCACCGGAAACATAGAGCACATTGCCATATTTGCAGCTGAGTGCATCGCTTGCTTGTAGCAATAGTGTGGATTTACCTATACCTGGATCCCCGCCGATTAGGATTACGGACCCGGGTACAATCCCACCGCCTAAAACCCTATCAAATTCGGGCATCCCAGTAAATTGTCGCTCTACATCTGTTGCTGTTACGTGAGCAATAATTTCGGGTGTGTTAGATTGATGACTAATAACACGATGCAAAGGAGATGTAGAAACGATTTCAGTTTCTTCGGTAAAACTGTTCCATGCCTGACAACTCGGGCATTTTCCGAGGCCTCTCGGTGTCGTGTAGCCACATTTTTGACAGACAAATTTGTGTTTTGCTTGAGCCATATCTATCCACTTTTTTACTGTAGACCTTTCCTACCAATCGCTTGTAATCAATTTGAATCCTGTTGTCCAACGTCTATCATCACTCCACCAGTTTTCAACACCTACGAGAAAATGTCCACCTTTGAAGAAACGCAAACTCAATTCACCGTTCAGTTCTGGTTTGTCACTTGTGAGTCCAATGCTTTCAATGCTGATACCTAACCGGCGTGCTAACAACCAAAGGTCAACACCAACCCCAAAATTGGAGCGCATGAAACCGAACCTACCTTGAAGATAGTCTGTGAAATTATGTGCATATTGGATTTCAACTCCGATGTTCTCTTCTCTAATACCGAGCCCAAGGCGGTAGAGATTTTTTGAAGGGGGTAATGGTCTTAGCGAGAAACCGAATTCTGTATGTAAATTCTCCTCAAGACTTAGATAGCGCAATTCGGCATCCAATGAAAAATCTGGTAGTTTTAGGCCCTTTAATTGTTCGTCAGTTTGTCTATAGTACCGCTTTAATCCTGTTATCACCTCATTCAGGCTATCAAAAGTTTCTTGGACATGTGTAAATGGTTCTGGATTATTGAGAAGCTGTGCAACGGTACCCTCCCCATGTTTTATAGTGTTTAGCAGTTCACTGATGTTAGCTTCTAAAGTTGTGATAGCCTCTGTTGCGGTTTGAAGATTGTCTAAGATTGGTTGAACATTTGTACTTCCCTTTTCAATAAACGCACTGCCTTTTGCAACCAGTTCAGAAACATCGGTAGTTAACGTGCTGAAATCTTTTCGGACTTGTGTTGCTAAACGTTGAAACTCGGTGGTACCTTGCTGCATATCTGAGAGTATTTTATCTACTTTAGGAAAATTCTGGTCAACAAGAACTAACATTGAACGGCTTAAATCACTGATCTGACTACTGAGAATTAAGGAGTCATCACCAAGTTGTCTTAACAGTTTGTTCACATTATCCAATGTTTCTGCAAAACGTTTGTCATTTTTCGCTGCCAGTTCCATCACAGTCCCGACTGTCGTATCCATGTTTTGGTTGAATTTTTTTAGCGTTTCTCCTGTTAATGCAACTAATGCTCTCGTTTCTTTGATTCCTTGTTGAATTTCTTCTTGATTAGCTTGAAGTAGTTCGTTTGCTGCGGAAGTCAAGTCAATAGCTTTACTCAGTCCGGAGCTTGTTTGCTCAAGCAGTTCCAATGGATTTACGGGGTCTATTCCGACAATCGGCAGATCTGATGGTTGCAGCGTTGGGTTCTCGATAGCCCCGTTGTGTAATGCGATATATGTTTCACCTACAAAACCACTCATTGATATCCGTGCGTCGCAACCTTGTCTAAGCCACTTAAAAGCGTTTTTTACGCGCGCACGAATTTCGACTGTATTTGTTTCTGGTTGCAGTTCAATACTTGTTACCTTACCGATTGAGACACCAGAAAGATAAACCCCAGAACCGACATACAGTCCATTTACAGCCCGAAATTCGAACTTTATGTTGTCACCGGGAGTTCCCCAAGGTAAGTTGCCAGAATTGATAAGGAGAATAGCAAGTAGGGTTATGGCAATAAAAACCATCAGTCCTACTTTTACTGATGGGGTCCAGAATTTCATTGTTTTTCCCTTTAGTAAATATGTCTAATCCTCTATTGTGTCCATTTATGTAGAAACGAACTCCGCCTCATAACGTGGACACTATGAGAAATAGAGGATAATCTGCTGTTTTCAAATTCAGGAGTCAAAATATCATTCAGTCTGTCTACCAGTAAATTCTTTCAATGTCGGGTTGTCAATGTTTAGTATCTGGTCTGGTGCCCCAAAAAGGATAAACTGTTGCAGTATGGGGTTTTCTTCATTAATCAAATCCTCTGGCTTTCCATAGGCAATTTGCTTCCCTTCGTGCAGCATCACCATCAACGTTCCTACGCTAAACGCACTGTGCATATCATGTGTAACGACCACAGAGGTTACTTGTAATTGCTGATTTAGGTCGCGAATCAGTTCGTTAATTTCAGTACAGGTAACCGGATCCAACCCTGTTGTGGGTTCGTCGTATAAGATGATTTCAGGGTTGAAAGCGAGTGCACGTGCAAGCCCGACCCGTTTCCGCATCCCGCCACTGAGTTGAGCTGGGCGTAATTCCTGAACGCCATCTAAATCCACTAATTTCAACTTTTCATCTACAACCTTACGCATCTCCTGTTCAGTTAAATCGGTATGTTGGTCAAGCATAAATGCGATATTTTCAGCGACGCTCATTGAATCGAATAGGGCGGCAGACTGAAATAGCATTCCGATTTTTCGCCGTATCTGATTCAAAGGTTTTCTCTTAAGTTGGGTGATTTCTGTGCCATCAATCCAAACTTCACCTGCATCTACAGAAAGTAGACCAGCAATTATCTTGAGTAGAACACTTTTCCCACAACCGCTTCGTCCCATAATTACAAGGGATTCACCACGCGGTATTTCAAGGTCAAAACCGTTTAAGACTATTTTTTCATCAAATGCTTTTCGGACGTTTTTTACTGAAATCATAAGACATAATTCTAATATCGAAATCTGAAATATCGCTCTCTCCTATACTAAACCCAGAATATTGAAAAGTATATGGTTTAGTACAAAATCTAAGACTAAGATAGTAACCAGAGAGATAACAGCAGAACCAGTAGTGGCAGTACCGACACCTTCTGCACCGCCAGCGGTTGAAATACTGAAGCCCTTATAGCAACCGATTGCAGCTATCGCCATACCGAATGAAGTGGCTTTGATTAAACTAATCAACACACTTCCAACATATAGGTATTTCTGCACCTGCAATATGTAAAAATCACCATTGAAACCAAATAGTGAAACCACTGCCACATAACCACCGAAAATTCCAGCAAATGTTGAAAAGATTGTCAGGGTTGGGAGCATAATTGAACAAGCAAGAAACCTTGGAACAACAAGGTATTTTACAGGATTTGTTCCCATCACTTCCAGTGCATCTATCTGTTCGGTGACCTTCATCGTTGAGAGTTCCGCTGTAATTGATGCTCCGATTCGCCCCGAAAGCACAAACGCCGTTATCATAGGCCCCAGCTCTTTGACGACAGAAACACTGACAAACTGCGCAACTGATCCTTCAACTGCATACGGTTTCAACTGAACATATCCTTGAATACCCAATACCATTCCAGTGAAGAAACCGGAGACTAAAACCACCGCCAACGAATTATAACCGATGAGCAACAGTTGCTTCATTAATAGGTTAAATTGTAACGGTGGTCTGAAAATTTGGAAAATAGTTTCGGCAAGTAGACGAAATGCATCACCCGTTTCTGAAAGGGAATGGTAAAGGCGTTTTTTGATGATGATTGCGAATTCGTTCGAAGGAGCAGGATCAGAAGGCGGATTGCTCATAGCAAAATGTTCCAATCAAATTCATAAAATCAATTTCATAAAATCAATTTCATGAAATTACGAGATACACGTATTTTGAATCTGTCGCGTCCGAGTTGAAATAATTCTTATTGACTGACATTATCAAAACGCATCTGTTTTTTGTAAAAATGTAGAACAATTGTTCCTGTAGGACCGTTCCGCTGTTTTTTTATTAATATATTTGCTTCAACATTTTCGTCCGTGTAATCACTCTCTTCGTCGTAATAGTCTTCTCTGTATAGGAAAGCGACTAGGTCGGCATCTTGTTCTATTGCACCGGATTCCCGCAGATCAGAGAGTTGTGGCTGTTTGTTCGGACGGCGTTCGACTTCTCTACTAAGCTGGGAACATGCAATGACAGGAACGTTCAATTCCCAAGCAAGTATTTTTAGTGCACGTGAAATTTCAGAAATCTCCTGTTCACGTGCATGGTAACGGCTTGTGCCTCGCAGCAACTGTAGGTAGTCAACGATAATCAGAGACAAGTTTTCATGTTCGCTCTTTAATCGTCTCCCTTCAGCGAGTAAACCTTGTACGGTCAAGGCGCGGTTGTCATTGATTAAGATAGGGGCAGCCCCGAGACGACTAACACCTTGTCCCAATGGCCTCCATCTTTCTTCACCAAAATTGCCTGCCCGTAGTTTTCCAAAATCAATTCTTGTTTCAGCGGATAGCATGCGTAGCGCGATATCTTGGGCAGGCATTTCAAGACTAAAAATTGCCACGGGGCGGTCCTGTTCAAGTGCAATATTTTGCGCCATATTTAACACAAGCGTTGTTTTGCCCATGCTTGGACGCGCAGCAATAATAATTAGATTACCCGCTTGCAATCCAGAAGTCATGTAGTCAAAATCTATAAAACCTGTTGGAACTCCTAAAAACCTTTCTTTTTTGTGATAGAGTTTTTCTACTGCCTCAAGCCCATCTTTGAGCAGTGTTTTGATGTGTGCAAACCCGCGTTTTGCGTCGCTTTTACCTAATTCAAAAACTTCCTCTTGTGACAGATTGAGGACATCACCAATCTCAATACTTTCATCCTGAGCATAATCCCGAATTTGGTCAGTAGCTCGGATTAACCTGCGACGAGTTGCTTTTTCTCGGACAATTTCTGCATAGAACTCAGCACTTTCCGTTTCAACGATTGGGGCTTGCAGTTCATATAGATAGTCTGCACCACCGACTCTGTTCAATTGTTGAGTCCGATTTAATTCGTTAGCGACAAGTATCGGATCAACTTTATTAACACGCCCAAATACAGAAAGAATCGCATTATAGATTAACTGGTGGTCAGTTGTGAAAAACGCATCGGACGTGGGACCTAACAGTGCCTCAATCTGTGGGATAATGGACTTTTCTGTCATCATTGACCCAAGCACTGCCTGTTCAGCTTCTTTGTCCATAAGGGAATCAAATGCTGATGTTTGCATGACTCTTCCACCTCCGACGACTGAACAACCGAATTGTCCAATGATAGAATATCCTTTATAGGAAAGGTCTTATGATTCTTCCCTTTCAACTACCACGCGTAGTTCCGTTGTCACATCTGTGTGTAGTTTGACGGTGACTGTAAATGCACCGAGTTCGCGAATCGGTTCAGAAAGTTCAATGTAACGTCTATCTATTTCAATATTAGCCGCTGTCTGTAACGACTCAACGATATCCGCTGGCGTAACGGAACCGAACAGTCTGTCATTTTCCCCCGCACGTCTTGTGAGATGACAAGTGACATCAACAATTTGCGCAGCAATTTCGCGAGCGTGTTCTCTATCTTTTGATTCTTGCTGGTCAATCACGCGTTTTTGATGTTCAAGGAATTTGCGATTTCGCTCCGTTGCATGTACCGCTAACTGTTTCGGTAGCAGATAGTTACGTGCATAACCGTCTGCGACATTTAGCACATCTCCCGGGGATCCCAGGCCTTCAATACTCTTTTTTAGTATGATTTCCATATATTTCCATCCAAGTAATGCAGAACTCGTTGAGATTGGTCATCTCAGATAGAGTACTACATGCTAATTTGTATGTGCAAAATTTAAGTCGTAAATGGTAATAAGGCCATATTTCGTGCACGTTTGATCGCACGTGTGATCATCCTTTGTTGTTTCGCTGAGAGCCCAAAAACACGCCGACTTACAATCTTGCCACGCTCGTTGATAAACTTCCTGAGTGTATCAACATCTTTATAATCTACGGATTCTAACTTACTGAAACGATTTCTCCGACGATATTGCATAATTCAGTATCTCCTGTTGATTAGAATGGGATATTATCCTCTGTTGATGTGTCGCTTGCAGACTCAGAGGAACCGGACGTTTGATCAGATTGTCCTTGCATGGATGTGGTATCTGGCGGTGTAGCTTGTGTGTAACCTCCACCAACTTCATCTCCATCTCGTCTACCTCCAATTAACTGAAGCCTGAACACTCTAACTTTGAGGCGGCTGCGTTTTTCACCTTCAGGTGTTTCCCATGAATCAAATTTGAGAGAGCCTTCAATAAATACTGGGCTACCTTTGCTCAGATATTCATTTACAATTTCCGCTTGCCTGTCCCACGCCTCTAAATCTACAAAACAGACATTCTCACGCTGTTCACCTGTCGTCCTGTCAGTGTAACGTTCACTCATTGCCATCCCAAAATTTGCTACGGCTGTTCCACTCGGCAGATACTTCATTTCAGGATCTCGGGTGAGATTTCCCAATAATATGACTCTGTTATAACTTGCCATGATATGCTCCTCTATCTATAGATGTCCCGATTTAAGACGAATGGGACACCTGTTTGTGATGGTGTATTTTATTCAGATTCTGCAGCGGTTACATCAGTCTCCGTTGAATCTTCTACAGTTTCTGTTGTGTCTTCGGTAGTATCATCGTCTTTTACTTCAGGTGTTTCCTCTTCTGTTTGTGCTGTTTTCAACTTTTCAACGTCGTCTTCATATAGCACAATCATGTGTCGTAAAATTGCTTCAATAACTCGGAGTGCTTGGTTCAACTGCGCAACGAAACTTGGATCGCATTCAAATACATAGACTACGTAGTAACCTTCGCTGCGTTTCCGTATCGGGTAGGCGAGCCGCCTCTTTCCCCAAACATCAATATTGATGATATTTCCGTTACTTTCAATTATACCCTTGACATTTTCAATGAGGGCATCCGCTTCATTTTCCTCATGGTCAGGGGTAATGATTAGCATAAGTTCGTAAGGTTTCAATGTATATCCTCTCTTTGGACTCACGGCTCCACTGTGTAAATCAGGGAGCAGAGAATTGATTTTATATAACGTTCTCTCTCAGATAAAATTGTTTCTAAATTATTTAACGTCACATAATTATAACACATTTCAATATGTATATCAAATTTTAAGACTTAATTGTTGCATAAGTGTAGCAATTAGGAATGTGTTAGTTTGAGTTTAACATATTTGCTGCATTCTTTTCGTTAAACCATTCTGATTTTCAATTGTGCTATTTATTAACTTCCTATCATTTTTCTAACCCCAAACATCACCCATCATTTTGATTGACATTTCGTCTCTGTTGATGTATTATAGGAATTGAATATTTTCCAAAACCTAATTTTAATGTCAAAAACAAAAGCATAAACAGAGGATAACAATGCCAACAATTTTGGAACGGTATCAAAAAACCTTTGCAAAAGACAAAGAATTGGCACAAGCAGCAAACCAACTTTTCCCCGACGGTGTCACGCACGATAGTCGTTATATGTCCCCATTTCCGATTTATGTTACGCGTGCTGATGGGGCGAGAAAATGGGGATTGGAAGACAAGTCCTTCATTGACTATTGGGCAGGACATGGAGCATTGTTGCTCGGGCATAATCCACCTGAGATTGTGGAAGCGGTGACAACACAAATACATCGAGGCACGCATTACGGTGCCTGCCATCCGCTTGAATTGGAGTGGGGTAATCTCATAACTCAACTCATTCCATCCGCGGAACGCGTCAGATTTGTTAGTTCTGGTACTGAAGCAACGTTGATGGCGATTCGCCTGGCACGCACCTACACACGCAAGAATAAGGTATTGAAGTTTGCTGGACATTTTCACGGTTGGCACGATAGTCTTATCTTTGGTGCATATCCACCTTTTGATATGTCCGTTCCAGGGATACCGCAAGAGGTGCGCGAAACTACCATCCTCTGTCCACCGAACGATATTGATGCCGTTGAAAAATATATGAAAACGGACAAAGACATTGCTTGTGTAATTCTGGAACCGACAGGAGCTTCTTTTGGTATTGTTCCCACAAATGGTGTGTTTTTACAGCAACTTCGTGAACTCACACAGAGGCACGGTGTTCTACTCATTTTCGACGAAGTGATTACAGGATTTCGGGTTGCCCCTGGGGGGGCTCAGGCACATTACAATGTCACGCCTGATTTAACCACGCTCGCAAAAATCGTAGCAGGTGGACTTCCTGGTGGTGCACTTGTTGGGAAAAAAGAAATCCTTGAGTTAATTTCTATGGATGCAGAAGAAGAAGGACTGAAAATGCATCACCCAGGCACATTTAATGCAAATCCATTATCTGCGTCAGCAGGTATAGCAATGCTCAACATTGTCAAAACCGGCAAACCTCAAGAACAGGCAAATCACAATGCACAACAGCTGCGAACTGAACTCAATAAGATCATTGATTCCTACAGATTAGACTGGATAATTTACGGTGAATTTTCAGGTATTAGACTTCTAATCGGACACGGTGAGAAAGATATGCGCGCTGCTGATTTTGACCCGTACACCTGGGATTACCGAAAACTCAAAGGAGGCAACGATGAAGATTTGTTGATACATCTCCGATGTGGTTTGTTACTCAACGGTGTTGACCTCGCTACCAATGGCGGTATGACAACTGCAGCACACACGGAAACGAACATAACAGAAACTGTGCATGCGTTTGAGCAGACGATTGAGTGGATGAAGGCAGATAGGGTAATCCTGAAGTCAAAATAGGTGACACGAGTGAATAACGATTTTTACATGAAGGAGTAAAGATGAGACGTTTTGGAACTCAAGGACGAGTTTATCCTGACAAGCATTATGTTGTACCGCGCACCGAAGAAATTGCTGACTTTATCGCGCGTGTAAAAGATGGGCGGTACATCGTTCTCTTTGCACCACGACAGACCGGGAAGACAACCTTTTTCCGAATGGCAATTGATGCCCTTATCACAGAAGAACCGACCTATTTCCCTATTCAGTTGGATTTCCAAGTGATGCGCAATGGCTCACCTCCTGTTTTTTATGACAGACTATACCAAATGATGTGTATGCAAATTGAGAGTGTATTTCAAAAACGTGGCGGCACACCTTCTCAGCGGTTAAAGCAATTTTTGGAAAACACAACGTTAACCGACGGTTTTTCTATGATGATGTTTTTTAAGCAGTTTGCAGGTTTGTTAGACAGTGATTCCCACAAACATGTGGACGCATTTAAGAGGGTCGTGCTACTTATTGATGAATTTGATGGCATACCGCAAGATGTTATCAGTGATTTTTTGTATACACTCAGACTCATTTACCTTACTGATGAACTCCATTGTCCACATAGTGTAGGGATAGTAGGTGTTAAAAGTATCAGTCAACTCAACTATGACCGATCTGTTTCACCGTTTAATATTCAGGATGAGTTCAGGTTGCCAAATTTTACATTACAACAAGTACAAGAACTGCTATCCCAATATACAGAGGAGATCGGTCAAGAATTTGCACCAGAAGTTATCCAGACTCTCCACACACAAACAGGTGGTCAACCCTTCTTGGTTAACCGCTTCGCGCAGATTCTCACTGAGGAACTTAACATCCCTAAGACAGAAACTGTCGTGATGGCACATTTTGCAGTAGCACACGCATTACTCCTTGATGAACACAATATTAATATTGAACATCTACTTACTAATATCCGTAGAAATCGACGATTTGAAACAATCCTAATGCAAATTGCATCCTATGAAAAAGGTTTACCTTACAATCTTAATGATGATATTATCAACGAGTTAGCGATGTTTGGTGTGATTGCAAGAAGTTCTGATGGCATGTGCGAAATAGTAAATCCTATATATCAGCATCACATCCTTCGTGCATTCAAACCTTTGTTAAATGGATTGGAATCGCAATATCTTCCTGAAGATACCGGTGAAGACTTTATTGATTACCTTACACCTATTGGACAAATTGACATGGTGGCTTTACTTGATAATTTCCGTGATTTTATTAGTCGTGTAGGGTTCCGCATCTTACAAGTCCCTGATACACCACAGGAATTTGTTGGACAACATCTACTCTATTCTTACCTTGATCAGTTCATTCGTAGCGTTGGAGGGAGTATGTACCTTGAAGTACAAACCGGACGTGGTAGAATGGATCTTCTCCTAATTCATAATCAACAGAAATACATCGTTGAAACGAAGATTTGGGAAGGAGTCAGACGTTATGCTTTAGGAAAGAAACAACTTGCAAAGTATATGGAATTAGAAGGAACTACAGAAGGGTATTATGTTGTGTTTGATCACCGAGAGAATCCTGAGCTGCGTGTAGAAACAGAAACAGTTAACGGGGTGAAAATACGGTGTTATGTCATTCCTATTGTGCAAGAACGCCCTTCGTCAGTCAGATGAAATGCCAAGACAGCAAGGAATACATACACAATTGGAAAAACAGATAAATTGCTTGAAAGGAAATAACAGATAATGAGAACAATTACCTATCGTGATGCGCTAAAAGAGGCACTGATAGAGGAGATGGAACGCGACGAAACTGTCTTTCTCATGGGTGAAGACATCGCTGAATACGGCGGGGCATACAAGGTCACAGATGGACTCTATAAGCAGTTTGGGAAAGAACGTATCCGAAACACCCCGATTTCCGAAGCCGCCATCATCGGCACAGCACTCGGTGCCGCGGTCACAGGTATGCGGCCCATTGCGGAACTGATGTATATCGACTTTACGGCTGTCGGTATGGACCAGATTGTCAACCAAGTCGCAAAAATAAGATATATGGTAGGTGGACAGTTAGATGTACCGCTTGTGATACGCACACAAGGCGGGGCAGGCCGTTCCTCCGCTGCACAGCACGCACAAAGCCTTGAGGCGTGGTTTGTGCATATTCCTGGACTCCTTGTTGTGATGCCTTCTACTCCTTATGATGCAAAAGGATTGCTCAAAACCGCTATCCGAAACGACAATCCAATCATGTTTATTGAACATAAGTTGCTTTATACTGAAGAGGGTGAGATTCCTGATGAGGAGTATACGATTCCTTTAGGGGAAGCAGATGTTAAACGGGAAGGTGAAGATTTAACAATATTAGCAACATCCCGCATAACTTTGAAGGCACTTGATGCTGCAGATGTACTCGCGGAAGAAGGTATTTCAGCAGAGATCGTTGATCCAAGAACTTTGATGCCACTTGACAAAGAGACAATTTTTGACTCTGTCAAGAAAACAAACCGGTTGTTAATTGCACATGAGGCTGTGGGAAGAGCAGGATTCGGTGCTGAGATCGCTGCCCTTGTTGTACGCGAAGCATTTGATTATCTTGATGCACCGATTGAACGGGTTACCGCTGTACCTGTACCTGTTCCTTTTGCACCTGTGATGGAGAACTTTGTAATTCCAGATACACCACAAATTGTTGAAGCCGCTCAAAAGTTAGTTAGATACGAAATATAATATACATACAAAACAAAAAGGAGAAAATGTTATGGAACTTAACCCATACATCCGCCTAATTACACCAAAAAGAATTTTGTTGATATTGCTTGGTATCGCAGTTTTAGCAAGCTTAGCAACAAGTTTTTACACTGTTGAAGCTGACGAAATCGCTGTTGTCCTCATGTTCGGAAAAGTTGTACGAACTACCGATCCCGGACTGCATTTCAAGTTACCCTATGGAATAGAAAAAGCTGTTAATGTTCCTGTCCTTAAAGTATTCAAAGAAGAATTTGGATTTCGAACACTCAAAGCTGGGGTGCGCACCCAATATGATACACGAGATTATTCCGAAGAATCCTTGTTGTTGACAGGCGACCTCAGCATCGCTGACGTTGAATGGGTCATACAATACAAAATAAGGAACCCTGAAAAGTTTCTGTTTTCTGTCCGAAACCCTCAACGTGCTTTGCGGGACCTTTCAGAATCTGTCACGAGCCAGGTAATCGGGGACCACACTGTTACCGAAGTTTTGACAATCGGACGTATAGAAATTGCTGGAAAGGTTGAACGCCAGTTGCAGGCACTTCTTGACTCGTATGAAATAGGATTGGATGTGACAACCGTGACCTTGCAGGATGTGAACCCACCGGAAAAAGTAAAATCTGCATTTAACGCGGTGAATGAAGCTAAACAGGAAAAAGAACGGCTTATTAACGAAGCCTGGCGGGATTACAACCAATCTGTACCAAAAGCAAAAGGAATAGCACAACAACAGATTTCCGAAGCGGAAGGTTACGCCCTGAAACGTGTTAACCAAGCACAAGGTGACGCGGATAAGTTCAATGCAATACGCACAGAATATCAAAAGGCGAAAGAGGTAACACGCCAACGACTCTATCTGGAAGCGATGCAGGAAGTTTTGCCAAAAGTCAAAGAGATTTATATCATTGACGATAAGGCAAATACACCGATACCGATCCTGCAACTGAAAGAATAATTTACAACAACTATAGAAGGAGTTTCCTTATGAAATTCAAAATACTGATACCATTGATTATCGTAGCCATTATATTGATTATATTTGCTTCCGGAGCATTTTACATCGTCCAAGAAGGTGAACAAGTTGTCATAACGGAATTTGGTCGCCCCGTGGGGGAACCCATTGACAAAGCGGGCTTAAAAATAAAAACACCATTCATTCAACAGGTACATCGCTTTGAGAAACGCATCATGGAGTGGGATGGTTCACCAAATCAAATACCGACCAAAGACAAGAGATTCATCTGGCTTGATACCACAGCACGTTGGCGCATTAAAGATGCCCTCAAATTCTATCAAGCACTCGGAACAGAAATACTTGCGCAATCGCGATTGGATGATATTATCGATTCCGCTGCACGAGATTTAGTAACAGCACAACTGTTGATTGAAGTTGTCCGAAATTCAAACAGAGTGTTGAACCTTGATGCAGAAACACTTGGCGAAGAGGAAGGGCAAACCAAAGAACAGTTAGAAGAGATACAGATTGGTAGAGAGGAAATTACACAGAAGATCCTTGAAAAAGCACGCGAAGCAGTGACAGAATTCGGTATAGAACTCGTGGATGTACGCATAAAACGGATCAACTATGTAGACGAAGTCCGACAGAAAGTTTTTGACCAAATGATTTCTGAACGTCAACGGATCTCTGAGAAATACAAATCCGAAGGTGAAGGTGAAGCGGCGAATATCATGGGGCAAAAACAGAAGGAACTGGAACGTATCCAATCTGAAGCATATAAGAAAGCTGAACAGATTAAAGGGGAAGCTGATGCAAAAGCCATCCAGATTTACGCAGACGCACACGGCAAAGACCCTGAGTTCTTCGCTTTCCTCCAAACTTTAGAGACATATCGTCAATCCACTAACGAAAGTACGAAACTAATTTTGACAACTGATAGTGAACTCTATAAGTATCTTAAAGATAGCCAAGCACTTAACCGTTAACTGATGCTGGATAGGATTTTAAATTGAGGGTGTTTGCTAATAACATAGGTTAAAAGCCAAAACTTAACTTGTGAATATTTTGGCTTGAGATTTAATCCTTTTTGTGGTATAGTAACATGTTAAGTGAAAATTCTAAGATTCACTGTTTGGTTGCCACCTTTAAAAGTGAGCACCTAAATAAATGGCAAAAGAAGAAAAAAGAAAACCAAGATATGCATATTGAGTGAAAATGCTATTATCAATTAGTTCAATTTGTAGCGCGAGGTTCCTGTGTCTCACAGTGTTAGCTTTATCAGAAGACAACTAATCACGTAAATTTGGTAATATATGGCGCAAGACTACGATAATATGGCAAAAAGTCTGTTGACAGATTATGCCACCGACATCTCACAGTTTGTACTCAATGTAAACGATGTTGAAGTGCTTGAAAATATTGACACTGAACAACAGATCGTTATAGCACAACGCACCGATAGCACAAAACGTATCCGTGTCAACAATCATGAAGCTATCTTGAACGTTGAATTGCAACTTCGCAATAGCACACGTAAACCGATGTGGGCACGAAACGCAATGTATCACGGATACCTTGTCGGTGAACATCAAATAACTGTCTACTCCAATGTCATCTATCTCCATCCGAATGCTGGCAGGAATGATACAGGAGTCTACGAATATAGTTGGCACGGTTATAAATACACGCTACATTATAAAGTGATACGACTCATTCAGATAGAGGGAAAAGCGGTTTTGGAGATGCAGGCACCCGGTCTATTGCCCTTCACGCCGCTCATGAAACCACCAGCAGGGATGGACCTGGAACAGTGGATACAAGAATGCGTTGACGTAACGCTTGCTGCCTCCGTCGATCAGCGGACACAGGCGGATTTACTTTACGGAATCTACCTCTTTGGTGGAATAGTGTATGATACTGAGTTGTTTGGACGACTCATACCGGAGGAATTTATGCGAGAATCTAAGACTTATCAATACCAAGTGGAAAAAATTACCAGAGAAACTACTATTAAACACATTTTGACATTATTAAAATCAAGATTTCAAGCAGAGGCAGTGAGTGCTCTAATACCATCACTTCAAAACATTACCGATTTGCAACGACTTGAAAAGCTGCTTCTCGCTGCTGCAAAGGTACAAAATCTTGATGTCTTTGCCCAAATGCTAAGTGAATAGCCGTAAAAATTTCTGACTTGCTGGTAAATGATGATTTTGCAAATCAAGTTGTATCTTTGGTAAAAGAAAACCAAGATATGCATATCGCGTGAACACATGGCTGCCATAAATATTAAACCTTACCCAAAGAAACTTAAAGAGATCATGAACCAAAAGTCAGAGATTCTTTCCAAAGCGCAGGCATTATGGGAAGTTGGCATGACAAAAACAGCACAACCGCTTTGGCTATCCGCAGCAAACTATGAAGAGCATATCGCACCGATACTTGATGCATTAGGTCGCGAATTAGAGGGGGCAGTCCATAGAATTAGTGCGGCTTCGTGTTATGAAAAGGCAGGCGATCCGAGTAAAGCTGTGAACCTTTACCGTGCAGCACTCGCGGGCCCATTACGTGAAGATACGCGTCAAGAGGTGGAAAATATGTTGAGTGCTTGCCTCGTTGCACTGAATCCTTAGGTGATATAAGTGTTAATCATAGAGGATGTGTAAAGTTTTTGTATAGAAATTCTGCAAAAAATCCAAATACACATTAATATTATTGGAAATCCCAATAAACAAACACAATAAAACAAAGCATCCTAACACCACATAATGTATAATATTACTATGAAAAAAACGCAACATCTCAACTCAAAAAACACCTTCAAATGAAGTAAATATTTCGAGAAAAAACCTGAAAAATGAAAAACATGAAAAAATTTTATACGTTTTCGAAAAAATCTCCTGTCAGACCTTGCTAAGACTGGACTGAAAGCCAATTTTCAAAACATACCACGGTATGTTATTTCATACCACGTGGTATGTTTTGCACAATCCGTGCTATCTAAAATTGAAAGCTTAATTTCATTAATTCAACACAAAAAACGAACAAAATATGTAATGTACAAAAACTTTACACACCCACCTGATGATTAATGATGATTTTGTAAATTATGTTATATTTTGGTAAAAAAACAAGATATGCATATTGAGTGAACACGCTGATATCCATTTCCTAAACAGCTTCCAGAAATCCACTTGATACACTGAAAGGAGCAAATTACAATGAAATATTACATCGTAAAACACCTATTTCTTATATGTCTTGGCATACTCGTCCTAATTCCAAACGGATTTGCAGCAGATACACCGCAAGTTCCCGCATTTCCCGGTGCGGAAGGCTACGGCGCAATCACTCGCGGCGGTAGAGGCGGAAAAGTGATCTTGGTGACAAATCTGAACGACTCCGGCCCAGGCAGCTTGCGAGAAGCAGTGGAAACTGAAGGACCACGGATAGTCGTGTTCACAGTGTCGGGCACGATCACGCTTGAAAGTCGATTAAGAATTAGAGATCCCTATATAACCATCGCTGGACAGACAGCACCCGGTGATGGTATCTGCATTAAGAAATATCAACTCTCAATTGATGCAAGCGAAGTGATTATCAGATATATTAGGGTCAGATTAGGAGATGAAACGGGTGATGATGCAGATGCTATAGGGGGAAGGTATCACAAGAACATTATCCTTGACCATGTCTCTGCAAGCTGGAGTATAGATGAGACAGTATCTATCTATTATTGCGAAAATGTAACGATTCAATGGTGTCTGATATCTGAAAGTCTGTACAATGCTGGACACGCTAAAGGTGCACATGGGTTTGGCGGAATATGGGGATCAAACCGCAGCACGTACCATCATAACCTACTGGCACATCATAGCAGCCGCAATCCACGTTTTGCTTCAGGTTGCGGGTATAACGACTTCAGAAATAATGTGATATACAACTGGGGGCATAACAGTGTCTACGGTGGCGAGAAACAACACGCAGACGATGAGAAGTTTAACTTTACCGTTGTCAACATGGTGGCAAACTACTTTAAACCGGGGCCCGCAACTCGTCCGGGCGAGGTGACATACCGAATTGTAAACCCATTATCAAGCGGTTCGAACGACGGGTTTGGTAAGTGGCATGTGGAAAATAATTTTGTTTATGGTAACCATGATGTTTCTGTCAAAAACTGGCTCGCTGGTATACACCCAGAGGGTCGTAGTCAATATGGCCCACATCCACTAAGACTTCATAAACCTTTTGATGCAGTCCCTATCAACCAGCAAACCGCTGAAGAGGCATACAATGCTGTTCTCAAGCGTGTAGGTGCTTCATTACCCAAACGCGATGCCGTTGACGCACGCATTGTTGACGAAACCCGCAACGGTTATGCAACTTATGAAGGAGCAACTTACAAAAAGAAAGCACGCGTACCTGATAAATCGAAAAAATGCGGTATCATTGACTCACAGGATGATGTTGGTGGGTGGCCGGAACTCAAAAGTCTGCCTGCACCGTTTGACAGCGATAGTGATGGTATGTCAGACGCATGGGAAAACCGATATGGGTTAGATTCTCGTGATGCTTCCAATGCATCTAAAGACAAGGACAACGATGGATATACCAACATTGAAGAATACCTAAACGGCACTGATCCGACGGTATTTGTAGACTATACCAAACCAGAGAATAACATAAACACGTTGAAGTAAGATAGGTTGCAAAACTTCAATCCTTTAGACATAGGATTTACTTCTAACTAACGATAGACATCTCGTCTATGTTTGATTCTAAAAATGTTAACACGACATTGCTGATCGTCAATTTGATATAGAATGCGGTATGTTCCAACTCTTATTCACCAATGCGAATCTTTTTGTCCTGTAAGTTTAACAACACCATGTGGACGAGGATTTTCTCTCAATTGCTCAAAAATTGCGTCAATACGTCTCACAATATCTCGTGGCAAACGTCGTAATTCCTGTTCTACACGACGTGTTACATGGACAGTATAAGTCGTTGAGTCATTCAAAGTATTCCTTCTTTTATTAACTCAGTCCGAACGTTTTGATAGTCACGAAACTCTGTTTCTGCTTTGACCGCAGCATCCATCTCTAAAATATCCTCTAAATCTTCAAGGTGTTGCATGAGGAGTTGGAATTCTTTGATTGACAGGAGAGCAGCAGTTTTCTCACCCTTGTCATTAAAAAGATATTGGGGATTGATTTTTAGCATAAATGCCTCCCTATTTTAATTATACGTTCCTTATGTTGAAATTGTCAAAGAAATCTTCTAATCAAGTTAATTTGTTTTTAGGTGATACTTGTATAGATCAAAACTTCCACTGCAACAACGTCACACGGTTATGCCAGACAAGCACACCCATCGTTGTGCCTATTGCCGCGCCTGCCAATACATCCGACGTATAGTGTCGCCCAAGATAGACACGTGAAAAGCCTACCAATCCCGCGCCGATGTATAGCGGAATTCGCCACTTCGGATACCGATACCCCAGAATCGTAGCCGCACTGAACGCAATAGTCGCATGTCCTGATGGAAAAGACGGATTCCCAAGCGTTTCATCAAGCGGTCGTTTCCTACGTGTCAACCGTTTTATTCCGTATGTCATAGCACCTGCCCCTATGTATGCCGAAGACAACAACCGTCCTGTCTCCTGATGATCCTCATTTCCGTACGCCATGAGCAAAATAGACAAACCCATAATTGAACGATAATGTCCGATTTCTGATATACCATCCATTATCGTCCACATCGGTTCGTTAGACGGTGGCGCATCGTAGAAACGATCAAAGAGTTGCTGATCCCATTGTGCTAAGATATTGTCAGCATTCGCATCTAATGCAAGTGTAAATAAGCGGAGAAACAGAACATAAAACATCAAGACATGTTTTATGCTTAAAGGTATAAACTTTGCTGATGCTGACTTTGGTTTCGTAGATAAAAACATTTTTATACCATTTCTAAAAAATAAGATGCCATTTGTCGAAATGTTCTGGTAGGAGCGACCTCCCGGTCGCGACCTGGAGGTCGCTCCTACCGAAGAGATGTACCCCAACCAGCAATAAAAGTGGAATTCCTTAATAGGACAATATTAATTTGAATTGGTATTATATGCCGCAGTTAGTGTGTTTATAAAGTACCAATTCAAAACCTAATACATTAATGATTTTTTTTGGTTACACATTACCCGAAAGGAGATTAGTTCTGTGCTTTCAAACCTGCCCAACTGGTAGCAAACTTACCTCTTGCTAAAACAAGTCCGCGCATGCGAACGGTTGCTAACTGCTGCCGAACTCCCGCATGCGAAATATCCTCTATACGATAATAGTAAATGGTATTGGGTTTAGCAGTGGTATCTGTCCAAGTATACTTCTGACGTTCACCTGTCGTACCAGCACCTTCAATCAGTTTAGGGTTGATGATTTTGAATTTACCATTCCTTGTATTACTACGTAGGATGTTGAACCCCGCATTGTCAACCTCAGATTCAGTTGTCCACTTTAGGATAACACCCGTATTAGTGAGTTCTGCACGGAAATAAGATAACGTAACAGGTAATGGTTCACGGTCATTCTTGAGGTAAATCTTGATATCAGGATTATTTCGCAAAAGGGTGAGGAGCGGTTCTTTGTTCGTAATCGGATTGCCAACCAGAACTAACCTTTCAAGGTTTATCAATTCCGCAAGTGGCGTGACATCGCTAATTTGATTACCTTGGAGCAATAATTCTACCAATTGGGTTAATCCGCTAAGAGGATAGATGTCACTTATTTGATTATCCGTTAGAACCAAATTTTGTAGATTGATTGCAAATTCAAGACCGGTAAGGTCGGTTATCTCTTGATTGGTAGCAGAAAGACTCTTTAGTTGTTGCATATCAGGTTGAGTGGTGGCAGCTTCTATCTCTAAACTGAGCGTTTCACGGATTGCTGATGCTAAATTCTCATCCGGTATGGAAATAGCTTCTGCTACAATAGGTTCGTCTATATCTTCAATATTAATCTCAACTGAGATTGTGGCGGTGAGACCTTCAGTATCTGTGGCAGTCACCGTAACGGTATAGGTGGGTTTCGTATCAAAATCAAGTTCAACGCCTGCTTTGGTTTCAATTGTCCATTTGTGCTATCAATATCAAAAGCATCTTTGTCCGTGCCACCGAGTGTATAAGTTAGGGTATCATTATCAGCATCCGTGGCAGATATGGGCCCTCCAATGTTTGTGCCTACCGCAGCGTTTTCCATCACTAATCGTGTCGCATTGGGACTTTCGGTAAAAACTGGAGCTCTGTTTTCTACAACAGGATCAATATAGATATTTGCATTTGGATTTTTACTTTGTATGGTAAGAAGTGATTCCCGATTCCTCATAGGGTTCTCTCTAAGGTTTAATTCTACAAGGTTTGTCAGTCCGGTGAGTGAACTAACTTCATTGATCTGATTGTTCCAAAGTAGTAAATGTGTTAATTCTGTTAATCCTGCAAGTGGTGTGACATCGCTAATTTGATTGTCACCTAAATTTAACCATGTTAACTTCGTCAATCCTGCAAGTGGCGTGACATTCTTAATCTTGTTCTCTCTAAGAATTAATATTCGCAATTGTGTTAATTCAGCGAGTGTTGTTATGTCCTCAATCTGGTTATTACTAAGAAACAACCTTCTTAGATTGGTTGCGTGTTCGAGTCCAGTAAGATTTTGTAGTTGTGTCCGTTCGACAATAAGTTTTTCTAAGCCTAATATGTTGACTGTCGTGATTGGACTATCAGATGCCAAGTCAAGTTCATCCCTTATCCCCGCTGCTAAATTCGTATCCGGTATTGAAATAGCTCCAGGTGACGGTAGCAAATCGGTAATATCAATATTGAACCGACGTATACTATCATTTCCATGTGTATCCAAAATATGAATATCTATAACATTAATACCAAACAATTCACCCGTTACAAATTCAGCAATGTCACTTTGTCCATTTAACTTATCACATGCAATTAGAGAAAAACTACTGCCAGTAAGTGCTCGTAACTGTGCTTGATGAAGTCCATCGGGGTCAGACACCTCAAAGCGGAGGCGAACAATGTCTGGTGCTGAAACGAAGGTTGATGAAAGCATCTGAATACTTGATGCACGACTCGTATCTCGGTCCTCTTGGGTAGCGTTAAAGTAGCGATTAACATCCAGCCATTCGGCTGCACATTGGGACAGTTGATTTCTATTATTGCCGTAAGACATCATATATGAATTGTTCCGGAAATCGTGCGGTAATCCAAAGGTGTGACCGAGTTCATGTGCAGCGACTTCAAACGTAAAGCAGGAACCAGAAGCAGGGATACTTGCCTCTCCTCCAATTGAAAAACTTGATGCTGACCCGCATGCCGCCGCGCTAGAGTCGCCTACAACCCTTTCGTTGCTATAATCAAAAACATTTAAATAAATGTTTTTGAATTGACCATACACAAGGTTAAAATGCTCATCAATTTCATCTGAACCCGATTTATTATTGCTTATATAATCGACATCGTTATATTTTCCTATTAATTGATGTACTTTGACATTGCCGTTTCCATCAGTTTCATATTCAAATGTTTTTCCACTGAAACCGTGACGATCCATTTCATTGGCATAAAAGATCTGTATGTCTTTTATCATCGAATCTAAATTAGTATTCATGTCAGGATTAGGTTCACGGTCTTTCGGGACAAAATAGACTACTCGCACCACATAATCTAATGACGTGTCTTGGGCAGAAATAGTCGGGACATATGCCAGCATTAAAAAAGTAATAAATATAAGTGTGTAAAAAAGTGTTATTTTCATTAGTTGCTTTCCTTTTTTGGTATTAGATTATTCTTAATCTGTGTTGTGACTACCAAGGTGCTTGACGCTCAGGTAGTGGATCCACTGTCCATGCCATCCGATGGATAAGACGTTCCTGCATTTCCAACTTAACATCTTTGTAATCCGTATGATCCCAAAGGTTGTGTGTTTCCTGTGGGTCTTCTACCAGATCGTACAGTTCACCATCACCTGTACCATGTGCTACAACTAATTTATACCTATCATCTCTAACCATTGTCGCGTTCGCTGCGGGTTCACGGTGCCACGGCATCGCATTATAATACTCACAGTAGACATCTTCACGATGCGAATCCAGACTTTTTTCACCTGTTAGCATCGGCAGAAGACTCTGCCCCTGCATGCCAGGATAACGATCCACACCGCTTGCTTCCAATAGTGTGGGTGCCAAATCCACCAGTTCTACAAGAGCATCTGAACGCGCACCACTGTTTAACATTGCCGGTATTGAAATAATCAGTGGTACACGGATAGCGGGTTCATAAAAATAGGGTCCCTTCAGATAAATACCATGGTCACCAAGCATTTCCCCGTGGTCTGAAGTGAAGATCACAATCGTATTTTCACGTTGTCCTGTTTCCTCCAAAAAGTCAAGTAATCTTCCAATCTGTGTGTCAATAACATCAATCATTGCCCAATATGCTGCAGTCACCCAACGGTGATCTGTTTCACTCATTTCTCGGTAACGGAATCCAGACCCACCACCATAGGCACCACTGTGATCAGTCTGTTGCCAAATCGGTTTGTTTTCAAGTTCTCCTTCAACATAATTCGGCAACGGAATGTCGTCTAATACTTTTCGGTATCGTTCTAACGCATCCACTGGTGGATCAAACGCATGGTGTGGGTCAAACATATTCACCGAAAAAAGCCACGGACGTTTTAGGCATGACGTACTACCGATGAACGACATTGCCCGTTCAACACTCCAAGTCGTTTGACTGTGTTTCTCCGATGGAATCACTCGGACGTATTTTGAATCAGCGAACGGTCGACTATCTCGACGCAGCCCTTTATCTGAAAGCCATTGGATATAATCGTGTGTAGGCCAAGCATCAGCCGGATCGTGTGACCAAAAGAATTGATCATAACCATCGTCAATCCGTTGCTCCGTCCCTTTACATACGCGTGGATTGCACGGCGCAAGGTGTAGTTTCCCTGCTAACCCGCATACATAACCAGCGTCTTGCAGGAGTTTCGTAACAAGTACTTCGTCCGCTGGAATCATCTGTCCATTTTGACGACATCGTGTCGTGCGCGGGTAGCGTCCAGTGAGAAAACTTGCCCTACTCGGAGTACAGACAGGACTTTGGGAGTAAGCATATTCAAAAAGCACACCTTCCGCAGCAAGATTGTCTAAATTCGGTGTTTGAACAAAAGGGTTGCCGTAGCAACCAAGACTGTCAAACCTCTGTTGGTCGCTACATATCCAGAGTATATTGGGAGGATTTTCAGACATTATTATCTATTCCCTCGTTTTGATTTTCTGTATGATAACCCAAGTTGCTACATAGTAGCACAATCTTCCAGATTGTGTCGTAAGGGCGCAAACTGGAAGTTTACGCTACAAATATAGGCTAATTATCGGTATTTTTTCATTAAAGACAGCGTTTCCATGTCTAAAAACTTATAGGTGGCAACTTGGGTTATTATAGACATATTTGTAAAAGAAGTCAACCGATGCGGATCGTGTGTTCAGTAAATCGAGGTTAGAAGCCTCTCCTATGATTTATGAGATAGGTTGTACTAAACTTCAGCAATCATCTCCATAATATACCCAACAACATCTGATGTCAACTCCCGGTCCATCCACTCAATACGTTTATCCTTGCGAAACCAAGTCAACTGCCGTTTTGCAAATCTGCGCGTGTTCTGTTTCAATCGATCAACTGCTTCATCATAAGTACATTTTCCATCCAAATATGCAATCAACTCCTTGTATCCGAAACTCTGCAGAGCATTACTATCCCGTGAATATCCTGCAGCCAACAACGATTCAACTTCAGTTATCAATCCATTCGTCAGCATGATGTCCACCCGCTGTTCGATGCGACGGTATAGCAATTTTCGTGGCATCGTCAATCCAAAGGCAATAAACGGATACCTTTGATTCTCAGGCTGCCACTGCTGTTGAAGTTCAGACATAGGCGTACCTGTCAGTTCATAGACCTCAAGTGCACGGATGACACGGACAAGGTTGTTAGGATGGATACGGTCAGCAGCCTCTGGATCGCAAGTGCGAAGACGGTCGTGAAGTGCTTCAACACCGTGCTGTGCTGCTTCCGCTTCAAGTCGTTTTCGGAGTGAAGCATCTGCCCCTGGCCCCTCAAACAGACCATCAACAATTGCACGAAAATAGAGACCAGCACCTCCTACAAGTATCACCAGCTTGCCTCTATTTTGTATATCAGCGATTGCAATGTCAGCAAGGGATTGAAAATCAGCAACGGAGAAAGCTTGCGCAATGTCTACACAGTCTATAAGGTGATGCCGTGCTGCTTCCTGTTCTTCGGGGGTAGGTTTAGCAGTGCCGATGTCCATCTGTTTATAGATTTGACAGGAGTCAACAGAGACAATTTCACCGTTGAGATGTTGAGCAAGTTGAATCGCAATCTCTGTTTTACCAACCGCTGTGGGACCAAGTAGGCAGAGGAGGCTTGATTTCATCTAACATTTACTATTGCGAAGAAATGGAATCAGTCAACTTTGGAAACCACCGTGAAAAGAAATCGATCGCCTCAGCATCCTGGCGATGGGGGGCAAGCAGATATCTGCCTTTGCCGTATTCTGAATAAGATATGGCATAAATACCAATAACATTTACCCCAATCGCGACAACACCAATGGCATTACAACCGATTGCAATCACCCCAACTGCGTTTGTCCCGATTGCAACAACCCCTACAGCGTTGAGACCGAATGCAAACACACCTATCACGTTAATCCCCATAGTGATGATACCTATGGAAAAAATGCCTAATGTGATAATACCCAACGTAAAGGCACCTAATGTGATAATACTATGATGAATATTCTTTCCATCGAATATAGCACCATTATCTATCAACCAGGAAATAAGTAGTTGCGAAAAATCCCAACTGCGGACCGTAATGCTAACAGCAATGAAAATTATGCAGGTGATTAATACTGCGTAAACGATGCTCCATCTTATCAGATAAGGTTTGAATGCTTTCTTAAAGTCTACAGCGTTAGGCATTTTTTGCATATTTTCTTGCATCGGAGTTGTCCTCTTGATTAAGTTGTTGCGTTTTCAGCCTTTAGAATCCAACCACCGCCAAGGACGTAATCACCATCATAAAAGACGGTGGCTTGGCCGGGTGTAATAGCGCGTCGCGGTTCGTCAAACTTCACAACTGCTTCTGTTTCACTAATAGGTGAGATAGTAGCGGGGCCACCATCATCACGGGAACGGATTTTAACGTGTGCGCGTATCGGTTCTGTTAACTTCTCAATTGCGATGAGGTTGATGCGTTCAACTTGCATGATATCTTCAAGGAGATCGTCCTGTTCTCCTACGGTAATGGTGTTATCCGATGCGTTGAGTTGCGTTACATAAATCGGTTTACCAACAGCAATACCGAGACCACGCCGTTGCCCGACGGTATAAAACGGTACACCTTGATGCTTGCCGAGAACTTTGCCTTCCTTGTCAATAATATCGCCACCTTCAATCTTTTCGGGTATCCTATCTTGAAGAAAACGCCTATAATTTGTGTCTGCAACAAAGCACAGTTCCTGACTTTCAATCTTTTCGGCAGTTTTCAATTGATATTTTCGCGCAAGGTCGCGTACCTGACCTTTCGTGTATTCACCGAGGGGCATCATCGCACATCGCAATTGTTCCTGCGTGAGTCCAGCGAGGAAATAGGACTGATCTTTACTGACATCAAGTGCTTTGCGTAAGAGATAACGTCCTGTCTTTGGGTGCTGTTCAATTCGGGCATAGTGTCCAGTGGCTATTGCTTCACATTCTAACGACTTCGCAAGGTCAAGCAGTTTCCCAAATTTGAGTTCTCGGTTACATACCATACAAGGACTCGGTGTTCTACCGACGAGATATTCCGTAACGAAATAGTCAATAATCTGTTCTTGGAAAATATCCTCGTAGTTCACGCCGTAGAAAGGAATCCCAAGTTGGGTAGCAACCCGTCTTGCGTCCTCAATGCCTTCCAAAGAGCAGCAATTAGGACGGTCAAGTTCCACCTCAATTGTATCAGGAGAACCGAGGCGCATGGTTATACCGGTGACATCATAACCTGCGTCAACCATCATAGCAGCGGTGACAGAACTATCTACGCCACCACTCATTGCGACGAGTATTTTTTTCATGGGATATTACCTTACAATTGAATAAGTAATGTGTTGCCAGTTTTGTTCTTCTGTGGAATTTCTTGCTACCGTGATTACTAAAATGATGTGAGTTCGGTAAAAGTCTTTGTAGAACAAACTTTTTGTTGTGTTCCACAGATGCACCAACAATGGTAGATCATGGAATTAATTACACACTTTCACAGGTAGGAGCGACCTCCAAATCAACGGTATGAATGCCTTTTGGCATTCCCCAGGTCGCGACCAGAGGTCGCTCCTACAGAAGATGTGTGTAATTTTTCAATAATTCACCATAATTTACTTCTAATAATTTATCTGATACGCGAACTTCGTTATATATATGGTTCTTATCTTGTTCATCTAAAGAGAATAAATTCATTACTTCCTCATCAAGTTTCTTATATAGACTTTTGCGTTCATCCAAAACAAGATCCTTTTTTAGCAGTTCGTTGACCAATTTCTCAAACCTAATATGTGCATTTTTGTCAATATTGGGCAATGGTAATTGCTCTATGTGACTCTTCAGTATTTTTATAGCACCAAACTTTTTTTCAAAGATAAACTGATACATCGTTGAATTAAACAGTGCCAAGATTGTTTTTATTGGGTAATTCGATATTGTTGGTATCAAAACGTTTGCACTGTTAAGAGTGAGAGTCTGTCTATCGTCATAGGCAAAGAATATCATCTTGAAAACAGAAATCAATTTGACAAAGTGAGAGTCTGTCTATCGTCATAGGCAAAGACTAATTGCTTAGAAATAAATTTATACAACAATTTTTCTTTTGCACGATATTTTTCTTCTGGTGCAACTTGTTGAAACCCATTTGGTAGAAACCTAATAAATTTACTCGGTTTTTTAGTGCAAAACCTTTTGATGTCCTTACCGGTTAGAATTGGTTCAAAGCCTTCACCGTTGTTTTCTTGTAAATGTTTTTTGTTGTCACCAGTAACAATACCCAGTGCCCATATTGCATTGTTCTTTAACGTATTATGTTTGACAGAAAAAACTTTATCTGTTAACTCATAATCTCTTGCGTTTGTAAAAACATCAAAGATAAAATCTTGGTTTGATACTAATCGTGTTTGTTTAGTATGAAATAATGAATCGTCTTTTTCTGCAATGAAAGCATTTTCATCTGCTATTTTATTCACCAAATCCAATTGAATGGCATTCGTAAAAACGCCGTCAAATGGACGTTTGAAGTGTTTAATTCTTTTGATTGTAGTTTGTTTTAGAATTTTTTCTCTAATATCTTTATGTATTTTTGTGTTTAGGATTGCCTCGGGTAAGATAAAGGAAAGAATGCCGCCCTCCTTCAAGTATCCAATACCTGCCTCAAGAAAATATGCAAATGCTTCGTTTGATTTGACATTCGGGTATTTCTTTTTTAGTAATAACTCTTCATCTTTAGAGAAATGGGAACCCCAGGGAGGATTTGTTATCACTAAATCAAATTGAGGAATGTCTTTACCGTCATCTGATAATGTATTTTTATGATATATATTTGGATTAAATCTATGTTGTGGAAACTTTAGCAAGAGATTTATCTTTGCCAGTCTAACAGCATTTTCGTTAATATCAAAACCCCAAAGATTAGATGGATTATCTATTTTTTCAGAAGCTATAAGCAAAAATTGACCAGTCCCACAACAAGGGTCAAGAACAAGATCACTGCTTTTTATGTTTTGCGTAACTACCTCATCAACGATATGTTTTGGAGTATAATATGTGCCAGTCTTTGCTCTCTCACCCTCATAAAGTAGGGACTGATGCAGCAACCCTAAAAAATCGCAATTTAACGGGATACTAATATCAAAAACTTCATTGTAATAATGTGGAAGTTCCCTATCTTTTGTATTATCTAACCAAGTTTCTATTTCAGATTTTACTATTTTATTCGTAAAGTTGATGTCGTTAAGGGATAGAAATTGTGTTTCTCTAATTAAGCCAACCTGCCTTAGTAGATTTAAAGCAGTTACAAGCAGGACTGAATCTCTGTTGAGGTTATGTCTTTTAAAAAGATCGGTAATTGTTAAAATAGACTCACATACTTTAGGATTATCTGCATATTCCGTAGGAATAATCTTGGAGATAGAGTTACTTTTATTTGCACGTTGATTGAGTTTTGTCAGAGATCCATTAGTAATTTTATTTCTTATCTCCTCTATATGGGATCTGAGAAATCTGTTATTTTGTTGAATGGCTGCAGGCTGAATGTGTCCAAGTTTTACCCAATTTCTAACGGTCGCAGTAGAAACTCCCAAGACTTCTGAGACTTCATTATAAGTAAGGTAATCTTCATTGGGATAGTCAAGATATTCAGATAAATTCAAAGTGGTATCACCTTAGATTTATAGAAAATTACAAAACGTCTTGTTACCAAATTATATAGATTTTATCTAAAGACTACGCGATCTGCCATGCCTCATTTCCAGCATAACGTGCATCATAAACGTCCTGATTGAGTTCCAAACCGAGACCGGGAGTGTCAGGCACTGTGAACGTTCCGCCAGAGAATTCGTAACCAGAGACATCAATCACATCACTGGTAAGTGTGGCAACTTCACCGTACAGAAAATGTGGGATCGTCTTTGCAAATTGGAGGCTGAGGAAAAATCCGAGGAGAGAACCCCAATTATGCGGGGCACATTTGACGTTGTTCACTCCAGCCATTTCCGCAAGCTGCCGCCAACCCGTCACACCAAGTCCTTTCATATCATGTTGGATAACATCAATGACACCTGTTTCAAAAAACGGGTCGTAGAAATCAAGTGGCACACGGGTCCGGGTTTCACCATCAGCAATCAAAGTATTCAAGCCTTTCTCTTTAATAAATGCCTTTAAGTTTCGATACAACGTAACATCCTCTTCAAACATCTCTTCAATCCAAAAGACATCACAACTGCTTGTTTCGTTTAGGAAGGTAATAACTTCGTCATAAGCATAAGCATTGTTAGCATCAACGAGTATATTGAAACCTTCTCCAGCAGTGCTCCGTGCGAGTTGGACAACCTCTATGTCCCGTTGTAATCCTGCTTTCCGTTCCATGAGATGATTTCCACGACCCATCTTCATTTTGCACGCTGTGAAACCATCTGCCAAACTCTTTTTGACATCATCCTCAATCCGTTTGAGTCCTTTGGCTTTTGTATCGTAGAGAAGATCATTGAAATAAATCGTGCTATCATACGCAGGCAACCCGTTCCCATAGGTCTCAGTTCCCATAAGTTGATATGCTGGTTTCTCAAGGATTTTCCCGATTGTATCCCACAACGCGTTTTCAAATCCGCGGTATTCTTCTACCACTCCATTTTCAGGTGTCAACAATTCAAAAGGACTTTTACTTATAGCAGATTTTGCTTCTTCTGCAGATGTGCCCCAACTGGTAGGTCCCCACCCCAGTGTTCCATCGTTGGTATAAATACGGGTTATACTCTCATGCCACTTGCCATTTGGATCAGGTTGGCGTATCTCCTTTGCACGAGAGTTACAACCGATCGCAGGCATGTCTATCTCAACGACAACCTGCTCAATTTTCGTAATCTTAATGTCTGTAGGATATTTAGACATGACATATTACCTACAACCTAACGATGACTGACAACTGTGGTTGAAGTGAAAGAATTGTGGTTAACTATGCAAAGTGCTGCGTTTATTCTTCACTTGTTTCTTCAAGTTTAATAAGAAGTGAAGTTAGTTCTGATTTTACCAAGCGATTGTCTTCTTTATTTCTATAATACTCATAAAGCTTGTGAGGTAAATTCGCATAACGATCTGCTCGATCCGCTGCTTCAATCTGCTGAATCAATGCAGGTTTATTAAGGAGTTGTGCAATGCGCAGTCTATCCGTATGGTCAGTAATTTCAGTTTCTATCAACAACGAGATTAAACGGGGTGCTAAACCATCTGCCAATTTATTTTCTGCATAATGATTTAATGTATTTAAGGCAGATTGCTTGGTACTGCCTCCAGAATCGTTGGTAAGGATCTCAACCAAATTATCAACTGCGTTAGCGTCAATGTGTTTCTGTAGTGCTATTGCAACACTTCTTCGAACTTGATCATCCTCATCTTTGAGGGCATTTATCAATTTAGATGTAGAGGGTTGGTCAAGCATTACCACAGACCTTGCTGCAGCTTGACGTGCAACCAAGTTACTATTTTGTAAACCTTCCTCAATGACTTTTCCATACTCTTTGTCACCGATTTGATAAAGCGCAACGTTTATCTCCATCTCTAAACCAGCGTCCTGAATTGTCTTTTTAACAGCTTCTAACCTCTCCTTTGCAGCTGCTTCACCCATTGCACCGAGAACTCGGACTAATCGCACCTTCACTGAGGTTGGGGTTTCCGCAGCCTCTATTGCCGACATGAGCTCTTCAAGTCCTTTAACCCCAATCTGAGTCAATATATTCCCAAAATGATCATAGGCTTTATCATATCTATCCTGTAAAAAACTATTCAAGATTATGGGAATTACAGGGGTGCCTTTGTCAATAAGGATTTGGATAACATCATCTTGAACCTGTTTTCTTGCGTTGAGGATTTGAATTATTTCTTCTATCTCATCGGATTTTATATCGTTAAGGCGACGGGTTCGCTCCTTACGATATTCGGTTTCCAAATTGCTGCTCTTTAAGTATGCTAATTCTTTAGACAGCGCGCGACTATAAGCAATGAGCAAGAGTGCGCGGGGTTCGGCTTTTACTTCTTCTGCTTCTTCTGCACGTTTAAGGACGCTAATAGATTCAACTGCAAGCCCAGCCTCTAACAACATCTTCCGTCCCTCTGGAAGATCTCGGATAATCTTTTCTTGCTTACAACCAAACGACACAACCCATGTGAATACCACGCATATCGTTACAAATTTTTTCATGTTACGTTCGTTTTTCCTTCCTAAAATCAACATAAATGCGAAATCTGGTGCAAAATGTAATAGTTCCCTAACTTAAGAAATACAAAGACAGCACCATACACACTTATGATAAAACAGATGTTTTTTTGTGTCAAGAAATTTTTAATCCAAAGGCATTCAATTGTCAAAATGTGCTCTTTTAGGACAGGTTTTCAACCCTTTACTTCAGCATTGGTTACAGCGGCACCCAAAAATTGAACCCCTCTCATACTATTATATATGAAAGAGGTCCGCAAAATATAACTTGATACAGAAAAGCATCCATCCTAAACACTATTTTTTTATTTTTTCTAGAAGTTCATTTAGTTGGTTTTTGACGAGTCTACTTTCTTCATCATTTTCAAGATATTCGTGCAGTTTTAAATCAAGGTTGTCAAGTATCTTTGCCGCTTTGAGTTGCTTTACCATGGTACTGTGCTTCAAAAACTGCACCAGACGAGCACGATCCGTAGAACTTTTAATTTTCTTTTCAATCAGTAGGAGAGATACCTTTCTTGCTAAACCTTTTGTCAGACTACTTCCCACTTCTGCGTAAGCAGTGAATGTATCCAAAACCGCACTTTTTGCTTCGTCACCATACTCTCCCTTGAAGACATTTATTAGAGGTTCAACAGCATCTTTCGTTTTGTGCACTGAGAGTGCTTTCACAATATCAGTGACAACTTGAGAATCGGTATCTTTAAGCGCATCAATAAGGGTTCTGGTATTCACATCTTTAAGGTTTGCCATCGCTTTTGCTGCGGCTCTACGCACTTCCACTTCATCCGCCTTTAAACCAGCAAGGATCTCAGATTTATAGCCCATTTCGCCAAGTCTATATAGAGTCGTGTAAAACTCCATTTTGAGTGCAAGACTCATTATTGACACGTCCATAGATTTTAAGGTTTCTACCGCCTTCTTATCACCAATTTCCCCAAGCATATGGATGAGTTTCATCTTCGCTTCATCGGACACTGCTGCATCGGTGACTTTATTCAAAATCGGATCAACCGCATCAGTCCCTATCTTTACAATAGTTGATATAAAATGATGTTCAGCCTCTGGATATGTTGCATTGACAATCTGGTCAATTAATACAACTGCAGCGTCTGTTCCTTTTTCAACTAATGCTTCAAATCCATCTGCCTGAAAAACCGACTGTTTTTTACTGAGATGTTCAATCATTTTGTTGATCTCCGCAGTGTTTAAGGCAGCGATTCTTTCATTACGTTCCTTTTTGTATTCCGGTTCAACCCTTTGTGTCCTTGCCGCTTTTGAACTAATTGCATGTGAATACGCTATGACAAGTAATGCACGTGGTTCAGCTTTATCTTCCTCTTTCTTTTCTGCCTCTTTCAGATTTTGAATGGCATCAATAACACGACCACTATTCAGTTCAGACGTGCCTACATCCAAATGGCTGGGACCTTTCTGTTCAGTGTCACATGCAAAACAAGTTAATAAGATTAAAATTATTGGGATAATTGTGAGATTTTTCATAAAACCCTCTGTGTGCCTCCTCATGATTGATAGTATGGACAGGATATATATATAATCTTTTTTTCTTATACTACATATAAGACGATTTCGTTGATAATAGCAATTTCCATTGTATTTTCAATTATACAATACCATAAAAAATACAAAATGTCAAAAACTTTACACACAGGGTTACTCAGTTTTAGGTATTTTGGCAGATATTTATAACATTCGTGAATTAGATGCGTAGGTCCAAATCAACGGTATGAATCATGGCGAATGCCATGCGCGCATTCGCCCAATGGCATTCCCCGGGTAGAGCGTATGCGAAACCCGACATGATAACCGCAAACAATACATGTCGGGTTTCGCATACGCTCTACCCGACCTACGATATAATCTTTAAGTTAACATTTTTTGAAACCGATTTATAATTTGGTGGCGTTAGTTAAAGAATAAAACATTCGGTTTGATATAAATATCAGGGATTTTCATGTGCGGTAAGGTTTTCAATCCCAAAAACACAAACCGAATCTCAAATACGAAGGATCTGGGTAACGGCAAATGCACAGATCCGGCATTTTTAGGTTAGTTGAATAGATTCCTACAAAACACTGAATTTGTTTTACATTTTCACTGCGTTATTATGGGATGTGAACGTGCAATAAAACGCGCATCAATCCCCTTATCAGGGACTTAAGGAAAATGTGTAAGTCCTGTTGCTTTGACAAATTTGAAAGAAAAAATGTATAATTTACAGAACTGAACTTTAGATAAGACGCATTAAGTTGGAAAGGTGTTCTCTTAGACAAGACGTATTAACTTGGAAAGGTGCTCTCAAAGACATTGAAAATACATATACGCTCAAATAGAGAGGAGAAAACAATGAAACTTCGTATTGAAAACTTTACAACATTACTAATGGTAGCAGTAATCTTACTCAGCGGTTGTTCTGGGTGTGAACAAAAGACAGCACTGAAAGGTATTGAACCGCAGGACGATTACAACGAACAATCTAAATATGGACCGGTCGCAGCAAACACACGCAAACAGGTAGAACTGCCCCCTTTTCCCGAACCCAGTTTTGAGCGGTTGATAGAACAATTCAAAGCCGATGTCGCAGAAAATAAGGGGAACCCAGAGATGCTTAAACGCAAAAAAGAAGCCATTGCTGATCCTGATCTATTATGGAAACCTTATTTTCAAGTGCCTGTGTTTGCATCTTCGGATCCGGAACTGAAAGCAGCTAACTTTTATGACGACAAGATAAAAATCCTCCGCCACGATCAAAAAGGGAAACCTTATCTTATACGTCCTCACAATGGTCCTGAGATTGAATTCACTGGCAAAATCTACTACACCACAAAAGAACAGGAAGAGAGACGAATAGCAATTCCGCGCACCTTACCGTCAGATGAATGGAACCGGCAAAGGTATGAGATTACGCTTGAGGGTATAAACACGTTCACTGCTGCAAAATATCTTTCACAACAAGGTGCCCGGATTGCCCAATCCGTCGGTCTTGAGTATGCTGAACGTGCCATGCGCGAACATCCGGACTCCGTAGAGGCAATGTTCGTCTGGACACAATGTCATCCATCAGAACAACGACTTGCCGCATATCGGCAGTTACTATCTAAGTTTCCTAACGCTGCCTTTGCCCACGAAAATATAGCTTACTATTACTATCACGACGAGGATGATCCGGCTATAGCCCTTGCACATATACAGAGAGCTTGCCAACTTGATAGTCGTATTGCCAAAAAGAACCCTTTATTGGCACTGTGTTATAAAAAACTGGGTGAATGGGAGAAGTCAGTTGCAGCCTATCAGGGATTGGATTGGATACATTATTTTGAAAACCAAACGCTCATTAGTGCACAAAATCAAATATATAAGTTGCACAAAGGATACTATTTTGGTAAAGCGAAAAAACTTAAAGTTTATGATGTTAAGGAGGAACGAAAGTGAAGAGATACTATTTTGCAATGTTATTTTTCATGTTTGCAGCACTTCCATTTGTGCAAGCAACGAATGTTGAGATTGAACCACTAAATAAGTCAACGTATAATGATTGGGAACCAACTTATGATAACGAACTTACTTTTCTTGTTACTGTCACCGGTTTAGACTCATCAGGAGAAATATTGTTTCGTTTTACACAAGTATCATCTTGGCCAGGGATCTACATGAACAAAAATTCAGATATAGAAAGCGAGAATAGCGGACCAGACTTGCGTTTTTATGCGATAGATCAATCAAAGGATGCTTATGCTGATGTGAACAAAGCACGAAAAGACATAAAACTTTCAACAAGCGGTAACTATAACCCAAAACATGCAAAGTGGGTAGTAGCAGATGATGGATCAACAGCAACCTTCTCTTGGACATCTGATGCAAATCTTCCCTCGGAAAAATTTACGATAAAGATCACTGTCAAATCCAAAGATGGTGGTTCTTTCGGGACTCTTCAAGCATCTTTCAATGGAAATGCCACGATTAACATTCCGAAAGATGACAACGGCAACTACATCGCAGATAAAAGTGACACAAAATACGGTTATACGAACCCAGCACTTGACAATGAAAAGGG
>JAAXHO010000040.1 GCA_012270795.1 Candidatus Poribacteria bacterium
TTTCCTAACCAATGCAGAATACCACACGGGGAATGCTATATAGCATTCCCCGCCTACCGCAATGTAATAGCAATTTTAGATTTCACTATAAAAGTCAAAAACACCTGCAGTCCCTCCAATAATTTTGACTTTAACACATTTTGAAAGTATAATTTAGTATTCTTTAGGAGGCATTCATGAATCGTCCAAATTCCAACTCAAAAAACAGAATACAAGAAGATCCAAACAACACATCTGATACGAATTTCATTAGACAAGAAATCGAAGCAGACCTTGCCTCAGGTAGATTTGAGGGTAGAGTGCATACACGATTTCCTCCAGAACCGAGTGGATACCTTCACATCGGACACGCCAAAGCTATCTGTATTAGTTACGGCATCGCTGAAGATTATAACGGATTTTACAATCTTCGGTTTGACGACAGCAATCCTATTACCGAAGAGCATGAATATGTAGAAGCGATCAAACGCGATGTCCATTGGCTCGGATTTGATTGGGAAGATCGTGAATTTTACGCCTCCGACTATTTTGAGACACTCTATGAGTATGCTATCAAACTGATAGAAAAGGGAAAAGCTTATGTATGTGATCTGACACCAGAAGAAATGCGAACATATCGTGGTACATTAGTGGCTCCGGGCAAAAATAGTCCTTATCGCAACCGTTCTATTGAAGAAAATCTAACATTGTTTCAAGGTATGCGGAATGGTGAATTCTCTGACGGTTCCCGTACCCTTCGTGCCAAAATAGACATGACAAGTCCGAATTTGAACATGCGTGATCCGGTGATGTATCGCGTGCTTCGCGCCCCACATTACAGACACGGAAACAATTGGTGTATCTATCCTACCTACGACTTCACTCACGGCCAATCCGATTCTATTGAAGGCATTACACACTCCTTATGTGATGTACAGTTTGAAGACCATCGTCCCCTATACGATTGGTTTTTGGAATCGCTGGAAATCTACCAACCTCGGCAGATAGAATTTGCTCGCTTGAACCTTACTTATACCGTACTCGGCAAGCGGAAACTGAAAATCCTCGTTGAAGAAGGGCATGTCAACGGATGGGACGATCCGAGATTACCGACATTATCGGGTTTGCGGCGACGTGGTTATACTCCTGAAGCTATCCGAGATTTTTGCAATCGCATCGGTGTTTCAAAAGCCGACAATCTTATTGAGATAGGACAACTTGAATACTCTATCCGTGACGATCAGAATAAACGTGCACCTCGTGTCCTGGCTGTCCTCAATCCGGTCAAAGTTGTTATTGATAACTACCCTGAAGGACAAGTCGAAATGCTGGATGCAGACAACAACCCAGAAGATGAAAATGCAGGAACACGCGAAATTCCATTCTCAAGAGAAATATACATTGAACGCGATGATTTTATGGAAGACCCACCGCGTAAGTTTTATAGACTTGCCCCCGGACGGGAAGTTAGACTTAAGCACGCTTATTATATCACCTGCAACAACGTTGTGAAAGATGACGCTGGTGAAGTCATAGAGATACACTGCACCTACGATCCAGAGACACGAGGCGGTTGGTCTGATGATGGAAGGCGCGTACAAGGCACATTGCACTGGGTTTCTGCAGAACATGCTGTTGATGCCGAGGTGCGTTTATACGACTCACTCTTTACGGAACGTGAACCGGAAAACGCAGCGGAGGGTACAGACTGGATTCAATTTCTCAATCCAGACTCATTAGAAGTGTTAAATCACTGTAAAGTAGAACCGAGTCTTGTTGGTGCACCACCTGAAAGCCGGTATCAGTTCCTACGGATAGGATATTTTTGCATTGATCCTGACACAACATCAGAACAATTGGTTTTTAACCGCACTGTGCCACTGCGAGATTCTTGGGCAAAAATACAGAAAGGACAGAAATGACCGAAATAAAAACAGAAGATGACAACGTCAGGGTACGTATGGCACCCTCACCAACCGGTTTCTTACATATCGGTGGGGCGAGGACAGCACTTTTCAATTGGTTATTCGCCAAACATCACAACGGTGAATTCATCCTCCGAATTGATGATACCGACACAGCACGTTCTACTGATGAGTCTATGCAAGAGATTTTTGATGCCCTGAAGTGGTTAGGTATCAATTGGGACAAACAGTATGTCCAATCGGAACGAAGAAATATCTATGACAAGTACGTCTTGCAATTACTTGATAGTGGTAATGCTTACCACTGTTACTGCACACAAAAAGAATTAGAAGAGATACGCATTGAATCTCGCAAAGCAAAATCCCCACGATCCTATGACCGTAGAGGCAGATACCTATCATCAGAAGCCATAGAACGTTATAAGGCAGAAGGTAGAAAACCCAACGTCCGTATAAAGATGCCTGATACACCTATCCGTGTTGACGATCTCATCCTCGGTTCACGGAACATTGATCCCGCGACCCTTGAGGATGAGGTGATTGTCCGTTCAAACGGTATGCCGAACTACAACCTTACCTCTATTGTTGACGATGCAGAGATGCAGATAACCCATGTCATCCGGGGGACAGAACATCTCAACAACACACCAAAACAGATTGCTATTGCCAACGCACTTGATCTAAAACTTCCCCAATTCGCACACATACCACTCGTGCTTGATGATACTGGAAGAAAACTCAGCAAACGCCATCACGGTGACCTTGTCGCTGTCAACCGATACCGTGAACAAGGCTATCTCCCCGAAGCAATGTTGAACTTCGTTGCACGACTCGGTTGGTCCTACGACGACAAACAGGAGATTTTCTCTGTTGATGAACTCATTGAGAAATTTGACCTTGCACGGGTCGGCAAAAGTGGTAGTGTGTTTGATATTAAGAAGTTGGAATGGCTCAACTCACACTACATAAATCAACTTGATGTGGCAGCACGGACAGATGCAGTAATTCCTTTCTGGCAACAAGAAGGTTTATTGGATGCAACGAAAGAACGTGACTGGCTGGAGCGTATTGTAGATGCAGTCGGAGAACGACTCACAACATTCCAAGACATTATCCCACAGACTCGTTATTTCTTTACTGATGCTTATGAGTATGACTCAAAGGCAGTAAAAAAATGGTGGGGAGGTTCAGACGAAAAGAAGCAAAAAACCCGTGAGATACTTACAAATCTTGGGCAGATTTTAAAAAAAATCCCTACGTTTGACGTGGAAACAATTGAGTCAGCAATTTGGAAATATACAGATGAAAACGACATCAAACGCGTTGCAGCCATGCAGACGTTACGTATTGCACTAACGGGGATGTCGTTCGGACCGAGTCTGTTTGATATTGTCGCGCTTCTCGGCAAAGACGAAGTTCTGAAGCGGATTCAAAGGGCAATAACCCACCTAAAATAAGCAATTGAATAACTCTTGCCCATACTTCGTTTTATTTGCTAATATTCAACCATTTCATGTTATACTATTGAGGAAGGTTCAGGAAGAACTCAACAACAAGGCATGAAAGTTGTTTCGTATTATGTGCCACCATCGGAATGGAAGAAAGGGTTGTCATCAACCGATGGTAAGTCTTAGATGATACATCTTAACCAGGACTTACGCATTCCCCCTCGCTTGCGGGGGGATAAAGGGGGATAAATCCCTGAAAATGACAAAAAATCCGGGATAAAATCCTTGAACAAACAAAATTCTAAACAGGAACACCCAAATTTACGTAAGTCCTGTTAACAATGGACATTGCGGTGGCAACCAGCACAGTTTGAAGAAAATAGTGACAATCTTGAGTAAACAAACAAGTCAGACAATTTTTGATGGATATTATCAGGCAAGATCGTCTTATTGAATTCGCACAGAAACATCCAAATACGCGATCGTCACTCAATCGTTGGCATCGTCTCATGCAGGATGGAGATTTTAGGTCATTGGAAGAGTTACGTTCAGTATTTCCCCATGCTGATCGGGTTGGAAATTTGACGGTTTTCAACATTGCGGGTAACAGTGCTCGCCTTATCACTTATATTTTCTATGCAGAGCAGAGAGTCTACATTCGGGATGTGCTAACACATGCAGAATACGATAAAGGAAAGTGGAGGGAATAAACGATGGTTACAAAACCACAAATCGCGCCAGATGTGTCTCCGATGGATACACCTATCACTTATCTATCTCATGGGAAAAGTGAATTACAACCGCTTGTCAAAGTGTTATGTGATTTAATTGACTTTCTAAGTCAAAACGAAAATCAAACGACAGCTCCCTTGAAGGAAATTGAATATCAACAACTTGCTGAACGGTTAGACACTTTATTGGATATCGTGGATGCAAAAGAAAATCATCCCTTGGCACCCTTGATGCATTTTGTTGGCACACTCATAAAAGAATATGAAAGTGACCATATTCAAAAACTAGAAGAACTTTTCTAACCCAAAAAACACAGACTTCCTGAACCAAACCTCTATAAAAACACACATCACTTAGGATAAAAAATGACATACCGAAACATTTTAGAAAAAATAAGACTCGCATTTCCCCAACCAGTATCTGATAGCATACATGATTCATACTTTGTGCATTCCATGATGCGTGCTTTAGACCAAGTAGACGCACTCAAAACACACCTGCCGTTCCTTGGTTCTATCATTCATGGTGATTTTGACAAAGCAAAACAAACAGTGTTACCAGGTACAATTGCCACAGTAGAAGAAGTAACAAAGGAACTTGTCAGTTATCTTGAAGGCATGACCATTTTCGGACATCCTCGTACACAACAGAACGTTGTTTGTCCCACAACAATTCCGAGTCTTATCGGCGTTCTCCTTGCTGCGCTACATAACCCTAATATCTGTTGGGATGAAAACAGTAGATTGGTCGCGTTAGCTGAAGTTGAAGTCACAGCAATGACATCACAATTGATCGGATACGACCCAAAACGATCAAGTGGAGTGTTTACCTTTGGTGGTACAGGGACAACACTCTACGGTGTAAAGATTGGCTTGGAAAAGGCTTGTCCAGGGACAATGCACAAAGGTACTCCCGAAGAAGCGGTCGTCTTCGTGTCAGACACCAGCCACTACTGTGCTGCAAACATTACCGGTTGGCTCGGAATTGGAACGGACAATCTTATTGCGATTCCAACAACAACTGAAAACGAAATTGACCTTGTACAACTTGAGGAAGAAATGCGTAAAGCACTGACAAATGGAAAAAAAATCGCATGTATCGTTGCTACAATGGGGACGACTGATGCGTTTGGGTTAGACAATTTAATGTGTATTGTTGCATTACGGGAAACTCTCGTTGATGAATTTGAGCTTGATTACCAGCCGCATATCCACGCTGACGCAGTTATCGGGTGGGCATGGGCTGTTTTCAACGATTACGATATAGAGCAAAATTCTTTAGACTTCCGTCCGCGCACGATACGGGCAATAGCAGGGGCGTGTCGTAGAATACGGCACTTAAATCTTGCAGATTCTGTCGGTATTGACTTTCATAAAACAGGTTTCGCGCCTTATATTTCCAGTCTCGTCCTTGTCAAAGATCAGACAGATCTGGATTTATTGAAACGGACACCTGAACAAATGCCTTATCTCTATCACTTTGGGCAGTATCGTCCTGGTATGTTCACGCTTGAAACATCAAGAGCAGGTACAGGACCGCTTGCTGCGCTGGCAAATCTCAAATTGTTCGGAATAGAGGGTTTACGGGTCATTCTTGGACATATCATTGAAATGACACAACTTTTGCGCGAGCATTTGGAAGGACACGAAGGCACAACAGTCCTCAACCGAGGGAATTTCGGAACGGTCACTCTATTTCGCGTATATCCTGTCGGTGTGGACACATTTGAAATCAAAAGCCAAGAATTTGAGGATGTCAAATATCGGGACAGCTTAATCGCGCACAACGCCTATAACCGAGAAATCTTTCAATACGTCAATTCAGAAGCGATGGAGGGGAGAGGTGTTTTCATTTCAACAACTGACTGCTACCGTAAAACCACTTATGGGGAGCCGATTGTTGCCCTAAAATCATATATCCTATCGCCATTTATTGATGAAGAAGATGTGAAAACAGTTGTCGCAAAGGTATTAGAAGCACGAGAAGCAATTGGGGAAAGTCAAACAACTAACTCAAATGGAGGTGGTGGGAATTGAACCCACTTCCGGAAGTAATTGAAAGCAACCACGCTTTCGTCCTCCGTCGAATCCTTTCACCCCCTTGCACAACACAAGTATACCATCCTCGTATCCGCAATATCAAGGAATAACTCTGAACAAACACCAATTTATTTGACTTTGCTAAGTGGTTATGATAATCTATGCTTATAAAAATAATCAGATTGGAAGGAACTTTTATAGTTAATGGAACATTGGATAGAACAACTTATTGTAGGATTACCGAGTGTAGTCCTCTTTCTTATCGTAGCGGTGATGCTTTATACACTCGGCAAAGGCGCAGATTGGCTGGTAGATGAAGCAGTATCACTTTCCACGCAATGGGGATTAGGAAAAGCAGTTATCGGTGCGACGATCGTGAGTATCGGCACAACAACACCCGAAGCAGCGGTTTCCGTACTCTCAGCGATACAAGGCGAACCGGGGCTTGCACTCGGAAATGCAGTTGGCTCAATTATATGTGATACAGGACTGATTTTAGGGTTGGCATCACTGATTGCTCCCTTATCATTCAATAGAGAGTTAGCATCGCGGCTGTCTAATGTTCAGGTAGGTGCTGGAATACTCATGGTATTAGCCTGTTTTCCTTGGTCATCTCCAGCAAAAGTCTTTAGTCAAGGCGGCACGCTCCATCAATACATAGGCATTGTTTTTATTGTTCTGTTAGGGCTATATGTGTGGCAGTCTATCCGATGGGCTGGTGCAATCACACCTACTTCCGAACACAATGAAGAAACAGAACACAAAGGATCAAACACGTTTCTCACCCTACTTAAACTTATTGGATCAATAGCAATTGTTGTTGTTTCTGCACAAATCCTTATCCCAACTGTGAAGACGCTTGCAATTAGATTTAATGTGCCAGAAGAAATCATTGCTGCAACACTTGTGGCGTTTGGCACCTCGTTACCAGAACTTGTAACAGCAATCACAGCCGTCAGACGCGGGCATGGTGAATTGGCGGTCGGAAACATCATCGGTGCAGATATCTTGAATGTGCTTTTTGTTGCTGGCGTTTCAGCTGCAGCCACACCATCTGGTTTACAAGCATCAGGTAAATTCTTCCAGTTCCTATTTCCTGCAATGGTATTTATTCTAATTGTATTCCGAATTGGGGTTTTTGTGTCGGGAAGCCAATTGAAACGTCCATTTGGAGTTGTCTTGGTTGCAACTTATATTTTGGTAACAATTCTCGCTATATATTTTCAGTAGACATGCATTAAAAACTAATTTCGGAATACAGATATAATAACTGGACAAAATGCATAATGAAAAGAACGCTTCATACTTTAGGTTCAAACACCATTTTCCAAGATTACACACAATGGAATCTACCCACAGGCACGAAAGCTCGTCTCGGAAAAGGCAGAATAAGTGATGTCCTAAATCCGCCTGAGATAGCCTACTCCCCTGATGGGAAGTTTATAGCAGTAGCAAGTGCCATTGGTATTTGGATATACGATGCACAGACAGCGAAAGAACTTAACCTACTCATAGGACATACACTTGATGTCACTACCGTATCTTTCAGTCCAGATGGGACTATATTGGCAAGTGCAGGAGGTGACAGAACCATCTGTCTATGGGATGTGCAAACCCAAACACATGTCCGGACGTTGAGCGAGCATAACTGTCGTATCAATAACGTTGCATTCAGTCCGAATGGGACTATATTGGCAAGTTCAGGAGATGACAATACCATTTGTCTGTGGAATGTGCCAACAGGTAAAATCATTCGCACACTTACAGGACATACGGACAGGGTTACCTTTGTTGCTTTCAGTCCAGATGAGTCTACATTGGCAAGTTCGAGTTGGGACACTACTGTGTGTCTGTGGGATGTGCAAACCGGTGCATCTCTTTATACGCTCACAGAACATACAGCTGCTGTTAGTAGGGTATCGTTTAGTCCAGACGGTAAGGCACTTGCAAGTTCGAGTATGGACAAAACCATTCGTCTGTGGGATGTGCAAACAGGCGCATCTCTTCGTACAATCACAGGGCATACGGGAAGAATTACTAACGTCCTATTTAGTCCAAATGGTGAAATCCTTGTGAGTACTGCAATGGACTTTGACACAGACCTGCGTTTGTGGGACGCAAAGACTGGGACACCACTTCAGATACTAAAAGGACATACGAGGAAAGTTACCAGTCTTGCGTTTAGTCCGGATGGGTCTACATTGGTAACTGGGAGTGGCGACAGTACTGTCCGTCTGTGGGATGTGAAAACTGGAACATCTCGTCAGACAATCACAGATCATGCCTTCTGTGTCAGGAGCATTGCGTTCAGTCCTGATGGATCAATGTTAGCGTGTTCTGGTTGGGATGAGACTGTTCCTTTGTTTGATACGCAAACCGATGAAGAACTCCTGCGGCTTAAAGGGCATAAGGCTGATGTCGTAGATGTTACGTTCAGTCCCGATGGTAAGACACTCGCAAGTGCCAGTTGGGATAGGACAGTACGTATATGGGATGTGAAGACAGGTAAATGTCTGAAGATACTAACGGAGCATCGTGACTTTGCCAATTGTGTTATGTTCAGTCCCGATGGTAAGACACTCGTAACCGGAAGTAATGACACTGATGTGCGTTTGTGGGATGTAGCAACGGGAAAACTTCTATTGACATTGACAGATCACAGGGAAAGTATCAATAACGTCGTTTTCAGTCCGGATGGTGAGACCCTTGTGAGTTCAAGTGATGACAAAACGGTTCGTTTTTGGAATGTGCAGACTGGAGCACTTATACGGACACTGAATGAGTATACAAAGTCGGTTATTGGCATCGTTTTCAGTTCAGATGGCAAGACACTTGTGAGTGCAAGTGATGACAGGACTGTCCGTTTTTGGAATACACAGACTGGAGAACACATTCGGACAATAACAGGACATACAGACGGTGTACGGGGGGTTGCATTCAGTCCGAATGGCAAAACACTCGCCAGTGCAAGTAGAGACACTGATGTGCGTTTATGGGATGTGCAAACAGGCAAACACCTTATGACATTGCAAGGTCATACAAGGATGATTTATACAGTTGTATTCAGTCCGGATGGGAAAACCCTTGCAAGCGGGAGTTCGGATGGCACAGTGCTGCTATGGGAACTTACACTTCGTTAAAAATATTAGTAATTATATTGCTCAATGTGCTATAATAATGCATTGGAGGAAACTAAAATGGAACGAATCACCGTAGATCCAAGAATTCTGGGAGGAAAACCGATTATCAAGGGAACTCGCTTATCGGTTGAGTTTATCCTGAATTTACTTGCATCCAACGTGAGTGAAGAAGAGATCCTTGAAGATTACCAACATATAACCAAATCAGATATTCACGCGTGTCTGAGATATGCTGCGCGGTGTCATCTGTAACCAACTTCTTGATCACGACATAGAGCTCTTTCGGGGTGCGTTAGTAGTCGTTGAAGAAACTCGAATCAGAATTAGACATAAAGATGAAGATTGACTTTACATGAAATTTAAAAAGGTGGTGCGGTCAAACGCACAAACGAACGCGATACCTCATCCAATTCCTCACGTACAACCGCATCCAATTCCCACCCGACACCGCCGAGCGTGTCATCCAATTGTTCAATCGTATCGCTTCCACTGATAGCAACGGTGACTTCGGGGTGTGATACCACCCATGCAACAGCAAGTTGTGCAGGTGTTTTTCCTAACTCGTCTGCCAATCTTTTAAGTGTTGCAATTACTTTTCCGGTTGCACCGCGCATTCGACGATCATATTCATCTCGGTATCGTCTTGCCCACAACGTTCCAGCAGGTGGCGGTTCATCAGGTGAATAGACACCGCTCAACAAACCGACTGATAACGGACTATAACACATCACGCCAAGACCTTCTTCACGCACCAACCCGAACATCTCGGTTTCCAAATCCCGATTTAGCAAGTTATACATATTTTGAACGCACATATACGGTGTTGCGTTGATGCTATCCGCAATCCATAATGCCTTGCAAACCTGCCATGCCTGATGGTTGCAACAGCCAAGGTAACGCACCTTACCTGAACGCACCAGATCGTCTAACGCACGGCTTGTCTCTTCTTGCGGTGTAGTGTCATCTGTCACGTGAATCAGGTAGACATCAATATGGTCAGTGCCGAGTCGTGTCAGTGAACGGTCAATCTCCCGCATGATAATGGTATCGTGATAATCCGTAGTCGTTTGGTCCCTGTCCTACGTGGCTGCAGACCTTGGAGGTAATCACCACATCCTCCCGCTTCCTTTTGATCGCTTTTCCGAGGATAATCTCTGAACGACCAATATTGGCGCGGTCATCCATCGGACCGTATATATTAGCACAATCAATCAGGTTGATGCCGCTATCAATGGCGTGTTCAATCAACCGTTGGGCAGCGTTTTCATCAGATTGCCCTCTCAATCCTAATCCTAATGCAAGTGGACTTACCTTAACACCTGCTTTACCAAAATTGACATATTCCACAATCTATCTCCTATAAAACTATTTGCAATAAGTAGTTTTTGGACATAAATAAATTTGAAAAAAGATTTGACTCTATTTTCGTTATATGATACAATTATTATGTTTAGAATTAAGAACCGTTGAACATCTTATGGAGGTGTCGGGAATCGAACCCGAATCTTCTGTCTGTCAAGAACGTTGCATTACCTTTATGCTACACCCCCATTTATAGATGTTCAACGGTTCTATTATTTTAGCATAAATCCTGTCAGATCGCAAGTTATTCCCATCAAATGATCTTAAAAAAATCGCTTTAAACCCTTGTTTAGACTATATTTATAATACATTATTGGACAGGAAAATACCGAGGCAGTGCTACACACTTTTAACAATACGGATTATAAAATTCCCTGTTGTTAAAAGTGTTTACGTACTGACATCCGCAATGCATCAATAAGTCTTTCCATATCCGCTGGCTTCGGCACTGAAAAGTTCAAACGTTCCTGTGTGACAGGGTGTTCAAATTGAAGTGTGCGTGCATGCAATGCCTGCCGTTTTAGGTGTATGAGCGCATGTTTCACGGGAAGCACATCGGCATCATTTAAAGCACGTTGTTGACCACCATAAATCGGGTCGCCTGCAACTGGATGTCCGATGTGCTGCAGATGCACACGAATTTGATGAAGTCTTCCGGTCTCTAATGTGAGTTGAACGAGCGAAAATCTGTTATAACTCTCTAAAACCTGATAGTGTGTAACAGCACGTCTGCCGTTGTTATTGACTGTGGTCATTCGCCTTCGGTCTCTACGACTCCGTGCGATTTGCGCGTCAATCATTCCCACGACTTCAACAGGCACGCCACACACAACCGCAACGTACTGGCGTGTTATAGTATGCTTTTCAAACTGCATGGACAGATCGCGATGCACAACATCAGTTTTCGCAACAACAAGCACCCCCGAAGTATCCTTGTCTAACCGGTGAACAATACCGGGTCTCTCTACCCCACCGATGCCTGACAGGTCGTTGCAGTGTGCCAAGAGTGCGTTAACAAGTGTCCCTGAATTCACTCCGCTTGCTGGATGCACAAGCATGCCCGCAGGTTTATTCAGTACTATCAAGTGGTTATCTTCGTAAAGAATATCAAGTGATATATTCTCAGGTTTTAAAGTTTCCAGAGGGCGAGAATCGGGAAATGAAATACAAACTTGGTCACCAACTCGGAGTGTCCGACTCGGTTGTTTAGAGACTTTATCGTTGACGGTAACCATCCCATCGCGAATCAATTTCTGCAAGTAGGTGCGCGACACACCTTCGGTTGCACTGATTAGAAACCGGTCCAACCGTTTTCCTTTGTGTTCTGTCTGAATATGATAGATTTGCCCTGTGCTTTCCATAACTGTGCGTGGATTTGAATTAACTTGCGGATGTTGAGATGCGGAGGGCTGCAGGAGGTGTGTTAGCAGGTCTTTTGTGGAGCACTATCTCAATGTCGTGGTCCAACTTTCTAAGTAGTGAAAGTATATGGTCAATTGTACAACCTTCAAACTGACCATGCAAAAGATTCGAGAGTTCAGATGGACTAATGCGTAGAATTTTGGCTGCTTCGTCTAAACTAAGCTTGCGTTCGGTTATAGCGTCCTGAATCTTGAAAACAAGATGTGCTTTCGCTTGCATCTCCTCAGGATTAGGAAATCCCAAATCCTTGTACACATTACCGCTGCCTACTTCATATTCAATTTTTTCTTTACTCATTTTCGTTTTCCTTCTGATCAAGTTCTTTTGCCCAATTCAAACGATCGCGAATTAAATCAATTTCTTTCTTTGGAGTTTTGATTCCTCTTTTTGATTTCTTTTGAAAACAGTGCAGTACATAAATTATTTTACGAAATTCAGCCGGACTTTGACTTTTTCACAACTTGTTCTACATGCACGGTAAAGTTGTGAAACGTCCTTTTTGGAAATATCCACACGCCAATCTTTGCACTCAATAAGCATGATGACTTTATCATCTTTGAGAATAGCAAGGTCTACCTTTTCCCCTTGTTTTATACCAAAATCAGCAGTAAATTCATACTTAACTTCTGTTGGATTCGCATCGTCATATCCCAAAAGACGTATAAAAGGGAGGATAAATGTATTTATCGTAGCACGTTCACCTTTTACCTTTTCTTTGAAATTGTCAATACGGTTGGAAAGTTTATTGAATTCTTCATTTAATTCCATAAGCATCTCCTATGTTGAATATCAGATGTCAAAGTGTGATTAAGCGTATTTAATTTAGAAGTTTTAATTTTCTTTTTGCATAAAAACATTTTACTAAAATTGAAGATATATCGCAAGAGTTTTCTGTTCAATGGGCAGAGGCATTCAATTATTTGGTTTCGTTGCTTTATGTTTTACTTCTTTTTGTGTGAGGAATAGCCGCAAATATTTTGTGTATTTTTTTAGATTTCATAAGAATTTTCTACTTTTAAAACCGTACTGTACGGTACGGTTTTTTCGGTTTACGGTAC
>JAAXHO010000185.1 GCA_012270795.1 Candidatus Poribacteria bacterium
CGTAAACCGAAAAAACCGTACCGTACGGGACGGTTTTAAAAGTAGAAAATTCTTATGAAATCTAAAAAAATACACAAAGAATTTGCAGTTATTCCTCACACAAAAAGGAGTAAACATAAAGCAACGAAACCTAAATAAAAACAGACATACTAAAATACTCAGAAAAAATTAATGTTTTTGAAAAAAATCCCTTTCAGCCATTACTACGACTGGATTAAAAGCCAATTTTCAAAACATACCACGGTATGTTATTTCATACCACGTGGTATGTTTTGGAGAATCTGAGCTAACGAAAATTGCATGTAAAATGATATTTACACTACGGAAAAAAAACGAAATAGAATTTTATTCAGAAACATCTATTGACAAAAACTTTACACATCCGTTTTATATTTTCTTGCATATTTTGGCATGTTATAGTAAACTAAGTATAATATAAGTTTCAATCTCCAAATGAGGAGAAAATAATGACAGAATCCAAAGACGAGATACTTGAATTTTTAAAAGGATATAAGGATACTAGAGAAGGAACTGAAACAAGAATAACCACGGTTGAGTCACGCCTTGAGAGACGAATTATAGAAGTAAAAACGGATCTTAAGAGTGACATTACACAACTCAAAACAGACCTTGAAAAGGACATCAGAGAATCTAAAACAGATCTGAAAGATGACATCAAAGAAATAAAAAACACTTTGCGGACGATGATGAATCTCATTATAGCTTGTGGTATTGGTGTTCTTGGTGCAATTGTTACTTTAATTGTGAGTATGATATCTAAATAACAGATATAGGAGATTAAAAATGTCAGAAAGAGCACCTGGTTTTGAAGATTACATCCCATCCCGTTTAGAATGGTTAGCACTTTTATTAAATTCACACTTGCAATATTTAGATCTTCCCACTATAAATAAAATGGGTATATATAGGCTTTATATGCCAAAGAGTGATGGAAAGACAGTTGCTTTATTCGTTACTTATCCTAAAGGCATTGAATTAGATCAAATAGAAGATGTGATAAAAACAATGATAGATCAGACTAAAGAATTTGTCGAAATTTATGAATGGGATGCATGGGTTGAGATTGAAGTAGTACGACGACCAGGATAAATAATTGCTCACACATCGAAAATCTTAAATATCTTTGAAGAACAACTTTCCCTATAACCTTTAACTTTCCGCAATTCTTTCCAAACATCTTTTTTGTCACCACTCCGCAATTCCCATCGTTACCCATGACAATTACCAATTGGAAATTTTGGGAGAAAGTGGCAATGTCAAAATTACGAGTATCCAAAGCCATAGAAATGTTTGAAGTATTGCAGTCTGGCATCTACAGAGATATGGACAACGGCACAATCTCTTTTGAAAAAGACGAACGCGGAAAAAAGTCATAGACATAGCAGAATTGCAGCGCGTCTATAAGTTGAGAGAAAACGGGAATACTCCCAACCACGAAGTGGAAACAAATGGGAACGCTCCACCACACGATGTGGGAGGAAATGAGAATTCTGAAAACGGAGCGATCATAGCACACCTGGAAGAACAGGTGGAGCTCTAAAGGAAAAAGGATGCTAAGGAAAATATTACAAATCTTGTTTTTTATGTGCGTCATTGTTGTAAGTGGTTGTGGGGACAATTACTATTACGATGAGCACATGCAGATGGAAGTACTACAACTTGATAGTGACCTCGAAAATCGTTGGTCTACAAGTGGAGTTGTGGTAAACTCAATCACAACTGGAGGTCCTGCGGATAAAGCTGAACTCTCACCAGGAGAACTGATTTCTTACATTATCGGGGAATACCCGATTGGTACCGTAGCTGACTTTAAAAGAGCAGCAAAAAAAGCAATGGCTGATGACAATAATATGCTGCTTTATCTCAAAGATAAGCAACCGATCCGCATTGCAGTTCGAAAAACTGCTGATAAAATCGGATTAGAAGTTGAAGGGAATAATCCTGTCCGTATAAAGAAAATTATACCTGGAACCCCTGTAGCAAACATCGGAAACATCCAAGTTGGCGATATAGTTGACAAGATCGTTGATGAGAGAAAAATTCAAGGATTAGACGATTACAAAAAATCTATAAATGAATTTGCGGAATTAGGTTCAACGCTTACTTTCAGAACAACTGAGCTAATTGGAGTAAAAATTGCTGCTGTTACTGCCCTTGGTAATTTAGGTGATGCGCGTGCAGTTGATTCTTTGATAGACATTTTGAAAAACAACCGTGAACTTGCCCTCCGTAAAGCTGCTGCACGCAGTTTAGAACGGCTTGTTGCATTGAGCGAACTCAACCCACTCTTTCAACAGTATCAACAGGAAGATGTGAATCAGTTACCAGCAGATATCCTTGATAGTTCGCAACTCCAATCTGCTGAAATATTAGGTTTGCTCCTTGTAAATCCTACAGCAAATACAGCAACGCTTGAAGCTCCGTTTGGTATCCAATTCCGCCACCGATCTGAAGCATTACATCAGAAGGTTAATGAAGGGCAGCTTGTGAAGTTGGTTGAAGAGTATATACAGAAGAATATTGAACCGGATCAAGAAATTCGCCGCGCATGTCTCTCCATGCTTGGCATCCTTAAACCTACGACAGCAATTGAACCGCTTGCTAAGGTACTTACGGATCAGAGCGAAATTCCGGGTTTACGCTTCCAAGCTGGTTTAGGACTAAGTCGTATTGGTCCACCAGCTATTGACGCATTGATGACTATTTTTAACGAAGCAGATCCTGCTGCGCAAGATATTGCTGCTTCCGCACTCGGGAATATCGGAGGTGCAGAAACGCGCGATTTTCTGATAAGTGCATTGGATACAACTAATGATCCAGCAATACAATTAACACTCGTGGACGCTATCGCAAAGATTGGTGATGAACCCTCGTTAAGTGCGCTCCAACGACAGAGAGAACGTTTCCAAGGTGATGAAACCGCTATCCGAATCTTTCTTGATGAAGTATTTGGAAGTTTGACAACATCAGAAGAGTAATTGTCATCTCCAATTTTAACACAAAATATGATTCTATAACGTCTGACCATGCAGTATTGATGAAAATTGGACTAATTTCCGACTTGCATACTGATGCCACTGAAGCAAATAAGGCTATTGTTCCCTTCCTTATCAACGCAATCAAAGCAGCAGACCTTGATGTTTTTGTTCTCGCTGGCGACATTACCCCAAAGTTGTCTGAATTTTATGAAATACTGAGTGAATTTAGCAAAGCAGAATTGGCTTGTCATAAGTTGTTTGTACCAGGTAATCATGATATCTGGGTTACCAAGGATGCCAACATGACAAGTGAGCAGAAATGTGGCGTGATTTCAGAAATCTGTCAAGACCATGGGTTTTATTCACTCAATGATGCCCCCTATATTGTTGAGGATATAGGTTTCTGCGGAACTATTGGTTGGTATGATTATTCGTTTGCCTCGGATAGATACGATTTTTCAGCAGAACAATATGCTGATAAGCAGTTGATGGGTAGCGTATGGAGTGATAAGTTTTATGCCAAATGGGAAGATACAGATGAGAACATAGCACATCGCTTTGAGGCAAACCTTGAAAAACAGATAACATCTCTCAAAAACAAGGTGAAACGTATTATTGCGATTACGCATCATGTCCCGTATCGTGAGTGTATCCAATATCGCGGTGAATTACCTTGGGACTATTTTAGTGCGTTTATGGGGAGTGAAGGACTTGGCACAATATGTCAAAGAGAACCGCTTGTTACACACGTTCTCTTTGGACATACACATCAGGCGGTGAATCAACAGGTCAGGAACGTCAAGGCAATCTGTGCACCAATTGGTTATCTATATACCCATCCAACCGAAAGTCTGCAGACCTATGCCGAAAAAAGCTTGACCTGTTTCAATATATAAAAATATATCATAGTGTTACAAGGCATACAATTAAATCTAATCGTAGTAAAGGAGCACACGTTGGATATAACTGTAACAGATAGCAACGAAGCTGGCGCACTTGAATTTCCCTGGGGTGCAATAAAGTGGTTATGTAATGATCAGATTGATCCGAATGCTGAGATGACATTCGGTGTGGTTTATATAAATGCGGGTGAAGGGAACCCGACACACTATCACCCAAACTGTGAGGAGCTCATCTATGTGTTATCTGGTGAATGCGATCACAAGTTAGGTGATGAAGTAATTCCTCTCAAACAGGGGATGATGTTGCGAATTCCCCGCAATGTCGAACACAATGCTGTTAACACCGGTTGGCAACCAGTAACGATGATCATCTGCTATTCTAATGCTGACAGGCAAACGGTCTTTTGTGAATAAAATGATAGTTTGGTAAGATAATTGAATTATTAGGATAATGGACTATGTCAAAAGAATCAAGGTGCAAAGTAAAGATTTGTGGAACAACTTCAATACAGGATGCCTGCCTTGCTGCTGATGCAGGTGCAGATTACTCTGGTGTATTAGTTGATGTTGCTTCATCAGAAAGGTCGCTCACGACTAAAAAAGCGGCAAAAATTGCCAGCACCAGTCCTATTCCGACTGTATTGTTATTGTATAATCGCACAACATCTGATATGCAAACAATCATCTCAATAATTCAACCGTTTGCCTTGCAACTTCTTGGTCAAGAGACACCGCAACAGGTTGAAGAACTTAGAGATACTTGCGAATGCCAACTTTGGAAATCAATTTATCTACCTGCAGGAAGTCCCGAAAATGTGGATATGACTTCAGTAAGGAAACAGATGAGTGAATATCAAGATGCGGGGGCAGATTTTCTCCTATTTGACTCTGTAGATATTAGTGTTGATCCACCACGTTACGGTGGCACAGGAAAAACTTGTGATTGGAATGTTGCAGCAGAACTCATATCAGGCAGTCCCTTGCCAGTATTCTTTGCAGGTGGCATTCGTCCGGATAACGTTAGAGCCGCGATAGAGACGATTAAACCTTATGGCATTGACCTTTGTTCAGGAGTAGAAGCGTCAAAGGGTATTAAAGATAAGAGCAAATTGGAACGACTCATGGAACAGATCAATTCATGCGATTATTCAGGATGATGTCTATGCGGCTATGGATTTCACGGTGCTGGGATTAGTTTGGAGCAATCTATAAACGGAGGTACATCTGTTGAAATTCCAGATTTTCGTGAGATTGAATAAATTTAAACAACACTTTGCGGCAGTTGTTCCGTCTGAAATATCTGTTTTCTTTGTCCGACCACTTCTGGTTCTATTTCTACACGAAGGACATCAAAGCCTGCTTTTCTAACATCCACAAGTGCTGATCTGATAGCTTCCTCTAATGACAGTGCTTCACGGTGAAAATGTATCTGCGGCATACCTTCAATAGTCGCGAGTGTGCCATCATCAACAGTCCTATAGAGTTGATCAACTTCATCTTCATTGGGTTCGGATGTTAAAATGAGTGTGAATTCAAGGACTTTCATTAGCAATTTCCCTCTATTTGTAATTGTCCGCCTTTTTCGTTCCATTACAAATGACAGCAACGATCAACGTAACGGCGGATATCATGGGCATGTCGTTCAGGATTTCGCGGAGTTGACATAATTCGAATTCGGCAGCCTTCACGCGAGCGTAGTGGACACCATAGTGTACCCCAAATGTGCGCCCGCGGTCCTGCTTTCATTACTCTCCAACCTTCACTTTCTGCGTAACGAATTGCGTTTCGAATATGTTTGTTTGCATGTTTTGGAACATTCAACGCTTTTTTCTACCCAATAGTAAATGGGGAGATATATTTGCATGATACAGAAACATTTCTTTAGGACTCTAATGAACAAGTTGTGATATCTTATCTTTTTCTACAGGTTTGAAGACGAGTCCGCAACTACTACATCTGTATCCGCTTTCCGGTTTTGATGTGACAAGTGGGAAGAGCATACCGCAACAAGTTGGACAAGGTTCGTTAATTTCCATTTCTGCCTGCTCCATTTCACCGGATCGGTTTTCAAATTCTACAAGCATGTGTTAATATCTCCTTAGTGTTTGGTCAATTTCTACTGCCCACTGATCTATACCACCAATAAGGTTTTTCGTGTCTGTAAATCCATTTTGGTGCAAATAAGCAGTGGCATATAGACTTCGCTGTCCGTGATGGCAGTAGACAACAATTTCTTGATTTGTGGAAATTTTTTCTATGTTGTATGGTAATGTGTTTAGCGGTATTAATTGTGCACCTTCAAGATGGACGATGTCGTATTCGTTTTGTTCACGGACATCCAGCAACAACACAGACTCGTTTTTGTCCAATTTCTGTTTCAGTTCTTGTGGTGAAATTTCAGGAAGTGAAGGTTTTATCTGCATTATTCAGTTTCTTCCTCGTTTTGAATAGGTGGCAGCGGTGCACATTCCGTACATGGACATGTCTCGCGCAAAACTTCAAACGGATAAATACCAGTATTATGCCCATCATCCCAACTGAATTGGAGTGCATACCTACCCACTAACTGAATGTCAAGAGGTTGAATGTCATCTGACACTTCTATCAGTTCAATGTCTCCATCACCTTGTGGTGAAAAGAGGGAATGGATGTCTTTGCCTTCATGTCTTATGATAGCACATTCTGCACACGGACACATCTGCCTGAGGTAGCGATACGGATACCAACTGGCATGCCCATCCTTCCACTCAATTTGGAAGACGTTGTCATGTTGCTTGAGAGTTTTCGGACTTTTGCTATTTGTAGTCATTATTTCATTGTCTAACAACTGATTCAACGATTCTAAGTGTCTTTAAAATCTTGCCAATCAATTCCCAATTGTCGAACAGCAGCACGAATCGTTCCTAATTTGAGATCGCGACTACCCCAATCTGGTACAACAGTACCTTGTTGGGTATTGGGATTAAACCATTTCCGATGTGATCCGCCACCTCTTCTCTTGCGTTCTTGGCAACCGAGGGCTGTTAATTTTCGAGACACTTCTCTATATTTCACGAGGCAGATACCACAGCTTCCAACCACACGAGGCTCTTCTTATCAGAAATCTGGATATTTTCTGGCAACGAACGTCCTAATTCTTGATAGAGCTCCAGGACTGCTTTAAAAGCGTCTTTGACGTTTTCCAACGACTCGTCTAACGAATCTCCCTCGGTAACCAACTCTGGTAATAGTGGAGAAGTTACTGTATAACCGCCCTCAGGTTGTGGTGTCAGAACAAGAAGTATTTTGTATTCCATCAGAACCTCATAAACTTGTTAGAAGATGCCGAGTTCGTCCTTTGCTTCTTCGCTCATCATTTCGGGTGTCCAACGCGGTGTCCAGACAACACTAACGTTTACCTCTTCAACGCCGTCCATTTTTTGTGTGACGAGCTGCGTCCCGTTAATAATCTGCCCACCAGCGGGGCATCCGGGGCTGGTTAAGGTCATCTTAATGTCAACGGTTGTGTCGTTGATGTCAACTTCGTAGATAAGTCCCATGTCAACGATATTAATGCCAATCTCTGGGTCAATAATTTGTCTGATAGATTCCAAAACAGATTCTTCTGTTACCATTTGTATTTCCTCCTATAACGGATATAGTAGCCTTTGATGTATATGTGTATGTTAGTCAATACTAACCAATATTTCGTCGTCCTCAATTTTGACAGGAAAACATTCAATGTCTTCAACGGCGGGCATGCAGAGTGCTTTTCCGGTTTTGACACAAAATCGTGCGCCGTGGCGGGGACATTCTATCTCATCCCCATCTAAAAAACCTTCGCCGAGAGGGCCTCCATCATGTGTGCAAACATCTTCCATCGCGTAAAACTCGCCTTCCACGTTAAAGATTAGCACAGGGACGAAATCTACTTCAACTAATTTTTTTGTACCGGGTGGTACTTCACTAATTTTCGCTGCTTTATAGTATTCTACCATTATGTTCCTTTCTTATTCTTCTTCTTCGCCGGGCCAGCCTTTGATGCCGTAAGCACCCGCTTTGAGGACTTTGAGTGCTAATAAAGCACATTTTACACGGACAGGTCCCAAGGGGATTCCGATCATATCCATAATGTCATCTCTGGAGAGATTTTTGACTTCTGTGAGGGTTTTGCCTTCAATCTTTTCGGTCAGCATTGAGGCTGCGGCTTGACTGATGGTGCATCCATATCCACTAAACCGTACCTCTTTGATAAAATCATCATCAACAATTAGGTCCATCCGAATTTTGTCACCGCATAACGGATTATCCTCTTCGTGTGAAATGTCGGGGTTCGGAAGTGTCCCGTAGTTGCTGGGGTTTTCGTAGTGGTCAAGAAGTTCTTCTTGATATATATTCATATATTTCTCCTGGTCATAAGTTTTTGTGCATTTTGGAGTCCTTCGGACAAACGATCTACGTCTTCATACGTGTTGTATAGGTAAAAACTGGCGCGGGCAGTTGCGATAACATCTAACTTTTTCATGAGCGGTTGCGCGCAATGATGTCCTGCACGGATAGCAACGTTATGCGTATCTAAAATGCCAGCAACGTCATGCGGATGGATACCTTCTATATTAAAGGAGATAACTCCTGCTTTTTGATGTGGTGCTGGTCCATATATTGTGACACCTTCAATCTTTTGTAAACGATCATGCGCGTATTTTGTAAGTTCCTGTTCGTGGACATGAATTGAGGCTAAACCTGCTTGCGTGATGTAATCTACGGCAGTACCGAGACCGATTGCTTCAGCGATGCTTGGGGTACCTGCCTCAAACTTTGCGGGTACGTCTGCGTAGGTTGATATGTCGCGTTCGACAGAGCGAATCATTGACCCACCGCCGAGAAAGGGTGGCATCTCGTCAAGCAGTTCCAATTTACCGTATAACACACCGACACCTGTTGGACCGCACATTTTATGCCCAGAAAATGCAAGAAAATCGCAATCCAATTGCTGCACGTCAACATGAAAATGTGGCACTGATTGCGCTGCATCTACGATGACTTTTGCACCAGCAGCGTGTGCAGCGTTTATAATAGACTGCATCGGGTTAATTGTGCCGAGAACGTTAGAGACGTGCGTTATTGCAACCAGTTTCGTTTTTTCTGTGAGCACATCTTGGAGTTGTGTGAAATCCAGCAACCCTTGATCTGTGATTTCTAAATATCGTAGGGATGCGCCTGTGCGTTGTGCAAGCATCTGCCATGGTACAAGGTTGCTATGATGTTCAAGATCGGTGAGAACGATTTCATCACCTTGTTGGATATTGGCACTTCCCCAACTGTATGCGACAAGGTTGATGGATTCTGTTGTATTCCGTGTGAAGATAACCTCGCTTGTACGTGGTGCGTTGATTAACCGTGCGACTTTCTGCCGTGCTTTTTCGTATTGGTCTGTCGCCTCCTCCGAAATCCGATAGATGCCGCGGTGGATATTGGAGCGGTAGGTATCATAATACGCGTCCATCGCCTCAACGACAGGACGCGGTGTTTGTGTTGACGCAGCACTGTCAAGGAATGCTAACGGTGGTGTTTCCGTGAAGATTGGAAAATCTTCGCGAATGGCTTGGACATCAAGTGGACGAAAGGCTGATGTGTACATTGTTTTTTGTGTCATATTATATCCAAACAGATTCAATTATCGTTTTGACGGTTTGCGAGTTGTGCACGGAGTTGTTCTAACTCCGCTTTTAATTCCTGTCGACGCTGTATCTCTTCTGCTGCGATTGCTTCTGCTGCTTGTCTTCGTTGTGTTTCTACTTCTCTCAGAAGTGATTCTTCTTCTACACGTTCCTCTGCTGCCTTGCGAAGTTGCTGTTCTTCTATTCGGATTTGTTCTTCTTCCATAGAAGTTGTAATCGGAGTGCCATCAGGTAGGAACGGGCGGAAGAGTCTAACGTGGTTGGGCAGTTCTTCCCACCGAAACCAGAGATTTAACGCTTCGCTGAACAAACCACCTTCCGCATCTGGCACCATTTCAACAATCTCACCTGATGGAGTCCGTTTCCATCCCCGAAACTCCGGTGGCTTTTCCATCTCAGGTTGATGAATAAAGTATTCTTGAACGCCTATATCCTTTAGATATAGTTCAACTTTTTCATTCCGATCTTGATTCGCAGTTGAATCTGAAAGAAACTCAAAGATTGCTACAGGAACCGCGCCTTCTGACCAAGTATAAAAACTGCGTCTCTCGGTGTCTCTACTAACACCAAGGACAATGTAAATATCAGGAGCAACGAACTTTGTCATGTCCCCTTCAGAATAGTAAATAAAACTGTCAATGCCGGTGTATATGTGTTTGTTGATAGCGAAATATCTTGAGAATTGGTCATATAAGGTATTAATTTGCACGCCGTGAAATCCAGTTGCTGCCATAGGTTCGTCGTCCTCACACGGATAGCCTTCAATATAGACAGTTGTTTTGCCAGTTGCTTTTGGAAAAACGGGCATATATTTTCGTTGTTTGATTTCAAAGTCTTTTATGGTATCCATGGTTTTCTCCGTATTCATGGTATCAATATACTCTCACACTTTATCAACGAGTTCTACTTTCAAGTCAATCTCTAATCTTCCAGCAATTTGATCAAGAGTTCTTTTCATGTTCTTCGCAGATAGTCCAGATACTATATAATACTTGCCGCGTTGATGTTGTGCCCGTTCGGGGTCTTTAGAAGTTGATATAAGAGGAATAGAATTGCGGATTATCTCAAGATCTCTTACTTGCTCTATTCCTAACTTTTCAATAACATCACAGAAAGTAACATTCCCGTCCTCACGCTCAATAATTTCTCCATTGGACATAGTAACGCGTATACGTTGAGGTGGTGATTTTTCCTTTTTGCCTTGAGATTGTTTATTGAGAACGACTTTGGGAACAGATTTTGGCTTCACTGACGGAACAGGTAAATTTTTCAGAAAGTTTATTATCTGATCGTGTGTAGGTCTAGTCCCACACAAACTTTCGGTTTTACCGGCCATGGCTTCTATTAAGAACTCAGAAAACTCATCCTCGTCCTGCAACAATTTGCTCCATGCTTCAGGTAACCTTTCCTCAATCTTTCTTTGATTGACAATACTTTGATAATCCTCCACAATAATTTTAGCAGCAGCACCTGACTTGACCGATTCGTACTTCACATATCTGTTAAGATACTTAGCGGATTCTTCATTACTTCCTACAACGAAATCCAGCTCTGCAACCTTACGGTTTTCATAAGAACCTTCCCCCGCAGGGTAGTAAAACCGCCATTGCTGACCATCAGTGAGAATAAGAATAGTCACCCCTATACTATAAGCGTAATCAAAGAGTTGTTCGGTCCCTTTATGAATATTTCCAACTCGCTTCGCTTCAACGAAGACACGTGGTGTTGATGCTGGATCACACAAAGCGTAGTCTACGTCACCTTCCTCAACCCCATATTCTGGAAATACAATTTTCGTATCATGTGTCGGCCAACCTAAAGCACGGAGCAATCTCTCTACAATACCTTGGCGCACCTCGGCTTCACTTTCAATTTCCTTCTTTTCTAAACGTTTGCGTATGTCATCAATGTGTTCCTTAAGTGTCATTCTATACTATATACCTCCTATTCTATTCTAATACCTCCATTAAGTTACGTTCTATACACCTGTTGTCCCACTGGAGCTTGGTTTGAACTATCGTCATGCGCTATATACCTGTCGCCTCTCCGAGGCTTTGGCAGATCGCATCTTTAGCACCAGCGGTGCGACAGATGTATAGAACTCCTATGTAAAAGAAAGTTAGAGCACCAGCGGTGCGATAGGTGCATCATTCATCAGCGTGATCGTCTGGATCAAATACGTATTTCGGATTATATAGAACATTAAAACGCTTCAAAAACGTAAGGTATTCTTCTCTAAATGTTATACTTGCGTGATGTGTTTCCTGATTCTTAATGTAATTAACAACCGTATCCAATTGGGATTCAGAGTAAGAGAATGCTGCAAAACCTGCTTGCCATTCAAATCTTCCCACACACCATCCTTTTTTATTTATGTATTTTGAGGAATTTGCCTTTATGTCTCTTACTAAATCAGAGAGAGCAATATCTGGTTTCAGACCGACAAGGATATGTATATGGTCAGGCATTGAATTATTTGAGGGGTGTGCATAATTATTTTGTGTAATGAACATAGGTGGTGACAGACTTCACAACTTTCTTATGTGGACTTATACTCTTTACTTAGTCCTTATCCCTTTTGATTTCGTAGGTCGGGTAGAGCGCAGCGAAACCCGACATTTATGCCGAAACAGTAATATTGTCGGGTTTCGCTGCGCTCTACCCGACCTACGATCTAATTTTTAACATCAAAATATTTATGCACACCCCTCAATTAATTCGAATTACTGTTTGCCTTTTATTTGTGATGATGCGGGTTATATATTGGTGTAATGTTTCTTTGTGCTGTTTTGGAATAAGACGTTGTCTGCCTTTCACCGCAAAAACAATATGTATGTAAATTTGGGTGTAGGTATCAGCCATAATGTTATTCCTTAAAACCTGTGACACACCTGTCGCCCCGCTGGGGCTAAAGAAAGACTATTATACCGCGTTTCTATACACCTATCACCCCGCTGGGGTTTAGAATGGCGAGGCATGAACGCCTTCGCCTACGTAAAAAGACAATTATCTGCTTGGGAAGCCGATATTGACGGGAGATGGGCCGTGGTCTTCGCATGCCTGATCGGTTGGGACATCGGTTTTGGCATCGTTTTCTTTCACAATGCCTTCCTCAAGTAGATATGCTTCCACTTCATCTCCGCTGACATCAGCAAGCATGATGTCGTCAATTTGGACGCACGGTTGAAATTGTTGCCGCGTTTTCAGAACCATTTCACGATAGTTGTCTTCGTTGTTGATGATGTCTCTGTCTTCATATTCCAAATTGTATTTGGCGAAAATGGCTCGGACACCGTCGCTCCAGCCACAGACAGGTTTCATGTAAGCGATAATTTTGGGTTGATCCATTGTAGTTACTCCTTTTAATTGTAATAACGTCTTATGACGTGCATTGTTATAATCACGAAATTACCTTTTCTATTACGTTGTAGGTGCGGTTAGGAAACCACACCTACCAGGGCGCGTAAGTCCAAATGCTGACGGCACACAAAATCAACGGTATGAATGCTTGTTGGGCATTCCTCTGAGTGTGCCTACTATGCAAGCTTAAGTGATATAAACTCATCCATTTCTTTTCGGACAGTTTCCATAGGTATACGTTCAATGACAGGTTCAAAAAACCCGTCAACAATTAATTTTTCTGCTAAGTCATAGGTTAATCCACGACTCATCAGGTAGAAGACTTGCTCTGCATCAATCTGTCCTGCGGTTGCGCCGTGTGTGCATCGGACTTCATGTGCTTCAATTTCTAAGCCGGGCAAGGTATCTGCATGTGCGCGTTCACTCAGCAACAAATTGTCGTTTTTCTGATATGCATCGGTATAGTTTGCATTTGGATACACATAGATGTTTCCACCCCAAGCCGTTTGTGATCTATCCTTCAGGACATTTCTGTAGAGCAGATCGCTTGAGGTGTGTGGCGAAAGGTGTTCTTGTGCTGTGCTAACATCTAAATGCTGCCGCGCATCGGTGAAAGCCAAACCTAACAGTTGTGCGTTACTGCCTGTTCCCTCTAACACAATTGCTTGGTTCAGTTTGCTTAGCCGAGCACCGAATGTAGCCGTGACCCAGCAGAGCTGCGCATTTTTGCTAATAACAGCTCGCTGTGATGCGAAATTCCAGACCTGACGATTCCAGTGTTGTACTTGTCCGTAGGTAACATTAGCATTCTGTCCAGCGAAGATTTCAACCGCGCCGCAGTGAAAACCACCAGCATCTGGATTCGCAGACGAGTTATCTTCTAAGATAACTACTTGGCTATCCTCTTCAGCAATTAGGAGGACATGCGACATATCAGCGTGCTGTTCTTCGGAGAGTTGGATATAAACCCGCAGTGGGTCTTCTATCCTAACACCTTTTGGAACGTGGAGTACGTATCCACCTTGCCAGAATGCGCCGTGCAGTGCGTCAAACTTGTTACGAGTGGCGAAATTCCCACTTTTTAGGGTTGTCTCTAATGTCACTGCCTGTGTCATGAAGTAGTCACGGATGAGATCGCCGCGTTCCTTTAGTGCAGTGTGTAGATCAGCGAAATAGACATCCTTTTTCTTTACTTCGGGAGACAAGTAGGTATGTTGTGGCTTCCCATCAACTTGGACAATTACACCTGCGCCATCATCTACTTCAACCGATGCGCTACCATTCGTTTCGGCAGCGGGATGGTAGTTTTCGACTGCAAATCCACGGAGGTTCCGGCGTGTTCTGCGCCAGTAATCCTGTGTCCGCATATCAACGGTGCGCCGCCACTTATCGTCTTCGGTGGTATGTGGCATCGGTAACGATTCGTATAGCGAGTATGCTTCTAACCGTTTGTCGCGCATCCACTGCGGTTCGTCTTGTGCTATTTTCTCAACAAAATCTTTTGAAAAATCACCTTTTTGCAATTTGACACCTTCCCCTATCCGATTGAGCCTTCCATTTGAAGTTGGATGAGGCGGTTCATCTCAACAGCATATTCCATCGGGAGTTCCTTGACAAGCGGCTCAATGAACCCGTTGACAATCATGGTAGATGCTTCCTCTTCCGAAAGTCCACGACTCATCAGGTAGAAAAGCTGCTCCTCACCGATTTTGCTGACGCGTGCTTCATGTTCAATGTTAGTATCGTTTTCATTGATTTCAATGACCGGATAGGTATCTGAACGTGAATCCTTGTCAAGTAGAAGCGCATCGCAAACGACGTGAGATTTACATCCCTTTGCCCCTTTTGCGACATCAACCCAACCACGATAACTGGAACGTCCGCCATCTTTACTGATGGACTTTGAGGTAATCTGTGAGGTGGTGTGTGGCGCGCAATGGTAGACTTTTGCACCTGCATCCTGATGTTGCCCTTTGCTTGCAAACGCAATGGAGAGGATTTCACCCCGTGCGCCGGGTTCCATCATATAGACGCTCGGATACTTCATCGTCAACTTACTGCCGAGATTGCCATCCACCCATTCCATCTGTGCATCTTGGTAAGCGACCGCACGTTTGGTGACGAGATTGTATACATTTCCCGCCCAGTTTTGGATAGTTGTGTAACGCACCCGAGAACCTTTCATGCAGACGATTTCAACGACCGCACTATGCAAGGATTCACTGCTGAACGTCGGAGCCGTGCAGCCTTCAACATAATGCACCTGCGAACCTTCGTCAGCGATGATGAGCGTGCGTTCAAACTGCCCCATGTTTTCGCTGTTGATGCGGAAATATGCCTGCAGCGGATATTCAACCTTTACACCGGGCGGCACATAAATGAAACTGCCACCACTCCAGACAGCACTGTTCAGTGCGGCGAATTGATTATCGGCAGATGGAATAATAGTGCCGAAGTATTTTTTTACAAGGTCAGGATATTCCTTGACAGCCGTATCTGTATCAACGAAAATAACGCCAATTTTATCCAATTCTTCGACGAGGTTGTGATAGACGACCTCAGAATCGTATTGTGCGCCGACACCCGCGAGGAATTTCCGTTCCGCTTCCGGTATACCGAGTCGGTCGAAGGTTTTCTTGATGTCTTCCGGCACATCGTCCCAACTGCGTTCACTTCGGTCCGATGCTTTGACATAATAATAAATATCGTCAAAATCGAGTTGGGAAAGATCGCCGCCCCACTTTGTCATCGGCTTCTGCTTAAAGATTTCGTAGGCTTTAAGCCGATACTCGCGCATCCAATCCGGTTCCTCTTTGATGTCGCACATCTGATTGATGATCTCTTCGTCCAATCCTTTTCGGGATTTGAACGTAGGTTTGATATCGTCGTGGAATCCGTATTTGTAATCTTTACTGATTCCAATATCTTCTATCTGGTTCGTTTCAGGGGTTGCCATTTTGTATTCCTCCTCTTAAATTGTATTTTCTTGAACGGCTTCAGCGATGCCGTGTTTTTCACGAATTGGATCGTAGCCTTCTGCTTCTAACAACTGTGTGAGTTCATATCCACCAGATTCCACAATTCTACCATCAAGCAGTATATGCACAAACTGCGGACGGATATAGTCTAACAACCGAGGATAGTGCGTGATAATCAGGACACCGAGTTCAGGTCCGACCAAGCTGCTGACACTTTCACCGACAATACGAACAGCGTCAATATCAAGTCCGGAGTCGGTTTCGTCAAGCACAGCGATTTTGGGTTCAAGCATTGCGAGTTGTAGGATTTCAGCACGTTTTTTCTCACCGCCGGAGAATCCATCATTGAGATAGCGTCTTGCGAACGAATCGTCCATACCGAGTTGTGCCATTTTTTCGCGTAGTTCTACGCGGAATTCCCGCATCGGTATGAGTTCTATGTTTTCGGAACCGTTCGTTTCTGTAGAGCGGACAGCACTGACAGCAGTACGAAGGAAATTCGCCATACTGACACCTGGTATTGCTGTCGGATATTGAAAAGCGAGGAAAAGTCCTAATTTTGCGCGTTCATTCGGTTCCAATTCCAGAACATCTATACCATTGAATAGCACTTCCCCCGATTCAATATCGTAAGAGGGGTGCCCCATCAATCCGTACGCGAGTGTGCTTTTTCCTGAGCCGTTCGGTCCCATAAGGGCATGCACTTCTCCTGGTTTGACGGTTATATCTAACCCTTTGATGATTTCGTTTCCTTGCACACTGATATGCAGGTCTTTTATTATCAATTCATTGTTCATTTTCTTGACTTCGGACTCCTTATTTATCGTAAAACTTAGAAATATTTAGTGTTTGCTATTGTCGTTAATCTATTTAATTTTCCGCCACATGTGTTGATGTATTTTGTCCTTCTAACGCATCGGTATACGTGTCAAGGTTACAGTTTTCAAGTTTTATTGGTTGGATTGAGAGTTGATATCCAATTGCCTCAAGAACAATTCCGACTGCATCAAACAAAAGGGCATCTTCATTGGAGATCATTTTTGAAAGAACTTGTGGGTCCATATTTACCTGCTTTGCCAACACAAAAACGCCACCTTGCGCTTCAACGACGGTTCGGAGTGCTCTTTGAACTACAACAGAATTTTTGTAAATTTGGTAGTCCTCAAGGATTGCCTGTAGATATGCAATTGCGCTTTTTTGGTCAGCAATCTGTTCAATAAGGCATTCACGCCATGTTCTCATTTTTTATATTTATCCACCGATTCTTGACATATTTCGTTCAGGTTTTATAAAGTCTGCAGCATTGATTTTATGTCCAGCTTCTTTTTTTGCAACTGCATCAATTATTAAGTGTTCAATTACTTCGTTGTCTGCACCTTCGCGTAATGGTGTGAGCAGATCGGTTTCTGTTATTGAGAAGAGACATGTTCGGAACTTGCCATCAGCAGTGAGACGGATTCGGTTGCAGTTTTCACAGAAGGGTTCACTGACAGATGGTATGATGCCAAGCTCAGTGCCGTTATCAGCGAAACGGTAACGTTGTGCGGTATCGCTCTTTGCATCACCATTCAGCGTCATTCTCTCCAATGGATAAACGCTGCTAATTTTCTCAATGATCTCTTTGCCGGGGATGAACATGTTGCGTCCCCAGATGTCATCTGCATCAAGTGGCATAAACTCTATGAATCGCAGCTGATAACTGTTTTGACGTGCAAAGGTGGCTAAATCTACGACTTCATCATCGGTAAATCCACGCATTGCAACGGCATTCACTTTAATCGGGTTGAACCCGCAGTCGTGTGCTGCTTTCAATCCTTCAAGCACACGCGAGAGGACTTTCCGTCGTGTCATCTGTTCAAACTTCTCTTTGTTGAGGGTATCCAAGCTGACATTGATACGTCTGAGTCCTGCATCGTAAAGTACTTGTGCTTGGGTAATGAGACCAATACCGTTAGTCGTCAAACTGATGTCTTTCAACGCATCTATTTGCCCCAGTTGTTCAATAAGTTTTGGGACACCGGGACGTACAAGTGGTTCACCACCTGTAATACGTATTTTGTTAACCCCTAACTTGACAAAGATACGCGTGAAATGCAGAATCTCGTCGTATGTCATCAGTGCTGAATCTGGCATAAATACCATGTCTTCAGGCATGCAGTAGATACACCGAAAGTTGCATACGTCTGTGACGGAGATTCTGAGGTTTGTATGGACACGTCCAAAACTATCAAGCAGTTGCTGTTTCATTGTGAAATAAACCGATATTATTTTTTAAAAGTATAGCATAATCTTAGTTGGTTTGCAAGTATTTTTTATAGTATTTACTATAAAAAAGATTTATGTTGTTTTTGCATATTGTACTACCTATAAGTATCTCATTTTACAGTTGACATGAAAAGGGTTTATATGGATAATTCCGCAATATATCTAACATATAGGGAGAAAGATTATGCAAGAGAAAGTATTTCAAGTTGGTGGTGTTGAATTCCATGTGGATAACCGAGATATTAGTGGAGATGGCGGGCCTTCTGTCCGCGTTTTTGGAGAGGCGGATGGCAAAAATATCCAGCTGCTTCGTTTTGACTGCTTCCGTAAAAATCCACATTATCATTATGATCCGTCAGGGAGGAATGATCATATCCGGCTTGATAAGACAGAAGTGCCGGATTCGGTTGCATGGGCAATAGAGCAACTGGGAGAAAATCTTGCTGATATGATACGCACAGCAGGATATGATAGTATTGCAGAACAGGTTGACCAAGCAGCTGTGACAAAGATACTACCTGAAATGGAATCTCTCATGCGCGGAGAAAGTTAATAGTGATGTATTAATAGTGATGTATACGTATAAAAATGGGGCAGAGGATAAATCCTCTGCCCGTCAGAAAGTGTGCGACACTAAAAGTGTGCGACACTAAAAGTGTGCGACACTATGTGTCACACCAAAAGGGCGTAACACTTAAGTGCCACACCTCCTCTGATTTGCTAACATTACAAATACCTCCTTTTCCGCAATACAGCGGTAATGGGATACCACTATCAAAAAATTGATAATGATTCACCTATACACATTTTCGGATGCACTTTTGCCTTGTATTGCGAAAAAAGTATTTACAGCGTATCTCATTAAATGCAATTTTGTCCAAATTTACCGGAGGCGCGTGTCCTTTAAATCGGGGTTAGAAACCCCTCCTACGATTTATGAGATAGGTTGTAGAGGTATTATCCACCTGGATTCCGCCAAACGATGCGTCCCCGTGTGAGGTCATAAGGTGACAGTTCCACAGTAACTTGATCTCCTGGAAGTACCCAAATTTTGTGTTGCATCATTTTTCCTGCAAGGTACGCTACCACTTTGTGCTCATTCTCTGTAAGTTCTACACTAAAAAGATTTCCTGGTAAAGATTCCAGGACTATTCCTGGGACGCGTATGGCTGAGTCCTTTGTTGATTCCAGACTTTCCATCATTTTGTCTTTTCGCGTTGTGTCTTTATCCTTCATTTTTCCCCTCCTATACAACAGATAACAGATCGTTATTTGAAAGTAAAATTGTTATTTGGTCTATTCATGTTTTGTGTTTTTTCCTATTTTCTTTACATTAAATTGAAAACGCGATTAACTTCTACTTTGTCTATATAGGACTTTTTGATTTTGTACAATCTTGTTTTAACATTTTATTAGATGTATTTTAAAACGAATAATTCAATAAAAAAGTTGACATACGGGTAATAGACTTGATAAGATGTAACAGAATGTATTATTGTTCGGTTAGAGAGTATTTCAAGGAGAATAGCAATGAACCAAGCGTTACCTCTCATAGCATATACCGATCTTGAAAGCCAAGTAAAGGCGATGGAAGAAGATGGATATGCTTATTTGCCACAAGTCATTGATGCAGAAGAACTGAAAGAACTTCGCGATGCTATGGATAGGTTAACAGCAATTCCTGAGAGTTTTGATAAACACAGCGTCCCGGAAAATGGTGGCGGTTTTTTAAATAAACATATCAATAACGCCTTTAATCGCGATCCTGTTTTCCTTCACTATCTTGACAAGTCACCTGTCATTGAGTTAGCAGAAGCCGTTCATGGCGGAGATTGCCATGTGATTGGTATGACAGCGTGGATGACAGGCCCTGGTCGTCCGGATCAAGGATTGCATTCAGATTGGATACCTATTTCACTACCTTCCGATGTATTAGCGGATCCACGGGTTAAAGTGCCGATTTACATTACAACTGCCCATTACTATTTGGATGACCTTTATGAAGATCTTGGTCCTACGAAGTTTGTCCCTGGCAGCCATCTCTCTGGCCGCAGACCTGATGGCGATACGGAATGGAACGGTGCAAAGGAACAAAGTATTCTCTGTAACGGTGGTGATGTCGTGCTTTTTCGGAGTGAGGTGTGGCATAGAGGCACTGCAAACCGTAGTTATCAGACCCGTTATCTGTTGCAAGTACATTATGCAAACCGCATGATCACCCAGAAATTTCCACCCTACCTGAATCGTTTTCAGTTTAATGCATCGATCTTAGAGCAAGCGACAGAACGACAAAAAAGACTGATGGGAAATCATCGTCCTGGTGCTTATGATTAGCCTAAGTATGCATTATATTGACACAAGGAAGAGCGTAAGGACGACAACTTATTTTGAATAGCAAAGTATCCATTGGGTCATCGCGAAACTGGCATGTTATCAGTGAAGATCCACATGGGAAGATTATTGCTCTGAGTTTGCTCCTTGCTTTTCTCTGGGGTGGTAATTCACCATCAATTAAAATCGCTTTGGTAGATTTGCCGCCGATGGCATTGGCGTTTTTCCGTTTTGTGATTGGTCTTGTTGTTGGTGCTTGGTCTCTCTATCGACGTATTTCGCTGGGGCTAAAACAGGGTGAATTCTCTCGCTTACTCCTCCTTACTGGTATATTCATATTCCAGATTATTACTCTTAACTTTGGAACGGACTGGACGACAGCTTCCCGTTCCACCATCTTTGTTAACACATACCCATTTTTTACAGCATTATTTGCACACCTCTAGATTCCAGGTGAACGCCTGTCATTGACGAAGACATTGGGTATTATTGTGGCTTTTAGTGGTGTCTTCATCACTGTAGCACCGAATCTTGGCAGTGAACTGAACCTTGAAAATGAGGAGAACTATCTTCTTGGTGACGTGATGGTACTTGTGAGTGGTTGTTTTTTGGGACTTCGTGTTGTTGTGACGAAGTTGTTAATCCAATCAATTCACCCGTATCGCCTTTTGGTCTGGTATCTCACTTTGAGTCTACCAGCCTATGCGGTGTTGAGTTTGCTTTTTGAAACCGATAAACCATTTGCTATATCACTGGCGAGTAGTGCAGCACTGTTATATCAGGGTGGTGTCATTGCGGGTTATTGTTTTTTAGCATGGACTGCGATCCTTGAGAGATATAGCGCGAGTAAGCTTGTCGTTCTTTTTTTGTTACGCCGTTATCGGGTGTATTGTTTAGTCATCTACTTTTGGGAGATGACTTGACGTTTACTTTGCTGGTGGGGTCGGTGTTTGTTGCTGGTGGAATTTATCTTGTGAATATTCGGAGGTAACAACAGTCGACCTCACGTTAATTATGATTTACTATGAAGAGGTATAGCGAGGCACAAAACACCTCGCTATACAGATAAGAATTTTGATTAACTGCGGATGTATTCATCCACATTAGAAGGATAAATTTCAATATCAGAACGAGAGATGAGGAAACCGACATAAAAAGTTAGCCAGTTTCCGCAGAGTTCAATTGACATAAACTCATCGCTGTCATTGATGTATTCATGAAGTTCTGTCTCAAATTGCTCCTCTCCATTCACATTGACAACAGTGAGTTTTGCTGGGACAATTTCCTGTCGGTGAAAGATGACCGCTATTTCTCCATCTTGATTTTCAGGGTCTTGATAATAGAGTGTCATCTCGTCTGGTAATGGATCGGTAAGTTCCTGTTCACTGTCAACAATCCAACGCGAGACTTCGTATTCATCCTTTGTTCCTGCAATGTGATCAACGCCGAGGACAAGTTCACCCTCTGTATTTCGGGTGTGGTACATATAACGGAGCAGTCCGTTTCCTTCGTATTTCTTGCGCGTAAAAAGCGTTAAGGTGCCAGAGGTATCACCTGTTAATTCAAAGGTCGTGATATCAGAGAATTCGATGATACTTTCAAGCGGGATATCTACCAACTCATGCCGTGTCGGTTTCTTATCCTCTACCTTTTTTTGTTTTCCAAAAAGAGGTGTTCTATCTTTTCTTCCAAATAGTGCCATGCGATCACCTAAAAATAACCTTTGTTGTACATTACTAACATGATAACACCAACGACCATGAGTGCTCCGAATATAAGAACGAACCATGTTGCCCCTGAGGTTTTGTTTTGAACGATAACTGTTTGCTGCTGCGGTGGGGCGCGCTGTGTGTTCGTAGTTACAGATGGTGTTTTAGCAGCTGCAAGGAGTTCCTGCTTTATCGCTTCTTCATCAGGAAGTTCTTCAACAGTGACTACCTCTACATTGTCGCCATAAAATTTGTCTGGATTTTCGTCTACATAAGAGGCAATATAATCTTCATCCCGATTGGTGCCAGGGTCTACATAGTTAGAGTTCTGTTCTATACCTTGACTTTCATAATAATCTTTATAAAACTCGTACTCTTCCTGTTTTTCTTTACTCCAATGTGACCTATCGTAACTTGGATGATGGTAGTGCCACAAGTAACTACGGCGGATCGCATGGTTATAATAGTCATGGAAATAGAGACCAAACATCAGATTGTTAAACGCCATAGATGCCTGCATACTATACAGTGAGTATGTTGTCACAGGATAGAAACCACCGTAGTTGGCGACTGTGATGGTCTGTCGGCTTTGTCTACGCTCTGCGGCAGTTTGTCGGTTTGCGGTGGTGACCTTCCGTTTCAAACTGCGGTTTTCCGCTTTTAGTTGCCGAACCTGTTTCCGGTTTTGTGCTGTTGTTGCTCGTTGCTGACTACGTGTTGTAGTGTTGTTCCGTGTTGATGACGTGTTCGTAGTTTTTGCACGATTCGTTGCGGTCTGTTTCTGACGTGCGGTTGCACTTCCACGTGCGGAAGTGGTACCTGTTGTGCGACTGCTACCGTAGCTGCTGCGACTTGAGGTTGACGTGCGTGGTTTTGTATATGTGCTTCGCGATGAACTTCTGCTATAAGAACTTTTAGGTTTGCTGTAACTACGACTAAAACTGCGACTACCGCCGAAACTCCGTCGACTTTCTACGATTTCGGGGGCATAAGTTAACAAGAATAGTACAATGCCAAATAACGCAAAAAAACGTTTGCATTTGCTACTGAACGAAGTTTGCTGATCTTTATCTACCATAATGAGAATCCTCCACAATGCTTACGGGGTTATTTAGTTTTAAGAGTTTTCGTTTATTTGTGTTACTATTAGTTTATTTGTGTTACTATTAGTTTGTATTGTAGGTCGGGTAGAGCGGAGCGAAACCCGACAGGAACGAAATGTGTCGGGTTTCGCTCCGCTCTACCCGACCTACGCATCTAATTCACGAATGTTATAAATATCTGAAAAAATACCAAAAACTGAATAACCTTGCAATGCTTACGTATAATACTTGACAAAAATTTTTGAAAATGCTAAACTATTAAGACATTTACACGTAAGTGCCTGTAGCTCAGTTGGATAGAGCGTCAGCCTCCGGAGCTGAAGGTCGGGCGTTCGAGTCGCCCCAGGCACGTTTTATTTTCTTTCGGTTCGGAGTCCCTTTTTTATTTTTTAATTGTAACTATCACACAGTATATTAATGTTAACATGAATAGGAATGTGTGTCAAGGATTTTAAAACGTATAACAGAGGTATTCAATTGTTGAAATGTACTTTTGTTGTAGGAGTTTGCAGCCTTGATTTTTCATATTGTGTATCTGAAATCGGGGTTAGAAACCCCTCCAACAATAACGTATACTCAACAATTGAATGCTTTTGGTTGTGCCCTCTGTCCCAATTGTGAAATTTTTTAGTTGTTTTTTTTAGGGTTTTTCCCGTTTTTTCATAAGTGTTTTCGATCTTGTCGTGGTGTGGGTTTATGAAGGTTTTTTGAATTTGCGAAATTTTAAAAAAAACAACTAAATGGTTTTTTTATCGTTTTTTTAGTATATTTTTGTATCTGTTTTGGGCTTGCCAGCTGTTTTGTGTTTTTTTAATTTGTCTGTCATTTTGGTGCTCTTTTTTTGGATTTTATTTGTGTGTATGGGTAATATTATACCTTATGGTGGTGTGGGTTTGTTGTGTTTTCTGTTTTGAGAACAATAGAAATCATGTATAATCTATTGGAAATCTATTGTTGATAGAAAATAAATCATACATTTGAAAGGAAAAAACATGGCCCTTGATGTGCGTGATAAACGTTTATTAGATTTAATTGATGCTAAGGCAAAAGTTGAACAGTTAGCAACGGGATGCAAATTCACGGAAGGTCCTCTCTGGCATTCTGTCGGCAGATATCTACTTTTTAGCGATATTCCTGAGAACAAGATACGGAGATGGGATGAAGAATCTGGTATGACGGTATTCAGAGATCCTTCGGGAAAATCAAACGGATTAACTTACGATAAAGGTGGACATCTGATTGTGTGTGAGCATGCAAACCGCCGTGTATCTCGGACAACAGCGGATGGAGATGTAATCTCAATCGCTTCACATTATGAAGGGAAACGTTTGAACAGTCCGAATGATATCGTTGTCAAAACTGATGGTAGCATCTATTTTACGGATCCGCCTTATGGGTTATCGGGCTCAGCGTCCAAAAAGGAACTTGATTTTCACGGTGTATACCGTTTGTCTCCAGATGGTACAACATTGACATTGCTTGTTGATGATTTTGATAGACCTAACGGTATCTGTTTTTCACCTGATGAGTCTATTCTCTACATAAACGACACGCAGAAAATGCATATTCGCGCTTTTGATGTTAAAGAAGACGGTACAATTGAAAACGGGCGTGTTTTTGCAGAAGAAAAGGGGGACAACGGGAAACCGGATGGTATGAAGGTAGATGTAAAAGGCAATGTTTATGTAACAGGTCCGAACGGTATATGGGTTTTCGCTCCGGATTCCACGCATCTTGGTGTAATTCTCGTGCCCGAACGTTCTGCGAATCTTGCGTGGGGTGGTGATTTTTGGAAGAGTCTTTTTATCACAGCAAGTACATCACTTTATCGTGTAGAGTGTAAGGTAGAAGGGATAGCGGTGTCGTAGTGAATGTAAAAATCAAACGAGTAGACAAAAGCCTTCCATTACCGAAATACGAAACCGACGGATCGGTTGGATTTGATTTACTTTGCCGAGAATCTGCAGAAATTGCACCACACAGCATTGTCTTAATCCCCGCAAATGTGATAGTAGAAACACCCCCTGGCTACATGCTGATGGTATGTTTACGCAGCAGTACACCACGCAAATTCGGTTTGATGATGACACAGGGAGTCGGAATTGTTGACAATGACTATTGTGGGGAAGCGGATGAACTCAAAATTCAGGTCTACAACTTCACCGATGAACCTGTGACGATTGAAAAAGGCAGTCGGATTGCACAGGGTGTTTTTGTGCGGGTGGATACAGCAAAATGGCATGAGGTGGACCAGATGTCTGCTTCATCTCGTGGTGGTTTCGGCAGCACGGATCGGTAACTTTATATATCTAATGACGTTTTTATATGCATATAAACAACGTCATTAGATAATTCAAGGAGTTATACCCGATTAACGTGATCTGTTAAATTGACGTTTATGGCAGAATACGCCAAATCAAGAAATCAACGGTATNNGTGTGGTATTCTGCATTGGTTAGGAAACCGCACCTACCGTCGGAAAAAGATAAATCCCGTTAATTCGGCATTATAGTAGAAAATATGAAACAGTATCTTGAAGGACTACAGCAAATATTAGACACGGGTGTTGACCGCGAGGGTAGAAACGGGAAAACTCGAGCACTATTTGGCATGCAGATGCGATACAATTTAGAAGATGGGTTTCCCGCTGTAACGACGAAGCAACTCGCTTTTCGTTCTGTGAAAGCGGAACTGTTGGGTTTTATACGTGGCTATGATCATGTCAAACAATTTCAGAAACTCGGCACACAGATATGGAATGCAAACGCTGCTGCTTGGGGCCGTGACGGGTTACTTGGTTGTATATACGGTGTGCAGTGGCGTAGATGGCGGAAAGAGAACGGCAGAATTGACCAACTAGCTGATGTGATTGAACAAATAAAGACGTATCCTAACAGTCGTCGACATGTGGTTACTGCATGGAATCCAGGAGAATTGGATCAAATGGCACTTGCCCCCTGTCACATGTTTTTCCAATTCTTTGTAGCAGATGGCAAATTGTCATTGCAGATGTATCAACGGAGTTGTGATATGTTTCTCGGTGTGCCTTTTAATATTGCATCCTATTCGTTGTTATTGTCAATGGTTGCTCAGGTAACGGATCTTCAACCGAGTGAGTTTATCCATGTTTTAGGTGATGCGCATATCTATCACGCGCATTTTGAGCAAGTCAAAACGCAACTTAAGCGACAACCTTATCCATTGCCAGAACTTGTCCTGAACGCTGATGTGACCTCTATAGACAATTTCAAAATCCAGGATTTGCAGTTAGAAAACTATCAGCATCACGATGCAATTCGTGCTAAGATGATTGTGTAAGAGGAACTAATGACCAATATCAAAAGTCTTATTGTCCTTTTCATTAGTTTTGCAATTGTGCTCAGTAGTTGTGAAAAACCTGGGCCTGGATACAGAATTCATAGACGGAACGATACCCTTTTATTCTTTTTGGCAATGAGTAACACGTCTGAAATTATTGATGCTAAAATAAATAACAATGAGCTGCATATAGATATTGGTACAGGTATAGAAATTGAAAAAGGCGAAACATCTCTTCAACAAGTATTTAATATTCAAGTTATTGAACCTGATGAAAGGTTAAAAATTCAGGGAACAAGTAGGATAAACGGTTACGGTGTCGTCCATTTAAAAGTATCTCCTCCTAACCAAGAAAAAAAGATATTCTCTTTTGAATGGAATGGGTCGAGAATAAAAGATATTCCGAAAGAACCTGGACCTTTTGCAAATTCCAACGCATTTCGGTTTGAAGATGAGATTATATCTTATTGTGTTCTTCCTGACAAGATAAATTCATCTTGGAAAACTGCTAAATTTGGGTACAGTTTTCAATTCAAACGCAGAACGGCAAACGAAAATCTGGATATTGATTCAAATGGGAATAGCGTTTTAAATATTGAAACTATCAACACGGATCCGGATATACCAAAGCAGCATCTGAGTTTTCTACTTGTGGATTTGCAACATCACGAAACGGTTGAAGTAAAGGATCAGATTAATTTAGGTGAGGATATTTATGTTGTCTATTTGAAGGTCGTGTCAAAGAAAAACCAGAATAAACATAATAATATTTTGTCAGACCGTTAAGGTTGTGTTAGCAGTGTGTATCAGGAGAGCCACTTTATGAAAACAAGTATAATCTATGTTTTCAGTCTCTTGCTTCTGTTTTTCGGTTGTAATATTGAACGGCAGGAACTTGTCTATTCTGGATATAATGGTAATCGTGATTGTTTTACAGTACGAGTGCAAATACCGGACAAGTGGAAAATAGTCAATGCCCAGCTCAAGACCGACCAAATGATCGTAGAATTCAATAGAGGTAAAAGAATAAAAAACAGATTGTTCCTTTTTCATTCCCATTTAAGGAACTTAGTGACAACATTCAATTCAGAGGTACACATAGGTTAGACGGGTTGACACTTTTCTATTTTACTACAGAAGAGGATCCAATGAGTGTGTTCACCCCTCCCTTAGCAAAATCAAAGGTTACCAAAGGTTTTAGGTTGCGCGAGTCTTATGCCATTTTCCGGACAAGTAAGTGGCTTATGCTGCATTACTCAATTGAAGAAACCAACAGTAGCAAACGTCCTTCACGAACTAAGGTCAATCCACCTGACAACTTTAGACTCATTAACAACGATGCATTATGTTTCTATTTTGAAGGGAAAAGGTTGAAACGAAAGTTGCCTATTCAAGATTTTTTAGATCCACATGCGGAAATGGGAAGTAGTTCAGAAGGTAGCAGTTTCTGGGGAAATGAACTCAGGTGGACAAGTACTATTGAAATTCTTTCAAAACAAATGCAGGCTCGGTGAATATAGTCATATTGAAAATCCCAATTATCTGAATATTGAATTGATATGAAATACCATGTTATTTGTGCCTTCAGCATACTTTTGTTATTGTTTGGATGTACATTTGAACAACAACCCCCGATTTTTTCCACAAACAATGGTGACTGGTACACGGTTCAGATAGGGATGTCAGACGATAAGAAAATAGTTAATGCCCAACTCAAGACTGACCAACTGGTCTTAGAATTCAATAAAGGTAAAAGAATAGAAAAACGGAAAATACCTTTTATATTCCCATTGGAAAATCTACATGAAGACATCCATTTTAGAGTTGCAAATAGTGTAAACGGGTTAACCTACTTGCATTTTACTAAAGAAGAGCCTCATGTCAAAGCCAAATCCAGAATTACTAACAGCTTAAAAACTCATGAGATGCTGGTCGTATTTAGGTGCGGTAATCGGTTAATGGTCCATTTCTTAGCAAAAAATCGTCCCTCGGGCAACCTTATTTCTCACAACCTGCGAGAGTTCTATTTTGATGATACAGATCAAGTTTTGGATGGTGATGTCCAACTCGTCAACAGTGTATTACAATTTAATTTTGGAAAAAATTATAAAGGAGAACGAGATTTTCCCATTCATGAGTTTGTTGAACCACATGAAGAAATTAAAAGTGGTTATGGCAGCGGTCAATATGGGAAAGGCGATATAAAATGGACGTACCACTATGAAATAGGTTTTAAAGAGTAAATAGTTTAATGAAATATAGTTGTAATGTGAACCGTAGGAGTTTTAAAATAATTGCAAATCTCAATGATTGCTGCCATAGATAGAAACCGTCTTATCGGTAATGGTCCACATATCCCTTGGCAGTTACCCGCTGACCTGCGGCACTTTCGCGAAGTGACCATCGGCAAACCTGTCGTGATGGGACGAAAGACCTTTGAAACGCTTCCTCGTCCGTTAGCAAAACGGAAAAACATTATCCTCACACGCAATCCTGACTATAAAGTTCCCAAAGGTTGTATTCTGGCACATTCAGTTGTGGATGTGATCAATACTGCGGAAACACTTTCTGAACAATATGGGATCGAACTTATGATTTGTGGTGGTGCCCCTATTTATGAAGCATTCTTACCGCACGCTACTCGGCTTTATCTTACACAGGTTCACGCTACTTTTGAGGGCGATGTCTATTTTCCTGAATTTGATTGGAATGCGTGGGAAGAGGTGAAACGAACTGATTGCCAAGCAGATGAGAAAAATCCGTATCCCTACAGTTTTCTGTTTTTAGAAAAGAGATAGAATAATATTGATCACTTTTTTGGAGCAAACTTGTGCTAAATTTGTGTATGCTTTCCGGTTCTTTTGAATACGATTCTGAAACTTCATTAAATATCTTCAAAACTTATGTTGAGGAAAACTGTCCGATCACAACCAATTTGATTGTTTACACATCAGAAGATGACAACCCCTCTTTAGATGAATTAGATGATGCAGATGTATTGTTAGTTTTTACTCGCCGCCTCAATACTTCCGGGAAATCCCTTATACAGTTTCAAAACTATTGCGAACAAGGTAGACCCCTTGTTGGTGTCAGAACTGCAAGTCATGCGTATCAAAACTGGTTGGAATTTGATAAGGTCGTCTTAGGTGGAGACTATCAAGGACATTTTGGGAAGGGCCCTGCTGTCCAATTAGAAACCGTAGATGCAGAACATCCAATTCTGGAAGGAATTCCAAAGTTTGAAAGCTATGGTAGTCTTTACAAGAATCCATCGCTTTGCAACGATACATCTGTGCTGCTGATGGGGCACATAGGCGAATATTCAGAGCCGGTAGCATGGACGCGTTTGCATAACGGTGGACGTGTCTGTTATACTTCATTAGGTCATCAAAAAGATTTTGAGTTAGAACCTTTTTTGCGATTTCTTGCACAAAGTGTTCTCTGGGTATCAAGACAGATTTAAAGGATCGATAAGTAGTTTATTACTTGAAATTTTAAAGCGATTATGAAATAATACGATCATACGATCTAACTGGATAAACTGCTATGAATTATTACGAGCAAATGCTTCCCATAAGAACAATTGAACAAGCAAAAGCAATGCGCAATCAGTCTTGGCAAGAATGTGCGTTGATCCCTAAGTGGGTAAATCAAGAGGAAGTAGGATTGGATTGTTTTTACACACATCCCGATATTGCGCAGGAATGTAGTGATAGTCTATATTCAGTGATGCTGAAGGATGGTATAGACCTTAACAATTACTACTTTATTGATCCTGGCGTTGGAACTGGAGTATTCTATAATCTGATGCCAGAAGGAAAACGCACTGGTACAGATATATTGCCGACTCATCCAGAGTACATAGATCACGGTTTTTTTACCTGGTCCCCACCAGATCCCTATAATCAGTATGCTGTTTTAGGTAATCCCCCATTTGGTTATCGCGCGTGGCTGGCACTTGCTTTTTTAAATCATTCTGCCACTTTTGCTGACTACATTGGTTTTATATTACCTATGGCTTTCCAAAGTGACGGAAAAGGCAGTCCTAAATATAGAGTAAGAGGTGCCGAACTTATTTTGTCAAGGCAGTTGCCATCTGATGCGTATGTAGACATGCATGAAAATCCAGTTAAGCTTAATACTCTCTGGCAGATATGGAGACGCGGTGTAAACCGAATGCAAACAGTTAAGACCTGTGATGATTGGATAGAGTTGTTTACTGTAGATACCCGCAAAGAACGTCTTTGTGGACAAAAACGCATGAAAGAAGCAGATTATTTTCTCCAAAGAACGTTCTATGGAGAACCACCTTGCCTTGTCCAGGACTTTTCGAAAGTTCGTTATGCTTGTGGATATGGATTGATTCTTAAAAAGGATCGTGATAAAATCATCCACTTATTAAATAACACTGATTGGTTTCATTATTCTAATCTTGCAGTACACAATTGTAGACACATATCCATGTATCACATCCGTCAAGCCATAATAGATGGGGGTATAGTTGATCTTATTGAGTAATTGAAAAGTGTAATAGCAACCTATGCAAATAATCCGAAGTAGGTAGGTGCTTTGTTGCTACATTTTTTTGTAATTTTTAGAGTAGTTGGGAAGTATACCTGTTCTTTGTCTGAACCAGGATTTACAGGATTATCAGATTTCCAGGATTTTCCTCAACAGGTTCTATTCACAAAGTTGACATCAAAGTGCATCAAAAATCCTTGATGCGATAATCCTTGTAATCTGATAATCCTGTAAATCCTGGTTCAGACAACAGAGGAAGATTAAAAAATAAATTAACGTGAGTTTGATAAATCAAATTTTGAATTTGGCAGAATACGCGTGTGGTATTCTGCATTGGTTAGGAAACCGCAAATCAACGGTATGAATGCCATTTAGGCATTCCCCGCCTACCGAGTTTGAGGGAAACGAAAATTACCGAATTAAAAAATTAATCTTCATTCAAGGGGGTATGCGTAAGTCCTATAAAATTTACTTTCAAAAGGTTTCAAAGTGATACGTGCCAGAAACACCTATACGGAATAGGTTTTCAGAATATTTCTGTCCATTTCATTGATTGTTTGCTCCCATCTGCCCCAAAGGATCGACGCATCCCAAGAAAATTCCTGTCCCTCCTGTGAACCTATCCCTGCAGTTAGGCCGATAAGATCCACCGGATCCGTATCATTGTCATCTACATAAGGAATCACATTGCGAAACGCGCCAACACGAACAGGAATACCGAATTCAAGGAACTCTGCCCCTACAGAAATATTAAAACCGTCGTCTATAATTTCTGGGTCACTAATATCCGGGGTCCATTGAAGTTCGGAATAGGGCCGTGATTGCAATTCTGCAGCTAACATCAATTTAGGGGATACTTTGTATGTTGCGCCGATTCCCCACATACCTGGAATAGTTAACTCAGCCACATTCTGCTCTCTTTCCGTATCAAGTTCACCGTTCACAGTGGTTTTTTCGGTTGTTTCTCCTAACTCCCATTCAAATGCGGGGCGATATGTCAAACCGATAGAGAGTTCATCAGAAATCGAAGCCAGGGCACCAAATTTTAAAAACATAGCCGCTTGTTCTCTCTCAGACTCTATTTTTATATTTTGCTCAAAGGCTTTTCGTTCTGCAGTGGAAACAATTGCCCCGAGGGTTCGGTTGAGTGTTACACCGAAGAAAAATTGGTCTTGGAGATTGAGGGCGATGCCTGGAGTGAATGTGCTCAATCGACCACTACTCCGACCTGTTATGGTTGTTGTTCTACGCGTTGCCACGTAGTCACCCCTTTGGTCTGACCACACATCATCCAACCAGGTTGTCTCCTCTTCAACCCTATTGCCTTCATTTCGTTGATATCCGATACCAAATACGAGCTTTAATCGGTTATCATACTTATATGGAAAAGCAAAACCGAAGTATGATCGATTGGGAAAGATCGGATAACTCGCGTCATAGGAATCGTAGATATCGCTTTCATTTCGAACTTCATCCGTAATTGTTCCGTAGAATAATTTTCCACCTACCTGGAGGTGAGCATCGGAAAACGAGCCGAGAATAGATGGATTTGAAAAAATAGCACTGCTACTATTGGCAGTTGTAATTGCTGTATTACCCATAGCAATGCTTCTATTGTCAAGGACTGTTTCAATTATTTCTGTACTCGGTGCTAATATTTCAAAATCTTGTGCTATCCCATTGTTAATAAGAACTATTATGACGACTTGTGCCAGTTAATTACAT
>JAAXHO010000212.1 GCA_012270795.1 Candidatus Poribacteria bacterium
CCAATCCGCGAATTTCGCGATTCAGAAAAATGAAAAAAACACAAACCCTAAACACAGTTTTTATCTTGACAAAACACTTTTATATATGTTATACTGAATATAACATATATTGGAGGTGTAAAATGGGAAAATTAGATCAAATTCAGAAAAACGCTCAAAAACTTATCACACTTTGTCAAAAAGAGAAACCAACTAAGACAGATAAGCAAAAAATGATGGGACTCCAAGCAGAAATACTCGCAGGTATAGAGAACCTCACAGAATGCGAACTCTGCGGAGCAATTAGTGAAATGATTGTGACAATGACATTAGATGACACAACAGCAAAATTGTGTAAACAGTGCGGAATCAAGGCATTGGATGCCGGCAAAATTCAGAAAACGAAAACAAGAAAACGCACAACTACTGCAAAAACAACAAAAACAAAACCTGTACAAAAAATCAAAGAACCAGAATCACAAACTGATTTACATTCGCGGGTGGAAGAACAGACCGGAATCAAAAAAACGGATATCAAACGCCTACACAAGATCATTCAGGAAATAGCAACGCCAATGAATCCTACACATACATTAACTTACGTAAAACGTGAAGTAGAAAACGCGAAACTAAAGGTTGACGAAAAAGCTTTAGAAAAAGCAGTCAAAATCCTAACTGCCGCTTAACCGGTCGGAATGTCCTTTAACCAATCCCGATGGTCTTGATACCATTTTACAAGGTTGGTAATCCCTTGACGATATGTAGTTACTGGACTCCACCCTAACAGTCGATGAGCTTTCTGAATGTTTGCCCAAGTCGCTTGGACATCTGCAGGGTGAAATGGATGATGAGAAAGCATCGCTTTTTTACCTACCAGTTCCTCTATTGTTCTAATCGTTTCAATTAACACAATAGGACTGTCTGATCCAAGATTGATGACCTCATAACCAAGCGGATTCAAACCCGCAATAACACCTTTAGCAATGTCGTCTACATAGGTATAATCACGTGAAGATTGTTTGCCATCGCCATAAACGATAACCGGCTTGCCTTCACTAATCCATTGAACAAAACGGAAGGCACTCATATCTGGACGACCTGCAGGACCATAGACAGTAAAAAAACGGAAAATTGTTATATCAATATCATACAAATGGTGAAAACTATGGCAAAGAGATTCTGCACCCTTTTTTGAGGCAGCATAAGGAGATAAAGGATGATTTGTGTCCGCATCCTCACTGAACGGAAGCGGATTCTTTGAACCGTAAAGACTTGACGTAGACGCTAAAACAAACTTCTTTATATCAGATACCCGACAAAGTTCAAGGAGATTTAACGTCCCAGTGATGTTAGTATCTATGTAAACCCACGGTGTTTTAACGGATTGACGAACCCCAGCACGCGCAGCAAGGTTAATCACGCCAGCAAAGGATACATCAAATACTGATTCCAAATCACTATAATTACAAATATCTATACAATGAAAATGAAAATCGGGGAGTACCTGAAGCTGAGAAAGTCGCCATTTCTTAATCGCGACATCATAAGAAGCGTTGAGGTTATCAACACCAATCACAGTATGACCGTCCATCAACAGAAATTCGCTGACTTTCCAACCAATAAATCCAGCACAACCTGTGACAAGATACTTCATAAAATCTCTTCATCTCCTATAGATAACTTCGCCAAAACGCATTACAGGACAATAACCAATTATATCAACAATATTAAAAATATCCGTCATTAAAATTTTTAAGTTGTGACCGAAAAAAAGTTAATTCATTCTTGGCTTCATCCATTTTATCAACCATTGTCACCAAGAGTTCTTCTGTTTGCTTCTCTTCATTAATCAGCAATTTGTCAACAGCTGCAACCTTCTGCTTTGTATCAAAAATAATATCATAATTTGCATCAGCATCATTACAATGTATCAACAACTCACGATAGTATCTAATCCCATAATCTAATCGCTTTAAGTTATTACTAATATGTGAAAGACTACTCCGATACTGCTCTAAATGGGAAAACGTAAATATCTGAGAAAGCACTTCTATCTGTTCATTGAGTTCAGTGAGTTGAACCTGCTTCTCAGACCAGAGTATCTTCTTAGCTATACCATCAGGAGTGTCATTAATTATAGGGGATCCGTTATTTTGCTTATTCTGAAACTCCTTCTGCATGTTCTTCAACACTGACCGCAGCTTTCTTATCTCCTTACGATGATTTTCATAATACTCACGAATTTCACCGAGTTTCCGGTACAGTTTCTGATAATCCTGTTTCAGTGTTTCTAAATTCATAATGTAATTTGGATATTGAATCTTTACGGTCTTGATGATTTCAGATTTCAAATTACGAATTTTTTTCTGACTGGGAGGGTTTTCATCCAAAACCATAAGACCACATAAAGTCACAATAGTCCCCAAAAATGATAAAGCCATTGAAAAAATGAAAATAATAATACTTTCTGCTGTTTGTGCTAATCCTAAACAACCAAATACACCAATCAAAAATCCAATACCAATGAGCCGCATTGGAAAAGTAAAATATCTCTGTACTTCGGCATTGAAATTCATTTTTTTCTCCTCTATAACTTCATCAATAGAAACCGCATAGCAAAGATTTTGCTTAAGGTACTTTCTTTAATTCAGCATCAATGTGTTTTTTGAGTTCGCCATAGATTTCAGGTTTAAAATTAGTTTTACGATGATAGATAATTTTTCCTTTAGATGAAATTAGAAATAGATTTGGTTTCTTTTTCTCTGTATGATATTTTTTGTGTACCTCCCCTTTCCAATCAAGCAGGAACTTGACCGGTGGAGGCTTCCTATTGAGTTGGAATCTCACAAAACGCTTTGGAACAAATCCCGGTACACTCCGCAAATCACCAATTATAAAAGCCGTAACAAGCTTATTGTTCTTAAAATCTTTTTGAAACGCTTCCGCCCATTTGTCATCTTCTTTACGGATTTTACGATTACCCAGTATAAGAAAGACAACCTTGCCTTTCAACTTCTTTAAACTATGCTCTTTTTCTTTAGCATCTTGAAGTGTCCAAAGCGGCGCGTCATCACCCACTTTCGGAGGATCATCTGCTGCAAAACTCGCAACACTTATGAACAAAAACAATAAGACAATATAAACTCTTAATTTCATCATACATCCATTTTAACATAAGACAATAATTCTGTCAAGTGTCACAGGGTTATTTCCAGGGTTATTCAGTTTTAAGAATTATCAGTTGGTGTGTGTTACTTAAAGTTTATATCGTAGGTCGGGTAGAGCGTATGCGAAACTCGACATGTATTGTTTGCGGTTATCATGTCGGGTTTCGCATACGCTCTACCCGACCTACGCATCTAATTCACGAATGTAATAAATATCTGCCAAAATACCTAAAACTGAATAACCCTGGGTTATTTCACAGAGGTATTCAATTGTCACAAAGTACCATTGTTGGAGGGGTTTCTAACCCCGATTTTCCCTATCTTCTGTAGGAGCGACCTTTCGTCGCGACCAGAGGTCGCTCCTACAGAAGGGAGGACCTCTAATCAGCAATAACAGTAGAACTTCTTAATGAGACAATATTTATCAGAATTGGTATTAGAATTTGCGCTTAATCGACAATTGAATGCCTCTGCATGCAATAAACTTTTCAGTTGACTAAAAAAGTTAACAATGATAAAATCTAAGAAACAATATCAGGACTTACGCATTCCCCCTTGATAAGGGGGGTTAGGAGGGTTAAACAGTCGTTAATCAACAATATTTCAGTGAATTAACCCCCTAAATCCCCCTTATCAGTGGGACTTTAAGAAAAAATGCGTAAGTCCTAAATATTAAAAACGTAGTTTGGTAGTATAGAAAAAGGAAGCATATTTATACCAATTTTAATTAATATTGTGCCATTTAGAAATTCAACTGTAATTGCTGGTTGAAGGTATTCTCTTCGGTAGGAGCGACCTCCAGNNGGTCGCTCCTACCAGAACATTTTGACAAATGGTATCTTATTTCTTAGAAATGGTATTACATTGATAAAGGAGGGAAGGTATGTCAGAAAAAGAGAAAAAACAGAGTACCAATATCTCGCGTCGCAGTTTCTTGAAGGGTGTCGGTACAGGAACCGTCGCTGCAACAGTTGTCCCCGCTATCTTGGTCGGTGATGCAGAAAAAGCAGAGGCACAAACCGATGACACAATCTCCACAGCACAAATTCAATTGGCAATCAATGAACAGAAATACACAATTGAAGTGGAAGCACGTACCACACTGTTATCAGTATTGCGTGACGGAATTGATACAAATGGAAACAGTGTTGATCTGACCGGAGCAAAACTTATCTGTGACAGAGGAGAATGTGGGGGATGCACCGTCTTAGTTGATGGAAAACCTATATATGCCTGCATGATGCTGGCAATGGACGCACAGGGAAAGCAAATAACAACCGTAGAAGGTATTGCAGACGGGAACACACTCCATCCAGTACAAGAGGCATTTATTAAACATGATGCATTGATGTGCGGATTCTGCACACCCGGTTTCGTCGTATCCTCCGTTGCACTATTGAACGAAAACAAGAAACCAACACTTGAAGAAATTAAGAACGGTTTATCTGGTAACACATGCCGATGCGGTACCTACCCGTTTATATTTGACGCAGTCGAAACCGCAGCACAGAAAATGAAGTAAATGCTACAACCCTATCAGTTAAACATTATGAACGCATTATGATATAAAAAGGAGAAACAGATGGCATCATGGGGAGAAGCAAGTCAATCTCGACTTATTGGGAAGCGGATTACACGCTTGTCCGGTAAGGATAAAGTTACAGGAAAAGCAAAGTATACTTATGACATAAATCGACCAGGATTGTTATATGCTCGTATTTTACGTTCTGAAGTCGCCCATGCGGTTGTTCTTGAACTGGATCTGAGTCGTGCCGAAGAACTGCCCGGTGTACATGCAGTATTACCACTCACTGAAGCTGGAAGAAAACTCCGGTATCAAGGGCAGGAGATCGCTGCTGTTGCCGCTGAAACTGACGATATCGCAAAAGACGCACTTCGGTTAATATATGTTGATTTGGAAGAGCAACCCTTTGTGGTAACAGAAGCAGATGCAATGGCTGAAGGAGCACCGCAGATACGGGATGATTGGCAAGGAAACAGAAGCAATCCAGGAATAAATGAACAAGGCGACGTAGACGCAGGGTTTTCTGAGGCAGCGGTAACAGTGGAAGCAACATACCACACGCCTGTCCAAACACATGTTTGCTTAGAAACACACGGACACGTCGCAGAATGGAGAGGCGAGGACTTTCTCACTGTCTGGGCTTCAACACAAGCGGTTTTTGGGGTACGGAACGACCTTTCAAGACGTTTTGAACTACCAGCGAACCAAGTCAGAGTTATTACAGAACACATGGGAGGCGGTTTCGGTAGTAAATTCGGCCCTGGCGTAGAAGGACACACCGCAGCACAATTGGCAAAAATAACCAAAAGACCTGTAAAACTGATGCTGACTCGAAAGGCTGAGCATCTCGTCGCAGGAAACAGACCCTCAATGACACAGCATGTGAAGGCAGGTGCAACAAAGGACGGCCGCCTCATCGCTTATGATATGAAAGGATATGGAACTGGTGGGATTTCCAGTGGTGCTGGATTCCAAGCACCTTATGTCTACCACGTTGAAAATCAGAGAACTGAACGATTCAACGTCGCTACCAACGCTGGTAACCAACGCGCTATGCGAGCCCCAGGACACCCCCAAGGGGCATTTGCAATGGATTCGTTGATGGACGAACTCGCTGAAAAACTCGGTATGAATCCGCTTGAGTTTCGGAGAATCAACGATTCAAACGAGGTGCGACAAGCACAATACACCCTCGGTGCACAAGAAATCGGATGGCACAGACGTAACAACGTCCCCGGTTCCGGTACAGGAATTAAAAAACGGGGTATGGGTGTCGGCAGCGGTCAATGGGGTGGCGGCGGCGGTAGAGGCACGCAAGCACGCGTCACTATAAATCCCGATGGTACAGTAGAAGCAGTTACCGGAACACAAGACATCGGTACTGGTATCCGAACTGCAATTGCAATTATCGTTGCGGAAGAATTCGGTCTTGAACCAACAGAAATCGCTGTCCAAATTGGAGATAGCGGCCCAGGACTTCCCTCCGGTGGAAGTGGCGGCAGCCAGACGACAGCATCTGTTGCACCCGTAATCAAAACCGCAGCTGCTGCAGCAAAACAGAAACTGTTCGAAACCGTCGCACCTTTACTTCAAACAACGGTTGATGACCTTCGTATCGGTAAAGGCACTATCTACGTAGCATCTGACAGAACACAGACGATCACATGGAAACAGACAACCGGACTACTTGGCATGGAAAGTATCACAGAAAGTGGAAATTGGGACCAAGAACTCCGACAAGGTGGTGTCGCTGGCACACAGTTCGCTGAAGTAGAAGTTGATACTCAAACCGGTCATGTTAAAGTTTTAAAAATTGTCGCTGTTCAAGACTGTGGATTAGCTATTAACAGATTAACCACCGAAAGTCAGATCAACGGTGGAGTTATTATGGGTTTAGGACAGACACTGCTTGAAGAACGAATTATGGACCCACTCACTGGTAGAATGCTTAACGCAAACCTTGAGGATTACAAAGTACCTGGAACCTATGAGATACCTGAAATCAAGTCAATTGTGTTTGATACACACCGTAAGGTTACGGGAGTCGGGGAGCCACCTTGTATTCCTACACTCGGGGCAATCGCTAATGCTGTATATAATGCAATCGGTGTCCGTATTCGCGAACTGCCGATCACACCTGATAAAGTCCTAACCGCACTTGCTCAAAAGAAAGCATAAGGAGGGAGACAATGGATACGTTTAGTTATGTCAATGCAACCAGTTTGAAACAGGTCACCTCATTGCTGAGTGATAGCGAATGGGGCGAAGTTATGCTGATCGCAGGTGGTACGGATCTGCTCAGTGAACTCAAGGAATACATTGAAACACCAAAGACACTGATTAACCTCAAGACTTTACCCGGTATGGATAGTATCTCATCTGACACATCGGGGCTAAAAATTGGTGCGTTGACCACAGTCGCTGAAATTGCCATGCACCCAACGATTCAACAGCACTATACCGTGCTTGCTCAGGCGGCAGCATCTGTTGCTACACCCCAGATAAGGAATGTTGGTACACTCGGTGGAAATCTATGCCAACGCCCGCGGTGCTGGTATTACCGTGATGAGACCGTCAATTGTCTTAAGAAGGGGGGAGACATCTGCTATGCTGTTGATGGATTGAGTAAATACCATGCTATTCTCGGTGGAGATCCTGTCTACATTGTTCATCCATCAGACATCGCCCCAGCATTGATCGCACTCAACGCAACACTCAAGATTACAGGACCTGACGGGGACAAAACCATGAAAGTTGAGGAATTCTTTACCTTACCTTCAGCAAACCCATTTCGGGAAAACGTGCTTGAACCGAATGAAATCGTTGTTGAAGTTGAGGTCCCCAAACCAAAACCGAACACCAAAAGTCTGTATCTGAAAGCACGTGAGAAAGGCGCGCCTGATTTCGCATTAGCAAGTGTTGCGGGTGTCTTTGAAATGAATGGGAAAACATGTCAATCTGCCAACGTTGTTCTCGGTGGGGTTGCTCCTGCACCCTGGCGTTCTGCTGAAGCCGAAACCGTGCTCACAGGTAAGACTATTAACGACTCAATCAGCATGAAGGCAGGCGAAGAAGCAGTCAAGGACGCACAACCTTTAGCAGATAACGAATATAAGGTGACACTCACACAGAATCTCATCAGTCGTGCAGCGATGATGGCAGTAAACTAAGGAGCGAATAAAAATGTTAGAAACAAAAACTCTTCCAATTCTCAATCGTCCAATTTGCCAGAACCTACGGACGAAGGCGATCTATATTCCCGGTGGCAACTTACAAAACCTTGTTGTTGAGAACCCGGGAACGCATTATTGGTGCAACTGTACGATGCAGGTGGTCGGACCAGATGACGATTTTGTATCACCAAATGCATGTAAACAGTCGCGTTCCTGTTTTAGTCCAATCGGTGGAAAACCAGTTGTATAAACACAAAAACATAGTTATCATAAGTGCCTGATAATGTTCCTGAAGCCTCTGATACAATGGATACATGTGGGTTCTGTTGTCTTGATGATAGGGGGATTCTTCTTCTTCCGCGTTGTACTCATTCCAATTGCGAAACGGCAGACAGATGCGGATACGCTTATTTCATCTGCATTGAGACGTTTTAGTAGCATTGTTTGGTGTACACTCTTATCTGTGCTTATTTCGGGTTTGTACAACGTCGTCTCGTTCTTCAGAACAGCTCGTAATCCTAACGTAGAATCCGTTATCTCCGATTATTCACTCTATATACTCGTTTTAGGTGTAAAATTCTTTCTCGTTTTTGTCATATACACACTTGCGATTATACTGACATTCCCATATCCTGTGTTTGAACCGGTCCAGAAAAAACCATCACCCTGGCTGAACGTTTTGATATTCTTTGCTTTGATTATAATTTTCCTGTCTGCTTTTTTACGTCGAATTGCTTAGACAGTTAAACCTACATATTGAACTATAGTTTAGACAATTCTCATTTCGTTTAAAAGGAGAATTAGAATAAATGAACCGTTTAAACTTGATTTTTATGTTAGTCTCTTGTGTGTTTATGTCTTTCGGCATCGTTATGGCGCAGAAAGATGCTTCAGATGCAGAAATTCTTAGCGAAAGTGTAAAAATTGGTGGTAATGTTGTTGATAATTCCGTTGAACAGAACCCTATTGAGGGGGTAACGGTTACAATTATGCGTAGTGATGACGAAGCAATATTTACTGTGACAACCGATAAAGAAGGTAATTTTGAGAAGACGAATCTGGAGCCAGGACGTTACTTCATTAGTTATGCTAAAGATGGTTATGAAGAAAGGTTCGGTAAATCAAGGTTTGTCGCAGCTGGTGTTGAAGTATATGACCGAATCATATTGAGAAAAAAAGATAATATCATCTCCTTTTTTAAGAAGTACGATTTCGTCTTGTGGCCATTAATTATCCCTTCTGTTATAGGATTAGTCTTTTTTGTTGTAGTATTAGTTTTTATTATAGTGATTTATAGGAAGATGTCATAAACTTTTTCCTTTTGTTTTTCCATAACCACCGCCACCAGGTGTTTCAATCTGTATCACATCACCTTTATTTGCAGAAAAAGTTACTTTTCCTGCAAGTGGATGTTCTTTGCCATCATGTATAAGCACGTTTCGTCCTAACTTACCAGAATCAGCATCTTGTAAACCATAAGGATGATACTTGCGACGTTCCGTAAGAAGCGTTACCTCAGCATCCGTAAGAACACGAATGGATCGCACAACACCAGCACCGCCTTTATATTCACCTGCTCCACCACTGCCATGGCGGATTGCATACTGTTCCACTTGCATCGGATAACTTGTCTCAATTGTCTCAATAGGTGTGTTCATAGTATTTGTCATGTGTGTATGGATAGCATCAATCCCATCACAAGTGGGACGTGCTCCCATCCCACCAGCAATCGTTTCATAGTAGGTAAAATCGCTACCACGCGTGTTGTCATATCCACCGACAGTGATATTGTTCATTGTTCCAGAACTTGCAGCGGGTATCTTTTCGGGACATGCCTTTGCCAAAGCACCAAACAGCACATCAACGATTCGTTGTGATGTCTCAACATTTCCACCAGCAACAGCAGATGGAAACTTTGCATTGATAACACTCCCCTCAGGGGCAATGATCTTGATGGGTGCCATACAACCGGCGTTAGATGGTACATCAACCCCAGCGACACAACGGAACGTATAGAATACTGCTGAGACAGTGATAGCGTAAATTGCATTTACTGAACCTTTTACCTGCTCTGATGTTCCCGTAAAGTCAACAACAGCGGAGTCACCACTGATTTCAATTGCAACCCGTATTTCTATCGGGGCATCAGAAATACCGTCGTTATCCATGAAATCAGAGTAAGTATAAACACCGTCAGGAATCTCGCGTAAAAATGACTTCACCATTCTGCTGGAATAGTCGCAAAGTTCCTGCATATATGTCTGAATTTCTGAGATGCCGTATTTTGCTACGATTTCTTGCAATCTGCGTTCACCTATTCGGTTTGCTGCAAGCTGAGCTTCCATATCTCCCTTGCGTTCAGTTGGTGTTCGTACGTTTGAAAGAATTAATTCCCACAGATCGGTGTCCAATTCCCCGCGACGAACAAGCTTTACAGGTGGAATACGAATACCTTCTTGAATGACGCTTGTTGATAAGGGCATGGAACCTGGTGTCATACCTCCGACATCCGCATGATGTGCACGGTTTGCGACATAAAACGTTGGACGACCTGATGTTTCTTCTCCAAACACAGGTGCTACTAAAGTAATATCTGGTAAGTGTGTGCCACCACGATATGGATCGTTCAGTATAATCATATCTCCACATTCCATATCGGTATGTTCAATAGCCGCTAACACCGATAAAGGCATTGATCCCAGATGCACGGGTATATGTGCAGCCTGTGCGATCATCTGACCTGACGCATCAAAGACAGCACATGAAAAGTCAAGTCGTTCCTTAATGTTCGGAGAAAAGGCGGTTCGTTGTAACGTAACACCCATCTCTTCCGATACTGAGGTTAATATATTCTTATATAATTCTAATTTTATTGGATCAAAGTTCATATTTTTTCTCTGTATATTAATTTTGATGCAAGAGTTAGTTATATTCTAACACTTACACCAATAACTTACAAGTAAAACAAGTATGTTGGCCAGAGGGCATTCAATTGTCGGGTTTTGCGGATTTGGGTTCGGAATCGCGGAATTCTCGGATTTCACGGTGTGCTTCAAAATCACGGAATGCGCGGAGTACACGGAAAAGACCGCTGCCACGGATCGTCTTGCTTATTTATGGGTTATTCTTTGCAATAAATGTTCATGAGGGTGTCTTTTCCGTGCCTTCCGTGTAATCCGCGAATTCCGTGATTCCGCACACACGCCGTGTAATCCGCGATTCTGACAAAAAGGGTGACAAAAACTTTACACATCCGCATTAGCTACGGAGAGCCGGTAGGAGCGACCTCCCGGTCGCGACCGGGAGGTCGCTCCTACAGAAGATGGGGAAATTTGGGGTTGAAAACCCCTCCTACAAGAGTACATTTTGACAATTGAATGCCTCTGCACGGCATTCGGGTATGTAAAGTTTTTGGCATCCAGAATCGCGGATTTCCCGGAATGCGCGGAGGGCGCGGCGTGTGCGCGGAATCGCGGAATGCGCGGAATTCACGGAAGACGCGGAAAAGACATCCCCATGAACATTTATTGCAAAGAATAACCCATAAATAAGCAAGACGATCCGTGGCAGCGGTCTTTTCCGTGTCCTCCGTGCATTCCGCGATTCAGACACAAAGAGTGACAAAAACTTTACCCACCCGGCATTCAATTAGACATTGAAATAATTATAGTTGTGTGGTATAATCTTTGATGTTTATAATAACACTGAAAAATAGCAAAATGGATTCTAATTGATAATAATAAAAGAGAGTTGAGGATGCTGATTCTATGAAGCGAATAAAGATTCCCGGCGTTGACCAAGAGATTTCACAACTCATTCTGGGAACAATGATGTATTCACCTGCCCAATATGAACATAGCACTAAAATGCTTGATACGTTCTTTGAAGCAGGTGGAAATACACTGGACACTGCACACATATATGGTGGAGGGAACAGCGAGAAGTTAATCGGTCTCTGGATGAAGGAACGTGGTAATCGTGAAGAGGTGTTTCTAATAGATAAAGGGGGGCATCCACAAGGGGGAATTCCTAACCGCGTGTCTCCAGAATACATAAAACTGGACCTTGATGAAAACTTAACACGACTTGATACCGATTACATTGATCTCTATATGCTACATAGAGACGACCTGAACATGCCAGTAAACACAATAATAGATTACTTGAATGAAGAGATAGACTCAGGGCGAATCCGTGCCATTGCAGCTTCTAACTGGACACCTAAACGTATTGTTGAAGCCAATGCTTATGCAACAGAAAACAGACTCAACGGTTTTGTTGCATGTAGCAACAACATAAGTCTTGCAGTGCCGATGGAACCTATGTGGGGAGGATGCGTAAACGTTGACGAGGATGCACGACGGTGGCATATTGAAAGCCAATTTCCTCTCATGCCGTGGTCATCACAGGCGCGCGGTTTTTTCAGCGGGGCATTCACACCTGACAAGCGAGATAATGGTGATATGGTTCGGGTCTATTACAATGACAACAACTTTGAAAGACTATCACGTGCTAATAAATTAGGCGAAAAAAACGGGTTCTCTGCTATACAAGTGTCTCTGGCGTATTGTCTAAATCTTCCCTTTCCCATTTTCCCGATTGTTGGTCCTGCGAATTTAGATGAGATGAATTCTTCACTCGGTGCATTGAACCTCGATCTTTCAGACGATGAAATGGCATGGCTAAATCTTGAAACATAAAGAATATAGATTCGTATGCATAATTTCGTTATGAGTAATAGGGAGGTACGACTATGGGATTGGCTGAAATACAAACTAATCAAAGTGTACCGATTGCTACCGATGCGCCGCATCCTTACCTTCATACGATATTCGAGATCAGTGAAAAATATCTAAAGCGCGTCTTTGATGAACGACTTCTGAATGAATTTAAGACAGATTGCTTAAGTCATATTCGGGGTGATAGAGATTCAACCATAGAACAGTTCATAAAAGCATACTACGATTTTGTTAAGAAGGAATATCAAAAACAATATACCAATGCCGATTCAGCATTAAATAATGACATTTTTTCTGCATCAAATAGACCAAAACTGTTGTGGGGTCACTGTTTGGATTTTTTGAAACGAATGGACAGCGAAAGCGTTCAGTTGATGATTACTTCGCCACCATATTACAATGCCAGAGATTATTCCCAATGGGAAACTCTGGATGACTATTTGGATGATATGTCCAATATTATCAAGGAATGTTATCGGGTACTGGACAATCATCGTCCTTTCGTTTTCAATGTGGGAGATATATTTGACAACGATCACAGACACACTAAATCCACTTGGGGAAAACGTAGGATGCCATTGGGTGCATATTTCACTATGATTTTTGAAGAACACGGTTTTCAATTTGTGGACGATTTCATCTGGGACAAGGGGGAAGTTCAGACGCAGCGGCATAAAAATGGAAACAGACCCTATCCGTTATATCAATATCCCGTCAACTGTTATGAGCATATTTTTATTTTTTACAAACATCGGTTAGATGAAACACTTTATCCTTGTCCAATATGTGGATGCCTGAAAATCAATGGGAATGCATACTCTGGCGTAGGTATCAAATCTTGGGAATGTAAGAATTTAGAGTGTTTCAAGCGATCGGCTGGCAATCGGGGCAAACGTTTTTCTGCACGTACGCAGTTGATGACAGGGTTGCAACGCACGCATAATCTTGTTGATGAAGATTTGTTACATAAGTGGCGGCGTGATATTGTCAAATTAGCACCCGTAATCAAGATAAACAGCAAAGGGCAAAACACGCTTGGACATACAGCTCCCTTCCCACGCGAAATTCCCGAATACGCAGTCCGGGTGTTCAGTGGTATAGAAGAATCTGTCCTTGACCCTTTTGCAGGTTCATTCACGACTACAATAGAATCATTGAGGTTAGGACGAAACAGCATCGGCATAGAACTGAATAGATCGTTATGTAGAGATGCCGTCCTGAATCGAATCCCAGACGATCTCTTTACTATGGATCCAAAAGAGGTGGAAAGTGAATGGATCTGATTGCTTGGAAGAATTAATTGATGGAGATGATTGGAAGTGAAAACATTCCGAGAAGAATTAACCCCTCAGAGAAATCATATACGTAACATTGAGCAAATCTAAAAATACTATGGTGAAATATGGAAATAATTATACACATTTTCTGTAGGAGCGACCTCTGGTCGCGACCGGGAGGTCGCTCCTACCAGTGAAAGTATGTAATTAATTCCATAATCTACCATAAACTAAAAAATACACAATTCTAAAATAAAAAAGGAACGACAATGCAAAACACATTTTTTAACATAAAACTTTTTATACTACTTACGATACTAACCTTTAGTACTTTGCATGCGACTTTTGCACAAGAGAGTTGAGGTGCGTGAAGCAATCCCGCAATCCCACGCAGCGGAATGGGTGAAGTCAGTTTGACTTCAGACGGTAAGAAGTTCCAGGCATCTGTTAGTTTGATGAGATGGTACGACGCACAGGGTGGACACTTTGAAGATGAAGGTGTCTTCATTGACGAAAATGGGAACAGAACAATTGGTCATGTTCCAAATCACCGACATCATGTTACATTAAACGTATATAGGATTGATGTCGGGTTAAAATATCAACTCGGCACGCAATGGTCTTTAGAAGCAAATCTCCCGTTCGAATCTAAAGTCCAGGATGCAAATGTTGAGAAACTTGCAGGTGTTGACTATGATGATAAACAGTGGGCAGCAATTGTAGAAAATGGACGTATCCATCATCGCGATGAAACCTATACGGGTTTGACAGATTCAGAGGTTTTTCTTGGACATTATAGGCTTGGTGTTGTCACTGAAAATGATTTTTTGATGGGGCGTATCGGGATGTCAATTCCATTTGGTAAAACGGAGGAAGACCCTTGGAAACTCGGGGCTAAAGGAGAAGAACATTTACATCTCCAATTTGGTACCGGAACTTTCAATCCAATTGTTGACTTGTACTACAACTTTCCTTTATATAAAGGATTAGCGGCACATACCAGTTTCCGAACAAAACTGCCGTTCTATGAGAATAGCAAGACATATCGGGGTTCCAGGGAACTTACTTACACAGGTGGGTTGAATTTTCGTTTGAATAAGTGGTTTTCTTTTCAAGCAGGTTACCTTGGAATATATCAGACTTATGCTTATTGGGATGGGGTCATAGACAAGAATACGGGTTTGCTTTTTGGTATGGCATCTCTTGGAACATCTATATCAACTCCATTTAATGTTCCGTTATCCGTTTCGCTCATGCTGCCGTTACATCAAAAGACGCTATATGATGATAGTGAAACTTTGGCTGATACCAACTATGAGGAAAGCGATGCGTTTGAATTTGGACCGTTAGTCTCAATGACAGTCTTATATTCATTTTAGGTCTTTAATGGGACACTATCGGGTAGTTTCAGAAACTTAATCACAGCACCGCCGACACAAAACATGCATATAGCAACAAAGGAAAAATGATAGCACAAAGCAAAGGCGTTCAAATATTTCAGGGTATAATCAGCATAATTTTAGGTGTTGTCAGTATTCTCTTAGCGATTATGTTAAGTAGCTCCTTCTACTCAACAAAGACACTTTTCACCTTTTTTGTAGTTGGATTGACACTCGTTTTCTGTGGCGACTATCTTGTTAACCCATTTGGTATGCCTGTGAATCCGTTTAAGCAGCAACTTCTCAGTGAGATTTGTTTGATCGCCTATGGTATATTTTATCTGAATATTGGGTTATCCCGCCTGTTAAAACCGCTGCTGATGTACAACATATCCGACTATTTACATCCTGTCTGGATACGGCGTGGGATAAGCACAATCGGTATATTGTTAATCATTGGGGGTATTTACGGGATTTACCAATTAATGCAAACTGAAGGAACTGAAGCCTCAACGGAAGAAACATTGTAAAGGATGCACAACCAAAAAGCGTATTTGATTCATCGTGCGATTATGACTGCATAACGAAGCGGTGTTTCTCCGACGTTCTGTATACCGTGTAATACTTGACAATCAACATGCACAGCCTCGTTTGTCCCTATACGGTGTGTCTGTTCACCGAACAGAACTTCACCTTCACCGGAAAAAACGTAGAAAATTTCTTGGCCGTCATGCGTGTGTGGCGGGTGGGCGCGTTGCCCCGGTCCAACTTCGGAAATATGTAAACTGAGTTGTTCCCTGTTTGCTCCATCTTCAAGAATATATCTATCAATACCTTTGATATCAGTTCTAACTATATCTGCCATTGTAGTACCTCCTGTTTTTATAATACTATTACTTCCTTGAATTCATGTCAAGTATAAAGAAGAATCAGGTGTGTAAATGTTTTGGATATTGTTTGTTCATGAATTACAGAAAAGGTGTATAATTATTTCAATAATTCACCATAAATAACCCTGAGAAGAATCAAGTTTTATTTTCATAGAAAGGAAAGTTATTCACTAAATGTCGGAGAGAGAAATTCCATACCAGGATATTAAAGGTCAACTCATTCTACGTGACCATCTCGCAGCAGACAGGACAATTCTTGCGAATGAGCGGACCTTCCTCGCTTATATCCGTACTGCCTTAACGTTGTTTGTGGCAGGATTGTCCTTCGTCCATTTTGATATTTTAAACAGGCCTGTAATAGATGGAATAATTGGAAGTTTATTCATGGTGATTGGTGCTATAACATTTTTTCTTGGACTATATAGATATAATAGGATGAAAACATTAATTTGCGATATCAAACAGAAAGAATTAGAGGAGGGAATCACTGATGAAATTTAGAGAGGTAGTTGTAACAGGACAAAATCAGGTTGAACTGCAAACCGGTGAATTTGATGATTCAAATCTCTCACCGAATGAAGTTCTCATAGATACGGAATATACATTTATCAGTAGTGGTACAGAGTTAGCGAACTACACTGGAAAAGAACCGAAAGTGTTTCAGAAAGGCGCGTGGTGTGCTTATCCTTGGCGATCGGGGTATGCAAACGTGGGAATTGTCCGGGAAGTCGGAGTAAATGTAAACCGTGCTACGCCTGGAGACCGTGTCTTTACTTATGGACGGCACGCTTCAACTGTCAGGTATTTCCAAGATAGACTCATTGCGCCGGTACCAGAATCAATTGACCCCGCGGTTGTTGCTGCATCGCGCATGGCTGGTGTTGCTATGACAGCAATTATCGTAGCAGAAATCAATATCAACCCGTGTGTCATTGTCTTCGGTTTAGGACTTGTTGGCAATTTGGCATCACAGATGTTTCAAATTCAGGGGTGTCGTGTCATCGGTGTAGACCCTGTAGCAGCAAGACGAGAATTGGCAAAACGGTGCGGTATTGCAGATACTGTCGGGGGTGATGCTGATGCAGTGCAGGTACAAATTCAAGAACTTACCAATGGTAGACTTGGCAATATCACCGTTGATGCTGTTGGACATAGCGGGGTCGTCATGCAAGCCCTACGCGCCACAGCAAACCATGGACAGCTTGTTATACTCGGTTCGCCACGTGTTTCGGTTACAGGTGATTTAACTGAACTTCTCTCCGATACACATCTACGTTGGATAACTATTCGTGGTGCGTTGGAATGGTGTGTCCCTATGTATCCAGAGATTGGCAACCGTCCCTCCCAATACAGCAAACAACAGACGATTTTCGGTTGGATTGAACGGGAGCAATTAGATGTTGAATCTTTGATTTCGCATCGTCTTAAACCTGAACATATCAAGGAAGCTTATGATGGTCTCCTTAATGAACCCAACCTATATACTGGTGTTGTGTTAGATTGGACCGCAAATTAAGGTCAGGACTTACGCACTCCGCTTGAATGAAGATTAAGTTATTAATTCGATAATATTTTGCGTTTGTAAGATTTTAAGAATTTTTTGTAGTATATCTGTTCTTTGTCTGAACCAGGATTTTCAGGATTACCTTATCAAGGCTTTTTGATGCACTTTGATGTCAACTTTGGGAATAGAACCTGTTGAGGAAAATTCTGTAAATCCTGGTTCAGACGGAATCGCGGAATTTGCGAATTCCGCGATTCCGTATACAAAGGAAATTTTCTTGAAAATTGCTATAATTTATGATATAATTAGTCTAAATATGTTCAATTATTTTTTATCTCATAGAAATACGAACAGAAAAGGAGGTGAAGTAGATTGGCAATTGATGCAGCAAAGAAGCGGGAATTGATTCAAAAACATCAGATACATGATCGAGACACCGGTTCGCCAGAAGCACAAGTCGCAGTATTAAATGCTCGCATTAAGGAACTGACAGAACATTTTCAAACGCATAAAAAAGATCACCATTCAAGATATGGGCTCTTTCGGTTGGTAGGAAAACAACGTCGTTTGTTACGTTATCTCTACAAGAAAGATGTCCCTCGGTATTATCGTTTAATTAATGAACTCGGAATTCGCGACACAATCGGTGTACAAAGAAGTTAAAAAACCACCGTAAGCATTTTGGTTATGAGGAGGAAATTTAGTGAAAGTTGAAATGCAACTCGGAAGTGAAAAGCTTTCAATAGAAATGGGTAAAGTTGCTAAACAAGCAGATGGTGCCGTTTGGGTACAATACGGTGGAACAGTTGTCTTAGTGACCGTAGTAGCAGATAATAAAGAAAATGATTTAGACTTTTTCCCTTTAACAGTAGATTACAGAGAGAGATCCTATGCCGCTGGACGCATACCGACTGTATATGGTAGACGTGAACCCCGTCCTGGAACATCAGAACAATTGATTGCGCGTCTAATAGATCATTGTATACGTCCACTATTCCCTAAGCAATTTAAGGCTGAGGTACAAGTTTTGTGCACCGTCTTATCATCAGACGGTGTCCACCCCGCGGATGTTCCCGCACTCATCGGTACATCTGCTGCATTATCTGTTTCAGACATACCTTTTAATGGACCGGTAGCAGCGGTCACCATCGGGAAAAAAGATGGAAAATTGATTGTAAATCCAACCTATGAAGAATTACATTCTTCTGAGATCGAACTATTTGTTAGCGGTACATCAAATGCTGTGATGTCTGTTGAAGGGGGTGGGCACGAGATACCAGACGACGAAGTGATTGACACAATCATTGCAGCACACGAACAGATAAAAGAAATTATTAAACTACAAGAAGGCATTGTCGCTGTTTGTAGTCAGGGAAAACGTAAATATGAAGCAAAAGCTGTTGAAGATACGTTAAACACTCGTATTAGAGACCTTGCCACCACACGTATACGAGAATCTATTGGGATGGCAGACAAGCAACTACGTGAAGATTATCTTGAGCAAATTCAATCAGATATTTTATCTGAAATTCAAGAGGATGCCCCCGAAGAAATTGAGCCCAATGCTGAGAAAGATGCCAGGTCTATCCTGAGCGATATAGAAAAAGAGGAGATGCGGCAAGCAATCCTTGTTGAAGGCAAACGGGTTGATGGCCGTGGTGTGAAAGATATTCGAGCGATTTCAGGTGAAGTTGCCCTACTCCCTCGTACACACGGTTCATCTCTTTTTACTCGTGGTCAGACGCAAGCTCTTTGTGTAACGACGCTCGGCACCTCTGGTGATGAAGATGTGCAACGTGGTTTGGACGGTGAAAATCGACGCGCATTCTTTTTACACTATAACTTCCCCCCCTATAGTACGGGTGAAGTGAAACGCATGATGGGCCCAGGCCGTAGGGAAATAGGACACGGTGCGCTTGCACAAAAGGCACTTGAACCTGTCATGCCAGATAAAGAAGAATTCAACTATACGATTCGCGTTGTCTCGGAAATTTTGGAATCAAATGCATCCTCATCAATGGCTTCTGTCTGTGGTGCTACGTTAGCCCTATTGGACGCAGGTGTACCTATAAAAAAACCTGTTGCAGGTATTGGTGTTGGTCTCATTAAAGAGGGTGAACAGGAAGTCATATTGACCGATATGCTCGGTACAGAAGATTTTCTTGGTGATATGGATTTCAAGGTCGCTGGTACAACTGAAGGTGTAACAGCAGTTCAAATGGATATAAAGATTGATGGCGTTACACCTGAATTAATGCGGACAGCCATACATCAAGCGAGGGAAGCACGTATCGCTGTTATCGAACAGATGAATTCTGTGCTTGATGCACCTCGGGAAGAATTATCTCCTTATGCTCCGCGTATTTACACCCTTCAGATCCCACCTCAAAAGATAAAAGACCTGATTGGTCCTCGAGGTAAGACAGTTCAAGGTATTCAAGAAGAAACGAATACCACCATCAATATTGAAGATGATGGTAAAGTTGAAATTGCATCAACCAGCGCAGAAGATGTCAAACGTGCTGAGGAAAGGATACGCGAAGTTACGGCTATGCCTGAAATCGGAAAAGAATATACAGGAAAAGTTGTCAGAACAGCGTCATTTGGGGCATTTGTGGAGATACTCCCAGGTAAAGATGGACTGGTTCATATTTCACAAATGGGTGACGGATATGTCCGTAGAGCTGAAGATGTTATGCAGGTTGGGGATGAGGTGACAGTGCGTATCTTGACTATTGACGAACAAGGTAGAATTGACCTTTCGTTGATTGCTGCAAACGGTGTTCCACGTGAAGAACTCGAAACCAATTCTGAACCTGATGGAGGTTCAGATGAAGGCGGACGGGGACAACGAGAACCACGTGAACGCTCTAACTACAGAGATAGTCGTCCTTACCGTGATTCGCGTGACAGTCGTGACAGTCGTGATAGACGCAACAACCGTTATGAGCAGCGAGATAATTACAGGGATTCCAGAAATAGAAAATCGCCACGTATTCCAAAAGGTAGATTTTAAGTAAACGCTCGCGTTTTTTCAAAATATTTTTCGTAAGATTTTGTAGCAATCCAGTTTGCGGTCCTCACGACACAATCTGGAAAATTGTGCTACTTATGTGGCAACTTAGGTTACTTTGATTGCTAAAAGTGATAAAACCTTATCTCCAATGATGGGTGAGTTTTTTAGGAATGTCTTTCCTGATTCTATTGAAATTCACCCATTTCATCTTCATATTCTTTGATGGTGAATGTATGAGAACACGTATCTCCAGTGCCCAAAGTGGTGTCCAAAAAAGTAAAAGGGATATACTTGCCCAGAAATGGATGACCAATTTGTTGGCATTCATTCTAATTTTACTTATCATAGTTTTTGTCATTCTATCAATTCCAGCAGTGAAAAATCAAATCGTAGACCTTATACGTGTTATATTATATGGTAAGGAGCAGAAACCTGAACGTCCTAAGGTCTCTCCTGTTGGACAATTAAATCTTCTCCGAACCCCGTCATTTTCAATAAAAGGAAATTGCAATGCATACCAATTGGTCATACTATAGAAGGAACTTTTCACGCTATGTATACGCACCTTCCCTAAATGTATTGAGAAAAAGTATACCAAGTCACTTTTGTAATTACTTTGTAGTTCTTCTAATTCTTGGCTTTTTCAGCGGTTGCGGATATGTTTCTACATCATCCTATCTGGAACATATAGAAAGTATAAATATCCCACCTATTAGTATTCAGGATCCTGATTTCGCATACGATAATGTTTCGCAACGTCCCTTTGATGAAGTCATTCAAGAAAAACTGATTGAACAGTTCAACAAAAAATGGAAAGATGGAAATGATGCCGAACTTTCAATTAGGATACAGGATTATGATGTAAAAGAACACGGGTTCGGTCCAAGTGGTAATGTAGAATTGGTAAGAATGAGTTTGCAAGTTGAGTACGAATTCATTGATAAAGTTAGAGATAATATCATCGCAAAAACTGACAACCATTTGCAGATACACGACTTCTATGTCGTTGATAATCGCGGGGAACCATCTGAAACAGAAGATCAAGCAAAGAATCTGATAGTTGAGGAACTTATAGAAGACCTTTACAATCAACTTGCGGAACAGTGGTAACCATGAAATCCTCAAGCACAATAGTTCTCTGTATCATGTTATTGATGATATTCATGTCTTGTCAGCAGCAGGAAAACTTGATTTCTGTCCAACAAGAAGATGGTTACATTTTTGGCACATGGAACGCTCCTACCAATGAGAATGTAAATCAAGCAAGAACAGGGATTCTGACCAGTATTAAGTTACAAAATCAAACGAAAAAAAACTCACTTACATTAATTACGGATGTTGCCCCTGAAACGCTTTTACCTCAGAATGGTGAAATTCATGATTGGGTGCGTTCACGCAAACCTTCAACCTATAATCCTAAAACACTCTATGTAGATAGATTTATCCCATCTGAAGACCATATTACAATTTATAAAGAGTTTGGGTTTCAATCACAAGCAGAGATGGAATACCAAAGTCCAAAATACGAGTCCGTTCCTTTTATCCTACTTGAGATATTTGATATGGGAACACCAGAAAACGCATTCGGGATTTTCAGTGTCAACAATTACCCGAATCCAAAATTTGAGTGGGTGGGATGTAAAGCGATAATTTCAGGAAAATACTTACGGTTTTGGAAGGGGAAGTATTTCGTTCAAATTGAAGGCTATGGAATCGCAACCGGAATTCGTAACGGAATGATTGAATTAGCAAAAGTAACTGCTAAAAAGATACAGGATAAACCGCAAAAAATACCTTTGCTTGAACTGTTACCAAGTAAATATATACGTGGCAGTGAAAGATTGTGGACAACCAATTGGTTGTTGTATGAAATTAATAGATCCATACCCGATATTGTTCCACAATTGGAGGACGGTGCAATTGGCGTATTTGCGAAATACTTGTCGAAAAAACCAAAGAATAATAGAAAGCACTATTATGTTTTTGTTATGCGGTTTCAGAATGTTAATGCTGCAAAACACGCTTACAAAGAGTATCGTGATACTTTGGTGGAAGAAATGGTAAATTTTGAAAATGATCCGAATGCAGATGCAATACTGATTGAACAGCAGGTTGACAATTCGCTGTGAATGTCTTATACTTACATCAGGTTTGCAATCAGATAATTGTGCATACTATAGCATTGCTAACCACTTTTTGTACGGAGGCATCTCAATGACAACGCGTCTTGCACAAGCTTGGATAGAAGCATCAAAGCTCTCACCGAAGGAACAAGATGCCCTGGCGGATTGGGTGCTCGCTGAACTCTGCTCTGAGAAAAAATGGGATAGATTATTCGCCAATTCTCAAAAGAAATTATCTAAATTGGCTTCTGAAGCAATTGACGAGTATCATAGTGGTCAAACGCAGCAACTCAATTTAGAGGAAACACAATGAAAGCGGATATTAAACTTCAGCAATGCACAACCCCTTTTAAAGATTATCTTCTTAAAGATTTAGCGCAACCAGAATTTGCAAAAGGTTATCTTGAAGCTGCACTCCAAAACTTTGATAAAGATGGCAACATTGAGATACTATTACTTTCTATGAAAGATATTGCAGAAGCACAAGGTGGAATTGAAAGACTCGTAGCATGGACAGATCTCAGTCCGCAAACCTTTGCCTATCTGCTTAAGCCCGAACACCCACCGCAATTGGATAAAGTGTTGGAGATTCTCTCCAGGTTAAAAGATGCCCTTCATGCAAAGCATATTGTTATTGATAATGATTAAGAACAACCATGAACTTGAGACAACATTAGCGCGCATCAGATATTTTCAAAAACAGATAGAAAAAATCCGAGTGGTCGAAACTAATCCAAAGAATTATCGACTCTCCGTAGGCGGTTTCCTTGCTGAGATTGATCGGATGAACCTGGAAGTCCGAGAGTATCTATCTGTTCATCCCAGCGAATTGGTAGAACAAGTTGCTGAGGCAAGGGCATAAAAACAGGGCGTTGATACGGACTACACAGGCGAGCATTTTGATATAGTTGTGAGCGATGTTCCTGAGAAAAAGGATGATTTTGTTGCGCGAGAATACACGGTATCACTGCCGCGTCCTGATGCCCGCGTTGCTGTGAAGATTATTGATATGCTTGGAGAAGAAACGGTTGTTATGGAATAATACTCTATAAGGCATGGGTTTAATAGTTACTTGACGATGGCGACAACAATAGAGATAACCAATGCACCGATGGCACATGCTGTGACAATCCAGCTGCGCACCCCTGCAATTGCACTTTGCTTACCCTTGAGTTCGGAGATACCACTTTCAACTGTCCGGAGCCGCTCATCCATCGTATCTAAACGCTGATCAACCCGATCTAAACGCTGATTGACATTTTCTAAACCTTGATCTAAACGCTGATTGACCTGTGCAAAACCGTCTTTCATTAATTCATAGAGTTCTTCATTCGTCATTTTGTTTGCCTCTGATAGTTCGTCAATTATACTTGCCGCACTTTTCATCATAAACGGGATAGTAACACCGCAAGGTGTAACGGTGAGAAAGTCTTCCATAACTGATAAAATATGATACCATTTTCTTGACGGTTTGTCAAGAGACTTTTACAAACCATCCATTACCTTCAACCTAAAATGTTCTATCATTTTTATTGACATTTCCCACTCTGTTAGTGTATCATAGAGATAGAACACTTGCCCAAACCATATAACTTAAAAAAGGCAGACTACAAAACAGATGAAAAGAACACCACTTTATGAAGTTCACAGATCCCTCTATGCCAAATTCACTGAATTCGGTGGGTGGGAAATGCCTTTACAATATAGCAGTATTGTAAAAGAACACCGTGCTGTTCGTGATGCTGCGGGTTTGTTTGACCTGTCACACATGGGGGAAATTGACATTACAGGAGATGGGGCAAATGAATTAGCACAAAAACTTACTACAAACGATATCAGGCGACTAACTGATGGTCGGGTGCAATATACGCTATTATGTAATGAAAATGGCGGCATCGTTGATGATATTCTGATATACAGGCATGTTGACAATGACTATACACTGGTTGTCAACGCTGCAAACATTGAGAAAGATTTTGAATGGATAAAACATCATAATGATACTGGCGCGGAAGTGAGTGATGTCAGTGATGAAACTGTCCTCATCGCGGTACAAGGTCCAAGATCAATGGATATTTTATTTAGTGTAACACCTGCCGATCTTGCGTATGATATCAAACCGTTTCAGTTTTATGTGGATCAAGTTGCAGGACATACAGTAGCAATATCACGAACTGGATATACAGGTGAAGTTGGATTTGAAATATACCTTAAACCCAAAAATGCAGAAGATCTGTGGGATACCCTCTACGAAATCGTAAAAGAGGAAGATGGACTACCCGTAGGACTTGGTGCACGCGACACTTTAAGACTTGAAGCAGGATTACGCTTATACGGTATGGACATGGATGAAAACACGACACCTTATGAAGCAGGACTCGGACGTTTTGTTAAGTTAGATACAGACGATTTTATCGGTAAAGAGGTGCTCCTTGCACAAAAGGAAACTGGAGAATTAAAAAAGAAATTAGTAGGTTTTCAAATGTTGGACCGTGTTGTTGCGCGTCCTGGGTATACCGTCTATCAGAACGACGAGGTTATCGGTATCGTGACAAGCGGTGCGCCTTCACCAAGCTTGAATTGTAATATCGGTTTTGCATCCATCACGCCCAATTCAGGGAACAACATAGAAATTGATATAAGAGGCAAACAGTACCCCGCGAAAATCGTAAAGGTGCCTTTTATTTAGAAATGAACGTTTAAAAGTAGTAGGCACACTCCGTGTGCCGTAAATTGAACTTAATCCGAAATTCGCTAAGGCATATCACAATCGTGGGAAAGCAAAAAAAGCACTCGGGCAGCATGACGCAGCAAAAATTGACTTTGAAAAGGCAAAAGAGATAGACCCCAAGGTAAAAAAATAAAGGCTGCTATATCGTAGGTCGGGTGTCGCTTCACTCTACTCAACCTACGGACTTTTGCATAAAATATCACAGTAAGGAGACATTAAATGGAATTACGTGATAAATCTAAAATCCGATATTGGGCTGATAAGTATAAGCGTGAATGTAATTCTGATATACTCAAACTTGAAAAAGAGTTATTGCAACTGAAATTCGATATACGAAAACGCGACTATCTCTATCTCACCAAAGATGAGTTGAAAAAAGTTATAAAATGGAAATTATGTACACAACCGGGACGGAAAACAATGAATCTTAATAGACTTGAAACAAAGAGTAATAACTACATAAAATGTATTACGTCTGATGCACTTACAATCACAAATGATTATCTCAGTTTCAAAAAACTAACAAACTTAATACCTGGTGTGGGAGATGCAATCGGTTCTACAATTTTACATTTTTTTCACTCAAAACGCTATCCTATTTGGGATTTTCGTGCGCGATGGAGTATTCAATTAGGCATAAACCATATCACTATCAAAGGCTGGAAAGACTATGTGTGCTTTTGCAGAAAAACAGCAGAAAAATATAAAGTATGTATGCGAACCTTAGATCGTGCTTTGTGGCAGTATTCAAAAGAAAACCAAAAGTGATCAAAACCATGAATTCGAAATTTAAAACCACTTATTACGTAAAAATATTCATTGAGATAAAATATGATTCCAGAAAATTTGAGATACAATGAAAGCCATGAATGGGTTAGACAAGAAGAGGACATCGCTACTATAGGCATTACAGACTATGCACAATCCGAAATACAGGATATAGTCTTCGTAGAATTGCCAGATGTCGGAACACAAATCACACAGGAAACAGAATTCGGAGTAATAGAATCTGTCAAAGCAGCCTTTGATCTATACGCACCAGTCAGTGGAGAAGTCATTGAGGTAAACGAATCGTTACTTGATGCACCTGAACAGGTCAATGAATCTCCTTACGATGACGGTTGGTTTCTCAAAATCAAGATGACAGATACGAATGAACTTGACGAACTGCTTGATGCCGATGGTTATCAAGCACATATTGAGGCGGAGCATGCTTGAAACAGGAAAGTGGAACTTCGCTGATCGGCATATAGGTCCTCGTCCAGAAGACATTAGACAGATGTTGACAACGCTCGGATATACTTCAATGGAAGCATTCATTGAGGATGTTGTTCCATCAGATATTCGCATGTCTTCACCCTTAAGTCTAAACATCAGCGAAAAAACTAATTGCCCCCAAGGTCTTTCAGAGGATGAAGTAGTTGAAGCATTAAAACACCTTGCTAACCAAAATCAAGTTTACCGTTCCTATATCGGAATGGGTTACTACGACTGTCTCGTTCCTCCAGTTATCCAAAGAAACATTCTTGAAAATCCCGGTTGGTATACCCAATACACACCCTATCAAGCCGAAATTTCACAAGGTCGTTTAGAAGCGTTGCTTAACTTCCAAACAATGGTGATAGATTTAACCGGACTTCCCGTCGCCAATGCCTCACTTCTTGATGAGGCTACCGCTGCTGCTGAGGCTATGGGAATGTGTTATGCAAATGTACCAAGAGAGATCAGTCGTATCTTTTTTGTTTCAGAAACCCTCCACCCACAAACAATCGCTGTGCTGCAAACACGGGCTGAACCGCTCGGAATTGAGTTAATAATCGGTGATCATCGGGATGTCAATTTTGATACACCAATATTAGGGGCAATCGTACAGTATCCCGCAACGGATGGATCGATTTATGATTACCAGCAATTCGCTGAACAGGTGCATGCAGCGGGTGGGTTATTTGTTACCGCAACAGACCTATTAGCACTCATGCTCTTGAAACCGCCAAGTGAATTCGGAGCAGACATAGCCATTGGCAACTCACAACGGTTTGGTGTTCCACTCGGATATGGCGGTCCACATGCTGCTTTTCTCTCTACGCATGAAGAACTCAAACGCAGCATCCCTGGACGGATTGCTGGTGTTTCTCACGATGCAAACGGGAATCCTGCAATCCGTTTAGCACTTCAGACACGTGAACAACACATCCGACGCGAAAAGGCTACGAGTAACATCTGTACAGCACAAGTCCTCCTCGCGGTGATGGCGGGAATGTATGCAGTCTATCACGGTCCCAAAGGACTTAGAAACATTGCTGACCGTGTCCATACACTAACTTATACGTTACGGGACCAACTTGAAAAACTCGGTAATTCGACTGGAGACACTCCCTGTTTTGATACGCTCTGTGTTGATGTTGGTACAGAAAGTATTAAGGAGATACTTGATACTGCTAAAGCAAAACAGATCAATCTACGTGAAATTGATGCATCACACATCGGCATTTCACTTGACGAAACGACTACGTCTGCCGATGTTGAAGACTTGATAAGCCTCTTTTCAAATAATACCACCGAAAAACAGGATAGCAAACCTATTGAAAATAAAATCCCTAAAGAATTATGCCGTACAACCCCATGTCTCACCCATCCTGTATTCAATAGTTATCATTCTGAAACCGAGATGCTCAGATATATACATAGATTGCAAGCAAAAGACCTTTCGCTCGTTAACGCAATGATACCACTCGGTTCTTGCACCATGAAACTCAATGCAACAACTGAAATGGTGCCTGTCACATGGCAAGCATTCGGTGGGTTGCATCCATTCGTTCCCAGCGAACAGGCACAAGGTTATCATATCTTATTTGAACAGTTAGAGACATGGTTAGCAAAAATTACTGGTTATAGTGGTATTTCATTGCAACCAAATGCTGGTTCACAAGGGGAATATGCAGGATTGTTAGTCATCCGAAAATACCATCAAAGTCGAAACGAAGGGCATCGCGATGTGTGTCTCATACCAACATCAGCACACGGTACAAACCCCGCAAGTGCAGTCATGGCTGGTATGAAGGTTGTCGTTGTCGCATGTGATACAGAAGGTAACATTGACATTGATGATTTACGGGAAAAAGCTGAAACACATCACGAAACACTTGCAGCAGCTATGATTACCTATCCTTCAACACACGGTGTTTTTGAAGAGAAGATCCATGATATATGTGCAATAGTCCATCAACACGGGGGACAGGTGTATATGGACGGTGCGAATCTCAATGCACTTGTGGGATTGAGTCAACCTGCAGCCCTCGGTGCGGATGTCTGCCATCTCAATTTACACAAGACATTCTGTATTCCACACGGTGGCGGTGGTCCAGGTATGGGACCCATCGGTGTGAAAACACATCTAACGGATTTTTTGCCCACTCATCCCATTGTCAAAGTCGGAGGAACCGATGGGATTGGTCCTGTATCCGCAGCACCCTGGGGAAGCCCTGGAATTCTGCCTATCTCATGGACATACATTGCGATGATGGGAGCAGAAGGACTTAAATTTGCAACAGAAGTCGCTATCCTGAATGCAAATTATATAGCCAAACAACTGGAAGCACATTACCCTGTCCTTTACACAGGCAAAAATGGACTGGTTGCCCATGAATGCATCATTGATTTACGCAACTTTAAGAAAACTGCTGGTATAGATGTTACGGATGTTGCAAAACGTCTCATGGATTACGGTTTCCACGCACCTACAGTATCTTGGCCTGTTACCGGAACGATGATGATTGAACCTACTGAAAGCGAATCTAAAGCGGAAATTGATCGTTTCTGTGATGCTCTTATCGCAATACGTGAAGAAATTGCAGAAATCGAAAATGGTAATGTAGACAGTGATAATAACGTGTTGAAAAATGCACCACATACTGTCCAAGCGGTTACACAGACGGACTGGCATCATCCTTATTCACGTGAAAAAGCTGCATTTCCAAAACCTTGGGTGCGTCAAAGAAAATTTTGGTCTTCAGTTGCACGTATTAACGAAGTTCATGGTGACAGAAACCTCGTTTGTTCCTGTCCACCCCTCACAGAATACGAATAAACAAATATCACAAAAGATAGAAATTTCTAACTAAAAACCTAAAATATGAAAGCAGTCATCATAGGCGCAGGTGAAGTCGGATTTCACACCGCGAAATTACTCACAGCAGAAAAAAACGATGTCGTCTTGATAGATGAGTCCGAAGAAGCCTGCCAACGCGTCAACGAACAATTGGATTTGCAGACACTGTGCGGTTCTGGTGCATCCCCAGTTTTGCTAAAAAAAGCTGGCATCAGTGATGCCCAACTTATCATTGCGGTTACGAACAGTGATGAAATCAATATGCTTGCTTGTCAAATCGCAGAACGGTATCAAGTAGAAACAAAAATCGCACGCGTATCAAATCCGGACTACTTTACAGATGAAAGCGGGTTGACACCGCAAGATTTCGGTATTAACTTACTCGTTAATCCTGAAAGACTCTGCGTTGAGGAGTTTATACGTCTCCTAAAAACACCTGAAGCTCGAGAAATTGTTGAATTTGAAGATGGCAGAATACAACTCGCCGCATTTCGCATAAGACCCAGAAATCCTTTCATTGGAAAATCTCTTAACGAATTAGATAAGAGTAGAGTAATTTCTGATGTGCGTTTTGCAGCAATTAAAAGACGGGGAGCAAAAGATGTCATCATTCCAAGAGGGAACGATGTCCTCAGGCAAGGAGATGATGTTTTTGTCATCGGTAGTGCATTGGCAATTGAACAATTGTTCAGGTTGTTCGGTATATTTATCAACCCACATCTCGAACGCGTCATAATTGTCGGTGCAAGTACTATAGGCATTGAACTTGCGCGTACACTTGAAGGGAACGGTACCGATGTAAAACTAATTGAATCTGATGAAAAACTTGCCGAACTTGCATCACAAACCCTAAAAAAAACAACTGTACTTCACGGCAATTACCTACAATTTCATTTGTTAGAGGAAGCAGGAATTGAAGAAGCAAATGGGTTTGTCTCGGTCACAGGTGATGACGAAGACGATATTATGGCATGCATGACAGCAAAGGAACACGGCGCACAACGCGCACTCGCTTTAATCCAACAACCGCGTTACCTTCCGCTGCTCAATCGTATTCCACGTTTAGACGGTGCAGTCAGCAGACATCTGACCGTTGTTAGCAACCTTCTACGTCTCATCCGCCGTGGTAATATCGTCTCTGTCGCTTCACTTCATGAAATAGATGCAGAAGTAATTGAAATCATCACAGGAGTCAACGCGAAAATAGCACACAAAGAAATCAGCACTTTGAGAAACAAACTACCAGACAACGCATTTATTGGAGCAATACTCCGACGTGAAAAACTCATTATTCCACACAGTGACACTGTGATCCAACCTGCTGATCGTGTGATTGTCTTCAGTATGCCGGACGCAATCGCTGTTGTTGAAGATATGTTCGCTACACGTAGGGTTTGATTGATAACTTCCAAAACCCATACTAACCTTAGTCCCGTAGGGACGATATGTTTATGTTTTTTGTCCAATATATGTGAAAATCACAAAGAAAATGCTTACTAACGATATAGGAAATTGACGATGAAAAACAGGTTTTTGCTATTTACCTTATTTCTGCTGAATATATCTATATTGTCAATCAGTTATGCACAAGACAACACACAGGCTGGCTTACCTGAAGGAGCAATTGCACGTCTTGGAAAAGGTGGTATCAATATCATGCGGTTCTCAGCAAATGGCAAGTACCTTGCAGTGGGAACGGATGTTGGCGTGTGGTTATACGACATCGCAACAGGAGAAGAGACTGCATTGTTCACGGGTCAACGCGGACAAGTCAATGCCCTTGAATTCTCACAAGATGGAACAGTACTTGCAAGTAGTGGCTATGAGAGCCCAATCATTCAGTTGTGGAACACAGACACTGGTGAGAAACGCAATCATATTGAATTAAAAAAAGGAACGAATCAATAGCATCATTAGCGTTCAAAGGAAAAATCCTAATATGCCTTGATCAAAGAGGTGGACTAATTTTTTACAACGTTGACATTGGTAAGGAATTAACTGAATCAAGAGATGTAAGTTTTTTTGATGCGGTAGCAGTCTCTGAAGATGTTAACAAATTTGCGATTGGCGTGCATGGCGGTAGAATACATTTATGGGATGCAACCTCGGTCAAGAAAGAAAAAACGCTATTAGGTCATGCAAGTTTATTCAATAGAGATGAAAGGACAATTAATGCGTTGGCAATTTCACCTGATGGGCAAATCCTTGCAAGTGGAAGCGAAGACAAAACCGTGCAGCTATGGGATACTCAGACCTATAAACTACTCTCACGACTTAAAGGACATAGTGGATGGGTTACCTCGCTCGCTTTCTCAAAAGACGGGAAACTTCTTGCAAGCGGAGATGCTGATAAGACAATAAAACTCTGGGACGTGGAATCCAAGAAATTAACAGAAACTATAATCGGACACAATAATTCCATAAACGCATTAGCTTTTGTACCTGAAGGAACGCACCAGTACAGTGGGTGTCTTGCAAGTGGAAGTGCAGATGGAACTATCCGTTTTTGGAATCCAGATACTGGAGAAGAAATCACTATCTTCGCGACAGGACATACAGAGTGGGTAAAAGCATTAGCTTTTTCAGAAAATGACACAACCCTTGCAAGTGCAGTTTTTAATGGGACAGTAGAGTTGTGGAGTCTACAGACAATGCAGGAACTTACTACTTTTACAATGGGGCTTAGTGATGCGGCTGATAGTGTAAAGCTTTCACCAAATGCTAAGTACTTTGTCTGTCGTGGTAACACGGGTATGATTGCTTTTAATTCTTTAGGATACGGGATGCGCAGCAGTTATAGAATGGATGACAAGTATAAAATATGGGAAATTGCATCTGGTAATGAATTGCAAATTCCTATTCAGCAACGTGGTGCTTTCAACCCTACACACCTCTCTTTCTCACCAAATGATGACATCATAGCAGTCTATAATAACCCAGAAATTAGCCTGTTGCACATAAACACTGGCACGGAACTTTATCAATTAAAACCGCGTCATAGATTACATTGGCACTCTGCGCGCTTAGCCTTTTCACATGATGGGAAAAATTCGCTGCATTTAATAGCTATGACAGACCACAAATTTGGGATGTCTCTACACAGAAAGAAATTACTCCCCCTGGTATTGATGATACAGAGATATTGAGGTTTTCCCCGAATGGAAATTCATTTGCTACAGTAAGTCAGAAGATTGTTAAATTATGGAAATTAGATGAAAATAATGAATATTTTCACACGGAACTAACCAAAGCACCTTGGCGGATATCTGAAGCCATAACATTCTCACCAGATGGAAAAGTTCTTATTCTTTTAGGTCCACAGAAACATCGGATTAAATTATTTGATGTGGAAACAGGGAAATTCATTGGCAACCTTACGGGACATACAGAACCGATTGAAACGTTGGTGTTTTCGCACGATGGCAAAACACTGGCAAGTGGCAGTCAAGATGGGACGGTGTTATTATGGGATTGGGAGCAGGTTATCAATGAAGAATTAACTGATTATGAATGACCGTAGCGGTTCCTATCAAGACATTACTCCATTCTAATAGATGATGCATTGTCCATCAGTGCAAACGCTTCCTGCCTTTTGTGTTGCATCGCCAGCCATATTTTCTTCTTCCGCAGATTCAAACTCCGATATTAGGGATACAGATTTTGTGTTAGGTTCTGAAATATTGAACTGTAGCGAATCGTTATCAGTGAGGGTTAATGAGCATCCTGCCAACATAGCAACCGCGACTAACACATAAACTAATAAGAGAAAGTTTTTCCATTGAAATTTCATACGTCTATACCTCTATTTTCTGAAGATTTACTTGATTCAGTGAGTTCTTTCCTATACCGAGTCCACTTGCGGAACTAATGTGGTTCGCAAACTTTGACATTGAACTCAAACCCAATTCCTCACGTTTCTGATTGACAGTTTGTAGTATTAAGACATCAAGTATCACTGGATCTTGACTGACAAACATGCCACCGTACTGCCAAGTGCTTTCAGCGTGATATAACGGACCACGGTCATAAGATGCTACCAACCCATCAACGATGTTGAGGACAACCTTATCTTTTAGCACTTTGTTCTCAAATATTTCTCCGATTGCGGGGTTACAGTAAAGTGGTTTTCCGTGAAATCTGCGTGTGTTGTCAACACTACCGAAAGCCATGTTCTTCAGACATCCACTTACGCCAGCCATATCATGATGTTTCAGTACAGGGACATTTATTATGACATCCACCATTTCTGTCACAATTCGTGAGTATCGGGAGCGTGTGCTTTCATTTTCTCGTCTGGTGCTGCTGTCTTTTTCGGTTTCATAATAGACATTATCGTCGTACCCGATATCCGGTAGATCGGAGGAAATTGTACGAACACCCGTATCTTCGGTCTTGATAGGATATCCAGCTTTTAGTAGATGTTTTTCAAAGCGATCCCAAATGATTATCTGTTTTTTTAGAACGCCGGCATTGAACAAACCCTCAATGATTTTGTCAACGATAATGGAATGTGTGCTTAATTGTGGACCTGCAATTGGGTTAACTTTTATGCCGACGATTTGGTCTGGTAGGACAATCTCTCGCCATGCTTCTTTTGCTGCTTCGCGACCGGTGAGTTTCATCAATGCCTGATCGACCATTTCACCGACAGTATCCTCATTGAGTTGGTCGTCTTCCCAAACACTTTTACCGAGAACTTCCACAGCTGGTGTTAGATCCGTAGATTTTGGTTGAATAACAGGAACTTTCCCACCAATCTGTGCGAAAGCGGGGAGCGTCGTCAGTGCTACTCCGCCAATTGTACCAATTTGACCAAGGAATTGCCGCCTGTTGAATTTGTCTTGATTGCGTAATGTCTCTTCGCTATCTCTGAGAATATTAGCAATAACTTTATCGTCTGTTTTCATCAGAGTTTACCTAATTCTGTAAGGATTGTTGCTGTTGGAACACGTTCATTTTGCGTATCAATTGATTTCCAAGCGACCTTACCATCCGATGAGATAATGAAGGCTGCGGGTCTTGCTATTGATGTGTCTGTTTGATCAAGCACATTATATGCATTGATAACGTCTTTGTTTGTATCAGCGAGTACTGAAAAACTGAGACCAATATTGTCTATTGTCCTTTTTGTAGTTTCAATATCATCGGAACTGATAGCGAATAATTCTGCCCCGGTAGTTTGGATGCTCTCATAATTTTCTTGCAACTCACCGAGTTGCGTCTGGCAGAAACCTCATCCACCAAAGCGGTAAAAAACGACGACTACTTTTTTGGTCCCAATATAGTCTTGTAGATTGTGAGTTTCTCCATATCCATCAGGTAATTCAAATGTAGGTGCAGTAATACCTATGGGCAAACCTTCTCCTGCGGGTAATTCCTCAAAGTCATCAACAGGCTCAATCAATTCCATATCCTGCATTACTTCCTCATTTACAGAATCGTCGGTTGAGGAACAACTAAATACTCCCAACAGTAATAATACGAATGAAAAATAAGTTATAGTTTGTGTCGTTATAGTTTGTTTCATAGTAACTCCTTATACTCATCTGTGATTAGAGATATCAAAGTTTACCTAATTCTGTAAAGATATCCTGAATAGGCACTCTATGATTAGTACCTCCGAGGAATTTTGATACTATTGTGCCTTGTCGGTTCAATATGTAGGTGGAAGGTCTGGCGATTCTGGTATTCCCTCGATCCACTACGTTATATGTTTTAATAACGTCCAAACTTCCATCAGAAAGAACTATGTATTCAAGCCCTTCATCTTGTACAGTATCTTTAGTAGCTGATACGCTATCAGAACTGATAACTATGATTTCACCACCAGCGGACTTAATTTTATTGTAGTTCTGTTGCAACTCAACGAGCTGCTCTACACAAAACGGTCACCATTCACCTCTATAGAAAACTAACACAACGTTATTATCTGATGTATAGTCAGAAAGTGAATGTTGTGTGTTGTTTCCATCTGGCAATTCAAAATTCGGTGCTATGCTGCAAAGATTTAATCCTTCACTTGGTCCGGGTGTTTCAGATACAGATATTTTTGTTAGTTCAAGTGTAACTTCATAGATTTGATCCGCGCTGAGGGGTTGTAACGTTATTTCACTGTCTTCATAACATGTATATGTAATAACTAATGTCAAGTCTTGATCTATAGGAAGCTTCTCAAAAGAAAACTCACCATCATTATTTGTCAGTGCAGTTACTTTTTCATCATTTTCAGTCGTTAATTGAACGGTTGCTTTTGCAAGAGGGGTTCCTGTTTCGTCGTCTTCTAACATCCCAAGAATGTGAGCCACAGGTATATCTAATTTAACAAGACCTACTTTTTCTAAGGAAATAGTTTCTTCAGCAACAACTGTTGCATTTAGTGCTGTTGCTTCATATCCTAATGCGGATATTTGTATCGTATAATCTCCTTCATCAAGTTCAGTAAATTCGTAATTCCCATCGGTCTCAATTTGTTTTATAAGTTTTCCTGCTTTTAGTATACGCACCTGAATTGGTACACCGTCAATTGATTGTACCTCACCAGAAATGGATCCCGTTTGAATAACGACTTCGCCAATTATATCTTTATCAACGTCTTCTGTTGTTCCACACCCGAATGCAATTAGCATCAAACATGTGAATGCCAGGAGTGTCAGTGTTCGTTTCATGAGTTTTAACCTCTATTAATTCAGTGTGATATTCATTATGATCTGTCCGTTTAGCAAACCTAATGGACTGCGTGTGTTGTAGCACAACCTGTATGAAGATTAAAAATAAATGGGGTAATGTATTGTTCTTATTATATTTTAGAATAGTTGTGTAGCATACATGTTCTTTGTCTGAACCAGGATTTACAGGATTTACAGATTTCCAGGATTTTTTCTCATCAGATCCTATTCAAAAAAGAACCTAAACGCGCATCAAAAGTCCTTGATAAGGGAAATCCTGAAAATCTGGAGATCCTGAAAATCCTGGTTCAGACAACAGAGAACGTAACGACCCAGAATAGGTTCTATTCCTTACAAATTAGCATATAAGGGAAACATTTGATTACCCAATTAATAACTTAATCTTCATACAGGTTGTGCTACAGACACGTTAGAAGTACATTTTATTTAATGGAACGTTTTTTGACATTACCCCAGGTGGTTGCAAGTTTACCATCTGCTTCCACAGCGGTAAGATTTACAAGTCCATCATTCATGATAGATTGCATATCATCTTCAGTTAATGCGACATTGAATAGTGCAACTTCATCAATGATTCCAGCGGTATAACGGTCAAAATGCCGTCCTATATGGAATACACCTTCTGCGGTGCCGTATCCACTGTCTTTATTAAAATCATATTCAGCTTCTTGTGTTCCATCAATCCACAAAGTTGCTTTTCCTGTTTCTGCATCTGCTCGTCCTGCAATGAAATGCCATTGATCGTCATTAATATCTGTCGTGCTATTCATTCTAAAACTTGCATTTGAACCGTCTCGTAAGAAGAATGCAAGTTTTCCATCAGCTCCACCGTTCCAAAGCATATACCACGGTGTCGCTTGTGTTTTATCTTCATAATTTTTGCCAGCAAGTGATCCACCAACTGAGGTTCCTTTGAAATGAACCGTCAATGTAAAGGAGGTCCCTGCTTCAAAAACGACACTATCTGAGTGAGGCACTTCAACCCAAGTGTCAGTACCATTAAATTCAAGTGCTTTTCCAAATCTACCATCAACCCACTGTGCACCGTGAATTGTACCGTCATTATCATTCAGTGAAGAATCTGTTGCGATAGTGCCTTCACCATCATCAAATAACCACATTGCTGTGATGTTTTCTAAGGTATATTCTGAAATACTTGCAAGCGAAATTTTCTTAGCATCTGCATCTGCGACTGCAGCGATAAAGTGCCAATCATCATCAGACACATCTACAGTGCCATTAATTCTGGAATTCTGATCGTCGGTAGTGCGCAAGTAGATAGAAATCGTATTACCAGATCCACCGTTCCAGATAAGATACCAAGGTTTTGCCTGTGATGTATCTTCATAGTTTTTTCCTACGAGTGAACCACCAACTTTTGTACCTTTGTAGTGGAGCGTAATAGAAAATGAAGTTCCTGCGGGAAATCCGAGAGATTTTGCATGGGGAACTTCAACCCAATCGTCTGTACCATCAAATTCCAGTGCTTTTCCAAACACGCCATCAACCAATTTTGCACCGTGGATAGTGCCATCATTGCCGTTTTCTGATGAATCTACTGCAATACCACCAGAATCCCTTTCAAATAACCACATCCCCATGATATTATTTGTATCAATTGCTGCGTAGGTTGGGAGTGTTATTACACAGATTGCTAAGAACATTAGTATAATTTTTTGCATTAAAATATTTTTCCTCCAAATTGAAATTTGCTACCTTGATAGTATATCATACTCAGTTTTTTATGTCAATTGATTTTCAACAATGGGGTGTGTAAAGTTTTGGTTACTTGTCTGAACCAGGATTTACAGGATTTATAGATTTCCAGGATTTCCCTCAACAGGTTCTATTCCCAAAGTTGACATCAAAGTGCCTCAAAAATCCTTGATGAGGTAATCTTGGTAATCTGTAAATCCTGAAAATCCTGGTTCAGACATAAGCAAAAACTTTACACACCCATAAACCCATAAACATGAGAGTTGAATACTTACCTTTACGATGTTATACTATCAAGATTACATCAATTGATTGGAGCATAGAAATGAAACAGATTACAATATACCGCGAATCTGGTCGATTTGCAGGTTGGCCTGCAAACTACGGAATATGGTCTTGGGACAACGAAATCGTAGTCGGATTTACTGTGGGATACCACAAATCTGACGCAGGTTTTCACCGACGTGACAGAGACAAACCATTTACAGCAATGCAAGCGAGAAGTACCGATGGTGGTGAATCGTGGTCAGTCTCAGAAACACCGTGTCGTCTTCCAGGTTCAGGTTCACTATCAGCCGATGAACATGTGCAGGCAAATCTCAAATCACAAGGTAAAGCAGAATATTGTACACCACAAACAGTTGACTTTGAACATCCCGGTTTTGCCTTGATGTGTAGCAGAACAGGACTCAGAGAAGGGGCGTATTCTTGGTTCTATACCTCAACTGACCGTTGCCACAGTTGGGCTGGACCTTATCAACTACCAATGTTTGATTACACGGGTATAGCGGCACGTACAGATTATCTTATTACGAGCTCAACAGAGTGCTTGCTGTTTCTCACTGCTTCCAAAGCGAATGGAGAAGAGGGTTTGATATTCTGTGCTAATACAACCGATGGTGGTAAGTCTTTCTCACGTTTTTCACAGATTGGTCCAGAACCGGAAGGTTTTGCTATTATGCCTGCAAGTGTGAGGCTCACTGATTCTCGTATATTAGTCGCAGTGCGGTGCCGCGGCAGAAGTAAGAGTGCTAACAAAGATTGGGAACAACTGCAAAATTGGATTGATCTCTATGCTTCAGAAGATAGTGGACAGACTTGGAATTATGTGAATTGTCCAGTGGAAAACACAGGTCGTGGCGGTAATCCTCCCACCCTAACACAACTCCATGATGGTAGATTGTGCCTAACTTACGGTTTCAGAGATGCACCCCAACGTATCTGTGCAAAGTTGAGTGATGATGATGGAAAAAGTTGGAACGATGAGATCGTCCTGCGCGACAATGGTGGGGATCACGATATTGGTTATCCCCGAACTGTTCAGCGGCCAGACGGTGACATGGTAACGGTCTACTATTTCAATGAAGAACCCGATGGTGAGAGATTCATTGAAGCGACTCTCTGGAAACCTTAATTTCTCGTAGATTCTACAATTAATTCTACATTCTGAGTTGTAGGAGCGACCGCACAGTCGCGACCAAAGGTCGCTCCTACAGAAGAGACCGCACAGTCGTGACCAAAAGTCGCTCTTACAGAAGAGGTGTATAATTATTTCAAAAATTCACCATAAGAGTGTCGCTCTTTTTCAGAATTCAGTTGGAAACATACGAGTCGGTCTTTTCCTCGAACGTACAAACGACCGTCTGATAGCACAGGTGCTGCCCATGCAGGATAATTAATCAACTGATTGCCATTTTCATCTGTTGGAACGGCAACAGAGATAAGTTCAGGTTTTTCAGGTGTACATTTGAGCAACATCAATCGTCCATACTCTCCGAGAAAAATGAAGTAGTCATTTACTCAGAGCAATGACGCGCGTTCATTGACGCGTTGCTTCCACATAACTTTGCCTGTCTTGAGTTCTACGCATCGCAAATCTGCACCACCAGAATGCCTTCCGCTGCTGCCATACAGGTATCCTTCATGGTGTATTGCTGTATTCCAGTGTAACTCCATTGCTCTGTTTCTACTTTTTGGTTCGTCTTTCCAAACAACATCGTAATCCCCCGGACGCACTTGAATGACTGAGCTACCAATCCCATAAGATTCACTGATAAACACAAGGTCTTCTGCTACAACAGGACAGGATGCATTGACTGACTCTATTTTTGAACTTCGCCAAGGATAGTGGAAATCTATATTACCCGTTTTCGGTTCAAACCCAACCAGTCCCCCTCGTAAGAATGAAAACCCCCAACGTCTTCCGTTGATTGTAGCAAAGACTGGACTGGCATAGCTGGCAAGTTCATCGGCTATCTGATAAACAACTTCACCTGTGTGTTTGTTGAAGGCAACTATACCACTACCATTTGGTTTAGGGTTACCGTTTGATTCCCATATATCTTTAGGTGTCCCTTTTGGGGATCCGCCAACATGAACGATGAGTAATTCTCCTTCAACTGCGGGTGCAGAAGCAACACCAAAAAAGTTCTGAATAACATTGAATCTTGATGCTGTATCTACTCTCCAAATCTGTTTTCCATCTATGGTATTGACACAGTGCAATTCTCCTTCTGCACCAAATATGTAGACACGATCTCCATCAACAACGGGATAACACCTGGGACCGTTGTTGTAACCGTACATATCTTCATAGTCAGTTGGATATTCATAAAACCAAAGTTCGTTTCCGTTGTTACTATCCAGACAAGTAAGTCGTGCCATGTCTCCATAACGTGCAAAGACAAACACCTTACCTCCAGCAATGGTAGGTGTGCCGTAACTTGTCCCAATCGCTTTGCTCCACAACACAGGGGGACCGTTCTTTTCCCATGGCGTAATTTTTATCTTTTCTTCAGATTTTCCGTTGCGGTTGGGGCCGAGAAAATCATTCCAATCAGAAGCACATAAGGTAAGTGGAACAACGATTAAAAGGACAAATATTGAAAAGAAAATACGTACAGATTTAAAAAGGATGGTTTCATATCCTAAATCATACATTTCAATTACAAATCAACACTTCTGCTTCTTGGAAACAGAGGTGTTGGTATAATATTAAAACCCAAGTTGCTACCTACTTCAAAACACTCTTGTTAGAGGGGTTTCTAACCCCGATAGCAGAGTGGAACGGCATAAAATCGGGGTTAGAAACCCCGATTGACAACAGAAAATAGAAAAACAACGAATTTTGATGTGAATTGTCATAAATCGGGGTTAGAAACCCCTCCAACAAGAGTATTCTAAAGTAAGTGGCAACTTAGGTTATTTTATTTGATATTCCTTTGTCTGAACCAGGATTTTCAGGATGATGAGATTGAGGTATTACCCACCATTCATAAGTTGGCATAAATCTGTGTCAAAAAAACTATTGATGAGGTAAATCCCGGGGAATGCCTAAATGGCATTCATACCGTTGATTTGGTAATCTGTAAATCCTGAAAATCCTGGTTCAGACAACAGAGAACATAACAACCCAGAATAGGTTCAAATCATTCAAATTAGCCAATATGGATAAGATTAGAATTGCCGAATTAATAACTTAATCTTCATTCAGTTTGTGTATTAAAATGCACAATCTAACAGATTGTGCTACGTATGTGGTAACTTAGGTTATTAAAACATTAACAATAGAAGTTTAAAGCACATTATGCTGCAGCCGCATATTCTTCATTAGCACGTTTCACAAGTGCATTCATATAAGCAATCGTATATGCGGTACCGACACGATGATCCCCTGCCATGCTTGGTATATGATCAGGTATCATCACGCCGTTGAAGTCAACTTCACGCAACACTTTCGCGACCTCATACATATCCTGATAGCCGTTATCAACAAAAGTTTCAACGAAATGTGGAAGTGGTTTATCTACATTGCGGAAATGGACTTTGAATATCTTACCACGTTCACCGAAATAGCGTATAGATTCAATGACATCTTTACCCATTAAATCACCGCCTTCCAGCCAGCAGCCAACACAGAAACACATGCCAACGTTCGGACTGTCGGCAATCTCAAGCGCACGTTTGTATCCATCAAAGCTACTGAAAATGCATCTTGGGATTCCAGCAAGGTTGAGTGCCGGTGGGTCATCAGGATGGATACCGATCATGACACCTGCTTCCTCAGCAACTGGTGCTGCCTGCTTGATAAAATAGGTATAGTTATCCCATATTTCCTCTTCAGTATACTCGCGTCCATGCGAAAGTGGCATTTTGAATTTTTGACCACTCCAGTGCCCCTCTTGTGCTGATTGGAGATTAAACGCCCGTGCACTTGCACCACCACGGGTTGTTTCCCGTTCGGTACTCCAGATACCGTTCCCCATGTGAGCATACGTTGTGTAAGGTATACCAGCTCTCCCCAAATCCCGGATGTATCTCTTATATTGTTCAACTTTGGCATCACGGTTGTCTAAGTTAAGCACTATTCCATCTTGATTGTGAACATCACTGTTTCCGAACCCGTAAATCTTCAAACCGGCATTCTCAAAAATTTCGCGGCGGCTCATGAAATAGTCGTAATTCGCATTTTGACCGTTTGTCCAGAGAACAACATACTCAACATCCATCTGTTTCGCGAACTGTAAATCTGCTTCGCTCGGTTCAGGAGACATCTGTGCAGTTACTTTCATGCCAGGTTCAATGTTTTTCAATGGATTCTGTTTAACCATTTTAATCCTCCACTCACATATTGGTAAAATCTGGGTAAATATCTTAGTACAGCTACGTTTATGTAGGACTACTCATCATCCATCGCCTCTGCTTTAAGACGATACAATTCTGCAGTCAATTCTTTAACGACATCAGCATACTCAGGGTCATCATAGACACTACACATCTCGTTTGGATCTTTCTCAAGATCAAAGAGTTCCCATTCTGGTTCTTTTGATTCGTCAATTGATCCTGATGTCCCAAGTGCTTCTCCATAGTAATAAATGAGTTTATACTTATGTGTACGGATGCCGTAATGCGCGCCAACATAATGGTGAGAGAGGTGCATCCAGTAACGATAGTACATAGATGTCCGCCAATCGTCTGGAACACTTCCTTCAAGAATGGGTCGCAAACTTGCCCCCTGCATATCTTCAGGAATTTCTATGCCCGCGTAATCCAACCACGTCTCAGCAAAGTCGATATTCAGTGCCATTGCATGTGTAGAACTACCCGCACCAATTGCCCGAGGATAACGAACTATGAAAGGCATACGTAAAGATTCTTCATACATAAATCGCTTGTCATACCAACCGTGATCGCCTAAGAAGAATCCCTGATCTGATGTATAAATCACCATTGTATCTTCAGCAATGCCATCTTCATCGAGATAATCCAGTAATCTGCCGACATTGTCATCAATAGATGCGACACATCTGAGATATTCCTTGATATAGCGTTGATACTGCCAGTTTGCTAATTCTTCATCAGATAAGCCTTCAGGGGGCGGTCCAAATTTTTCAATCTTCAGGTCTCTATCGTTCATGTGGCCGAATACTCGCATCTTTGCTTCTTTGGCAGCATTGGAACGATTAGAGTAATCATCAAAGAAGTTGTCTGGCATGGGGACATCTTCATCTGCAAACATGTGTAGATGTTTCTCATCGGAATCCCAAGGGCGATGCGGTGCTTTGTGATGACTCATCAGGAAGAACGGTTTATCTCTGTCACGATTTTGAAGCCAATCCAATGAAAAATCGGTGATGATGTCTGTAGCATATCCTTCATGCTTTTTTCTACCATTTTCTTCAATCATGACTGGATCATAATAATCTCCCTGTCCAGGTAGGACGTTCCAATAGTCAAACCCAGTGGGGTCTGCATCACCGCCATGACCAAGATGCCATTTGCCGACAATTGCTGTCTGATAACCATTAGCTTGAAGCATTTTGGCTACATTCGGTTTTTTACCATCAATTTTGTCACCTAATGTCTTGACACCATTCAGATGGCTATGCAACCCTGTCAATATGTTTGCTCGACTGGGGGTGCAAATAGAATTGACGCAGAAGCAGTTTTGGAAGATCATCCCACCATCTGCAATTCGGTCAAGATTCGGGGTTGTGTTAATTCGACTCCCATAACAATTCATTGCATGAGATGCGTGGTCGTCTGACATTATAAATAGAATGTTTGGTCTACTCAAGTGGGTCTCCTTTGCTTTTTAATACCATGTCTTTATCGTGGGACGTTCCACAATAAGGACACTGTAACATTAATGATGTTGGTTTCTAAAATTGGATTCCTTGTGTTTTCAATTCTTCTTGATGTTGTTTAAATCGATCTTTCCACGTCTTTTATATCTTACTTATTTTTCCTTTAAAAGTCAATCTATATTAGGGGCAGAGGCATTCAATTGTCGAAATGTACTCTTGTTGGAAGGGTTTCTAACCCCGATTTCTGCTGCT